>JAJRUQ010000082.1 GCA_024277705.1 Gammaproteobacteria bacterium
GCTTCTGCCAGTGTGGAATCAACATCACGACCGGCCAGGCTCATAACATAAGTAGCCACCTGGTTAACACCTTCATCGCCACCCAATGCAGCTTCCCATGCAGGCATGGTGCCCATACGACCATGCAATATCGATGCTTCTATCTGCTCAGCGCTACCGCCGTATAACCAGTCCTTATCACGAAGGTTAGGGAAACCCGGTGCACCACGCGCATCCGAACCGTGACAAACAGCACAATAACTTGCAAACAAACGCTCACCCGCATTCAGCGCGGCTTTATCTGTTGCCAACTCAGCAATGGAGGTTTGTTCAAATTGCGCAAACAAAGGGCCGAATTTAGTATTCGCATCTGCAACTTCCTGCTCATATTCACCAACGACCGACCAGCCAAGCAAGCCTTTATACGAGCCCATGCCCGGGTAAAGAATCAAATAGCCGATACCAAAAGCAATGGTGAAGTAAAACATAAACAACCACCAGCGCGGTAATGGATTGTTCAGTTCCTGTAAATCTTCATCCCAGACATGGCCGGTAGGTACACCTTTCTCGGTCTCTGCTTTATTAGTGCCTCGTAACAGATAAAACAGCCAGATGATACCGCCACCTGCTATTGCAATGATAAACCAACTCCAGAATTCGCTGGTAAAGTCAGACATAATAATTCCTCTTAACCTTAATATTATTCTTCAAAATATAACGCCATATCGCTAATGATTATGACGTCTAGTGATTACGTAACTGCTCATCTGCCAGTGACTTATCATCATCCAGCGCCATTCTTGCGGCTTTATCAAAATCACCCTGACGGCGACTGCTCCAGGCCCAGAAAACCACACCCACAAAAAACACAAAAGCAACAACAGTCCAGATTGATTGAAATATTGAAACATCCATCGGTTCAGCCTCTATTAAAGTTAACGGCGCTGTTTCACGTGTATGCCAAGTGCCTGCAAATATGCAACCACTGCATCCAGTTCAGTTTTACCTTCCAATGCTGCCGGGGCAGCTTCTATTTCAGCCTCTGAATAAGGATGGCCGATAAAAGCCAGTGTTGACATCTTGTCTTTTATCAGACTGCCATCAAGCTCATTCTCAGCCAGCCATGGATAGGCCGGCATAATTGATTCCGGTACTACATCACGTGGATTAGTCAGATGTACACGATGCCAGTCATCAGAGTAGCGACCACCAACACGGTGTAAATCAGGACCGGTACGTTTAGATCCCCACAGAAAAGGTCGATCATAAATAAATTCACCGGCAACAGAATAATGGCCGTAGCGTTCAGTTTCCGCACGGAAAGGTCTGATCATCTGTGAATGACAGCCGACGCAGCCTTCACGAATATAGATATCACGGCCTTCCAGCTGCAATGCGGTATAGGGTTTTAATCCATCCACCGGTTCAGTCGTTGAATGCTGAAAAAACAGGGGAACAATCTGTGCAAGTCCGCCCCATATCACTGTCATCAGTGTTAAAACGATCAGCACACCGACTTTGGTTTCAGCTTTATCTTGAATCGTTGACATTTAAATTCTCCTCTTAAACTCTAGTGTGCTGCTGCAGGCTCAGGAATGACAGCCACGGCTGCTTTCCCCTGTGCAATGGTTTTCGTTACATTGTAAGCCATGATCAGCATACCGATCAGGAACAACAAGCCACCACTGGCACGAACAATATAGAACGGATGCATGGCCTGCACACTCTCAACAAAACTGTAGGTTAAGGTGCCATCATTGTTAATCGCACGCCACATCAAACCTTGCATGATGCCTGAAATCCACATGGAACAGATGTACAGCACAATACCGATGGTGGCAATCCAGAAATGGGTATCGATCAGTTTCTTGCTGTAAATTTCAGTGTCAAATAATTTAGGAATCAGGAAGTACATTGCACCGATACTCACCATAGCCACCCAGCCCAATGCGCCGGAATGTACGTGCCCAATCGTCCAGTCAGTATAGTGTGATAATGCATTCACTGTTTTAATGGCCATCATCGGACCTTCGAAGGTAGACATACCATAAAAAGAAACCGAGACAATCAGGAATTTAAGAATCGGATCATCACGCAGTTTTTCCCATGCACCCGACAGAGTCATGATGCCATTAATCATACCGCCCCAGGAAGGTGCCAGCAGAATCAGTGAGAAAACCATTCCTAATGACTGTGTCCAGTCAGGCAGCGCGGTATAGTGCAGGTGGTGAGGTCCCGCCCAAATATAAGTAAAGGATAATGCCCAGAAATGCACCACCGATAAACGATATGAATAAACCGGACGTTCGGCCTGCTTGGGAATAAAGTAATACATAATGCCAAGAAATCCGGCAGTAAGGAAGAAGCCTACCGCATTGTGACCGTACCACCACTGTACCATGGCATCCTGAACACCCGCATACGCAGAATATGATTTAAACAAACTCACTGGTACTGCAGCACTGTTTACAATATGTAACATGGCCACAGTAAGAATAAATGCGCCAAAGAACCAGTTAGCAACATAAATATGTTTAACCCGTCGTTTGGCTATCGTACCGAAGAACACCACTGCATAAGCAACCCAGACAACAGTAATCAGGATATCGATTGGCCATTCAAGTTCAGCGTACTCTTTAGAAGAAGTAATACCCAACGGTAAAGTAACCACCGCTGAAGCAATAACCAGCATCCAGCCCCAAAAGGTGAACTGCGCCAGTGCCGGCGCAAACAATCGTACATGGCAGGTTCGTTGAACTACATAATAAGATGTCGCAAACAGTGCCGATCCGCCAAAACCAAAAACCACCGCATTGGTATGCAAAGGGCGCAATCTGCCGAAAGACAACCAGGGCGTATCAAAATTAAGTACCGGCCATGCCATCTGTGATGCAATTAACACACCGATTAACATACCGACAATGCCGAGAATGATAGTCGTTATTGCAAACTGACGTACAACGGAATAATCATAGGTCATAGTTTCATTATTCATAAAATGTAGTCCAATAAATTTATATTCGAGTATTTATAAAAGTCTGTTTAATTTTTGTTTCTATTCAGCTGTTTCTTTCCGGGCATTCTCACTGCATTTCACCCGGGCAATCATATTATTATATTAATATATAATAAAACGGAAAATATCACATTGTTAGTATATGAATATTGCTCACATTGTTACAGGAAACGTTAATTAACAGTGTGTGTGTTAAATCAGACGACTGTAACTGCGGTTTCAAGCACTGCATTAGCAAAAATTTCGAGTTAGGCAAGAACAACTTGTACCACCCTGTTTTAATGGAAGCTTCTTGTTAAAAGCATTCAGCATAATACACCGCTATTTTATTATTTCAATGAACAATTTATGGAGGGGGATTTTATTTATCTCCAGAAGGTTTTCCATGACTTAAATCAAGTCTTATTAAACTTACAGGCAAATTAATCTGCAATTTTGTCAGGTTTTTGGAAGAGATATTCCTGTTTCAGCCTTAACCGGCTAACTTTCACTCTCGCCAACCATGGTTTTTAAGCGATGCATGTCCAGTATCGTAATGTGTCTGCGCTCTACGCTAATAATTTTTTCATTTTGAAAAGAAGCAAATAAGCGGCTAACGGTTTCCACCGCCATACCAAGATAATTAGCAATATCCTGCCTCGGCATACTCAGGTTAAATTCATTCCCTTTCCAGTGACGCTCTTCCATTCTACCTGAAAGACTCAGCAAAAAACTGGCAAGACGTTCTTCAGAACTCATCTTCCCCAGCAATAAAAGCATCCGGTGATCAGCGGTGACCTCTTTACCCATGATACGGCGCATCTGTTTTTGCAGTCCCGGGATTTCGTGACAAAGCGATTCCAGCTGAGAAAGTGGCAACTCACAAATACTCGACGTTTCCAGCGCTACCGCATTACAGGTATGCACGCCTTCACCAAAACCATCCAGACCGAGCAATTCACCCGCCAGATGAAACCCCACAATCTGCTCATCGCCATTGGCACTTTCAGTCATGGTTTTAATGCAGCCCGAACGTACCGCATACAATGCCCTGGTTTCATCACCGTCATGATACAGAAAATCATTTTTATGAATTGGCTTTGGCTGGTCGACCACCGCTTCCAGGTTACTTAGTTCCTCATCTTTCATACCATGAGGGAAACATAATTCACGCAAATTACATTGTTTACAACTTATTTTAAAATGCTCGATATCAATACGTTTAAATGTACTCATAGTAAGATACAGCCTTTGCCTTCATAGTATTAGATACAGTTTAGTTTATTGAGCCAACAAAACAACTCCATGCCTTTTAACCGGAAACTTATAAATAAGTATGGGCGCTCGCAACAGGAGCTGTCATAATTATTTATAAATCCCTATATGATATCTTTGCCATTATACATTTATTAGGCCAACATCCAGCCTATTTACCAATAAAAACAAATGAATAAAAGCTTTTCATCACAATCATGCTTTCATTGCGGTCTTCCTGTGCCGGAACAACTGGATATTACTGTTGATTATCAGGGTCAGAGTAAAGCCATGTGTTGCTATGGCTGTCAGGCAGTGGCTCAGGCAATTATTGACAGCGGCATGGATGATTTTTATAAATACCGCACCAGCAATCCCGAAAAACCCAATGAAATCATCCCGGAGTTTCTGCAACAGTTAAAAGCCTACGACACTGTTAACATACAAAATAAATTTGTCCATGAAGTCTATGATCCAAATACCCGTAATGCCGACAGCACCAACCTCCTTGAAGCTTCTCTTATCCTGGAGGGCATCACCTGCGCCGCCTGTGTCTGGCTAAATGAAAAACATCTAAACGCATTGCATGGCGTCATCAGCGCGGACATTAATTACAGCAACCATCGTGCGCGCGTGCGCTGGGACAACAGCAAAATCCAGCTCAGTGAAATACTCGAGTCCATCTCCCGTATCGGTTACCTGGCACACCCCTACGACCCCGAACAACACCAGCGCATTCTCGAAAAGGAACGTAAGCAGCAAATAAAACGTCTGGGCTTATCAGGCCTGCTGGGGATGCAGATAATGATTTTTGCGGTGGCCATGTACACCGGCGACTGGTGGGGAATGGAACAAGGTTTCAAACAAAGCTTTCGCTGGATAAGCCTGGCATTAACCATTCCCATTTTAATCTACGCTTCCAGCACATTTTTCAAATCCGCCTGGCGTGACCTGAGCAATAAACGGGTAGGCATGGATGTACCGGTTTCTCTTGGTATTGCCATTGCTTTCAGTGCCAGCCTGTTCCACACTGTTACCGGTAGCGGTGAAGTTTATTTTGACTCGGTAGCCATGTTTACCTTCTTTTTGTTAAGTGCCCGCTATTTTGAAATTGGTGCCCGCAAACAAACCTCGGAAGCCACCGAAGCACTGCTCAACCTGAAACCTGCCATTGCCACACGATTAATTGATTATCACTGCGAAGATAACGCTGATACCGACCTTGAAAACCAGGAAAACGTTGCGGTTAGCGAGTTAAACACCGGCGACTATCTGCTGGTACGTCCCGGTGAAGTCATCCCGGCAGACAGCATCATCAGCAGCGGCAGTTCCGGCATTAACGAATCACTGATCACCGGTGAAAGCCTGCCTGTTTTCAAAAAAGAAAAAGATAAGGTTATCGGCGGCAGCACTAATACCGAAAATCCGATCATCATCCGGGTAACCAGACTGGGGGAAGAATCGGTACTGTCATCGATACAGCGACTGATTGATGATGCGCAAAACACAAAACCGGAAATTGCAAGACTTGCCGATAAAATTGCCAGCTGGTTTGTCTCTGTATTATTAACCATTGCTGCCATGGTGGCTTATTACTGGTACAGCGTTGACCCCGAGCAGTGGCTGGCCATCACCATCGCCACCCTGGTGGTCAGCTGCCCCTGCGCGCTGTCGCTGGCGACACCGACCGCCATTACTGCCGCCAGCGGGCAGTTGGCAAAAATAGGTCTGTTACCCAAACGTGCGCATGCCCTTGAAACGCTGGCCCATGCCAGTGATTTTGTTTTTGATAAAACCGGCACCCTGACCGAAGGTAAAATTCAGCTTGAAAAAACCATTGTCAATGATGAGTCCCTTGATAAGGATTTTGTATTAAGCGTTGCCGCCTCACTGGAAGCACAGTCCGAACACCCGATAGGCAAAGCCATTCTGGATAAAAACCGGCAGCCACTGTTAGCCGTCGAGCACCTCAGACACAGCACCGGTTTTGGCATCCGGGGAATAATTAACAATACCGAATGGTTTATCGGCAATAAATCATTCATCCATAAGCACAGCAATATTAGCGAACAGAATGCAAGCAGTCATAACAGTAAAATTTATCTGGCAACACAACAACAACTTGTCGCTACCTTTATATTGTCCGACAGTATCCGGTCCGAAGCCGAAGCCCTGATAGAAAAACTAAAACAACACAATAAACAGACACATCTGATGAGCGGTGATAATGAACAAAGCGCATGCAGCATCAGTCAACAGCTTGGTATCCAGCACTGCCGGGCCAACCTGAAACCCGAAGACAAACTGGAACAGGTTAAAGCCCTGCAACAACAGGGCGCTATAGTGGTCATGACAGGGGATGGTGTCAATGATGCCCCGGTGCTAGCGGGTGCAGATCTATCGATTGCCATGGGCAAAGGCACACAACTTGCCGCCGCCAGTGCCGACATGATTTTAATCAGCAACAATGTTGAACATATCTACCACGGCTACCTGATCGCCATAAAAACCCTGCGCATTATCAAACAGAACTTAAGCTGGGCACTGTTATATAATATAACCGCAATACCCGCCGCCGCCATGGGATATGTAGACCCCTGGCTAGCCGCGATTGGCATGTCGACCAGTTCGCTGGTTGTTGTACTGAATGCACTGCGGCTTAACCGGATAAAACATTAAACGTTTTACCTCCACAAGAATATTTCTTATCTTACAAATTGCTAATATAAAAACCTATGGATATCATTTACCTGTTGCTTCCGGTCGCACTGATCATCGTTATTATCATCATTGCGGTATTTTTCTGGGCGGTAAAATCAGATCAGTTTGAAGATCTTGAAGGTCCGGCATACCGCATACTCATGGATGACGATGATAAAACCAATAAAACAAAAAAAGACCACTCAAAGTCAAACGATAAATCCGGCTGATACACCAGTGATGAATCCAGGCTTTGATCAATGCTCCCTGTATTTATGTCCTGAACAGGCAGCATTCAAGATTACCCCGCTGCCGACGCTGATCACGGCATTACAGGAAATTGCTTTAATCTCAAAACAAATAAACCCGCAGAAAGCAAACCATCATTATTTCATTGGCGACAGGTATCTGGATTATATTGCTTATCTGGGTTGCGCCCCCGCGATTCAATTTGAAGCGAATGAAGATAATAATAAATTCTGCTTTATTAAAATACACCAGCATCAGACCGCAACACTGATATACAGCCAGAAACAGTCAAAAGCGCCACAATGTCCGCATTGCAAAAAGCCTGTCAAGGAATGGGAAAATACCATAACAGCATCAACCATTCACTGCGGGCAGTGCCACAGCACAGCCAGTATCGAAGATTTCAACTGGCGAAAAATGGCGGGGTACGCACAACTGTTTATCGAGATTACTGATATCTTTCCCAAAGAAGCCATACCGCAACAATTATTACTCGATAAGCTCTCAAACATTAGCAATGTCGACTGGCACTATTTTTTTAGCTGTCAGCAGGCAATTACAAAAAATGCCGCTAGCTAACGTAAAGCTGTGCTAAATTTTAATACTTGCATCTTTTGCGTTATTCGCGGCAAAAAATAAGTTTGCTTCGACACCTACGCCGCTACAGTAAAAAGTGTAAAATATGAATTTTTAAATCCATCTTAAATAACCATGAAAGTTTTAATCATCGGTAGTGGCGGTCGCGAACACGCACTGGCCTGGAAAGCAGCACAATCCCCCCTGGTTTCGCAGGTCTTTGTTGCCCCCGGCAATGCCGGCACCGCACTGGAAAACAATATTGAAAACGTCAGCATTGGTGCTGAAGATATTTCTGCATTACTTGATTTCGCCCAACAGAAACAGATCGACCTGACCATTGTCGGCCCGGAAGCTGCACTGGTGAATGGCATTGTTGATATCTTCACCGAAAACAACCTGGAGATATTCGGCCCGACCAAAGCGGCTGCGCAACTTGAAGGCTCAAAAGCATTCACCAAGGATTTTCTTGCACGACACAATATTCCTAGCGCCTTTTACAGCAATTTCACTGAAATCGAAGCTGCGGTTGAATACATCGAAGAAAAAGGTGCACCCATTGTTATCAAAGCCGATGGCCTGGCGGCTGGCAAAGGCGTCATCCTGGCACAAAATAATGAGGAAGCCATTGCTGCGGTTAAGGACATGCTTGCCGGCAATAAATTCGGTGATGCCGGCGCCCGTGTCGTCATTGAAGAATTTTTATACGGTGAAGAAGCCAGCTTCATCTGCATGATCGACGGCAAAAACATTCTACCGATGGCCAGCTCGCAGGACCACAAGGCCCGTGATAACGGTGACAAGGGCCCCAATACCGGCGGCATGGGGGCCTACTCGCCAGCACCGGTGGTTACCGCAGAAATGCACGACCGTATCATTGAGATGGTAATCAAGCCGACAGTAAAAGGTATGGCTGATGAAGGCAATGCTTTTACCGGTTTTTTATATGCCGGCGTTATGATTAACAGCGAAGGCATTCCCAAAGTACTGGAATACAATGTCCGTTTTGGCGACCCCGAAACACAGCCCATCATGATGCGCCTGAAATCTGACCTGATACAGCACTGCCTGGATACCATAGACGGCAAACTGGACCAGACCGAAACCCTGTGGGATGAACGTACCGCACTGGGTGTGGTATTAGCCGCCGGCGGCTACCCGGAAGCTTATGATAAAGGTGACATCATCAGCGGGCTGGAAAACACCGAAAGCAAAAACACAAAAGTTTTTCACGCCGGCACTGCACAAAAAGATGGCAATGTTATCACCAACGGCGGGCGTATTTTATGCGCCGTCGCTCTGGGTGACTCGGTAACACAGGCACAAAAACTTGCTTATCAACTTGTAGAAAAAATCAGCTGGAACAATGTCTATTTTCGAACCGACATTGGACACAGAGCGATTGCCAGAGAAAAAACCTGACAGTGAACAGCAAAAACCGGGGGCCTCCCTTTATACCCCCGGAATAGTGCACATCGTTATTGCTTTTGTGACATATCTCAGGATTCACGATCATCCCTGGTATCGAATAACTGCAAACGAACCTTATCCGACTCAACAGGAATAAAACGGACTTTAATCACCTGCTGACGCCCCATTAACAAGGGCTTTAAAATAGTCTCTTCCTGAGCAGCTGGCGCATTAATGACCAGCCGCGAAGCTGAGCGGGCTGCAATATTTCCAATGGCTTCAATGACACCGGTTAACTGATCAATTTTAAAAACATCCAGCTGCAAATCAAGACTGACTGTGTTTTTCACGTTTGAGATATTTACAGGCATTTCGCTTACCGTTAAATTACTGACCGTAAATCCTGACTCGTTAAACAGAGCCGAAATTTTCTGCTCAGATACCTTCTGATCCGAACGAAAATCAAGTTGTCCGCCTTTCAAATCCACATTTACCGAGTCTGCATCAACACCGGGAAGCTGACTGATATTTTTACTTACACTGTAGGCACAAAAAGCACAGACCATGCCTTTTACATCAGCATGATAATCATATATTTCAGCCCATGCATTAAAATCGGCCATCACCATTAACATCATCAGTAACATGTTTCTAATATTCATAAAAAAGTTCATTACTTTATCTCCTCCAGATATAGTTTAGTACTCTGGTTTTACAGCCCCAGAGCCATACGAACTGGTAACGCAACAAAGGCGGCAAAAAAACCAATACTCCAGATAATCACCGAAAACCAGTAGATACGTTTGTTCCATATTTTAGATGCCTCGCAAACTCTGGCCGCTAGCGGTTCCACCGGACAGCTTTGATTTGGTCGATAAATAAACCAGGCTGACACTGCCAGCATCAAACCCGAAAAAATAAACACCCAGATTTTGTGCTGGCTAAGAACAATTAAAAACGGAAACGTACTGGTTAATGCCGCAACGGTAGCCCCCATACCCAGTGTCACCAGAATGATCGGCAGGGCACAGCATATCAGTGTGCCACTGCTGGCAAACAGGGTAAAAAAACTCATGCCGACATTTCTGCGCATTTCGGTTTTCAAATTTGAGGCAGCTGATTTCATTTTTCAGTTTCCGTTTTACTACGATAGGTAAACCCTGAATCCTGAAACAGCTGCTCAAGTTGTTTATCATTCAGTTTAATGTTATAGCTTTCAACGGTGACGATACCTTTGTCGAGATCCATATCGATAAATTTTACGCTGTCAATTTCATTTAATTTTTTCTCGATACCGTATGCACAATAAGGGCAGGCCAGACCGTCTACACGAATTGAATACACAGTTGTAGCGGCCAACGCCGTTTGTGCTACGGCTAATAACAACACCACAGCTAGCAGACCTTTATTAAATATATTTTTCATTATGTTATCTCCTGATGCTGACCGACAATCAAGATATCGACCAGGAATTACAGATGCCACTCCAGAATAAGCCGAGCGCGGTAATCTGTTCTCTGCTGATTTTCATTTAACTGAGAAAGTAACGGAATTTGTACGCCCGCTTTTACTGCAAAATTACGCAAGGTCCAGAATATGCCGGGGGAAACAAAAATTTCATTGCCACCACTGTTCGCCAGTGCGGAACCTTTCAGTTCATTGCGTTCACTGTATTCACCATTGAGTTCCAGTAACCACACAGTGTCTGGTTCCAGGTAACCTGTCTGATGCTGCCTTAGCCCGCCAACCAGGTCATATAAAACTTTGTTACCGCGACGTAAACCAGCATCATTTTCACCATTAAACAGATATCGCAATGCCGCCCAGCGATACCATTTACGGCTTTCATAACCGTAGGCCAGACCAAGCAGGCTATCCGTCCTACCGCTGCTGTCATCAATGTTCCCTGTATCCAACTTGACTTTAACTGCTACCGTCATTGATTGTTGCACGCCAGGTCCGTCTTTTCGCCAGAAACGGTATTTACTGAATAAACGCAGGTCACCCTGTCCACTGTCTGATGAGTTGCCAGTCGATTTATTGACATAGGGAAGATCAACACCGGCAGCCCAGTCACCGGTGATGCCGTAAGTCAACTCTAGACCTGTCACATTGCGTTTATTGTTACCGGCCCTGTCGATAAAAACTTCCGGTGCGATTTCAACACCTCCTTTAAACAGAACATGAGGTCCCAGTCCAAAAACGGGATCATGAGCAAAAGCAGATTGACTAAGCAGAGCAGCAAACAGGGTAACAATGTATACATCGATACGATAACTGCTTTGCTGGTTCATTATATTACGATCCAAATTGACTGATACTCGATACTAACTACGACAATCCGGAGTTAACTCCAGGTTCAAATTATTTTTTAATTACTATTTTTAAACAGCTTACACTCTGGAGTTAACTCCAGGTCAAGAAAAAAATATATTTTATTACTGCAGCATTAACGGAACAATGGTGACATGTTTTATAAGCCAACGATGATGAACTGAAAGTCCATCGCTTATTTTATAGTGATCAGATATCTTTTCAGCATGAAACAACACGCATCATCATGAAAATGATAACCACTGAAACTGATAACAGCTGCCATCCTTATAACACCAGTCATCACGACCAGCGGAGAAGATCTTAAAACACCCGGACAAATACAGACTCAAACATCCGCGTCATATTACTGCAAAAACACAGCAATACTCTGTTGCCATATCACTCACCCGAATATTTCATAGGAATGCATAATTCTGGTGAAATATTCGGGCTAAGGTCATGGCACTAAAGCACATGGTTTTAATCGCGAAGTTCCGGGAGAATATACTAAGGATTTGAGCAGAATTGCACTAATGACTATTCACGGCACTTGCTCTTTAACGATTTACTGCTTTTTAGTAACTACCGCTTTCACCTGTATATAAATCTTTTTATTCAAAACAAGCGCAAGCCGCTCAAATGATTTAACTGAAATCAGTGACAACACAATATCATTATTACAGTTTATCTGCAGCAACACACGACCATCTTTTTTATCAAGCACCGCTGACACCCTGCCTTCTATAATATTCAGAATACTGCTTTGCGTCGCTCGATGCTCCGACAGACTGACATCACTGGCAAATACAATTAAACGTACATGTTTACCGATAGGCATTAAACCCGGCACCTGAAACACATTCCCGTTTACCGTGTGTACGGTGGAGATAACAAAGTTTTTCTCCTGTTTGGATACCGTGCCCTCAAGTACCGCCGCCGCAAGCTCAACTTTTGCCAGCGGTGAGCGCGGCGATACCAGCACCTCATGCAAATCCCCCTGGTACTCAACCTGTCCCTGTACCATCACCAGCATACTGTCACACAAACGCAGCATCTCATCCAGATTATGACTGACGTATAACATCGGAATACTTAATTCTTCATGCAGTGTTTCAAGATATGGCAATATTTCCTGCTTTCGGCTCTCATCCAGTGAAGCTAGGGGCTCATCCAGTAATAACATTTGCGGGCTTGTTAACAATGCACGACCAATCGCAACCCGCTGTTTTTCACCACCGTACAACTGTTGTGGATAACGTTTAAGCAAATGTGCAATGTTCAGCAGCTGATAAAGATATTCCCGTTTTATAGTATCTGAATTTTTCGGGGTTCGACTGGCACCATAGTCCAGATTGCCGGAGACACTCAGATGTGGAAACAAACGCCCTTCCTGAAAAACATATCCAATCGCCCGCTGCTGACTGGATAGACAGGTATTTTCATCAAGCCATGTTTTCCCCTGCACCTCGATCCGCCCCTGAACATTCTGCTCCAGCCCGGCAAGGCAACGCAATAACGTTGTTTTCCCTGACCCGGAATGGCCAAAAATACCTAATACCCCTTTTTCCGGCAGACTGAATTCAGCTTGCAGCAAAAAGCCGGCACGTTGCAACCGTATCGAACAAAAACCCAATGTCATCGTTTCACCTTCAAATGGTGATTAACGACATACATCATCAGCATTGCTGAAAAGGCAAAAAACAACAAAATAGCCGACAGTATATGCGCCTGATCGTAGGCCAGCGTTTCCACATGATCGTAAATGGCTATCGAAACCACACGGGTTTCACCGGGAATATTGCCGCCAACCATTAACACCACCCCGAACTCACCCAGAGTATGGGCAAACCCCAGCACACCACCGGTAACAAATCCGGATCGCGCCAATGGTACGGCAACACTGAAAAAAGCATCAAGTGGTCTCGCTCCCAGAGTATAAGCAGCCTCCATCAAATCCTTACCCACTGATTCAAAAGCACTTTGCAATGGCTGCACCACAAAGGGAAAACTGTAAATAACAGAGGCGATCACCAGACCGCTAAAACTGAATGTCAGCGTCTGCCCGCTAAGTTCAAACCACCAGCTGCCAAAGCCGTTTTGCGGAGACAGCAGCACCAGTAGATAAAAACCCAGAACGGTTGGCGGTAACACAATCGGCAATGCAACTACGGCTTCAATCAGCGGTTTGGCTTTCATTTTTGTCCTTGCCAGCCACCACGCCAGTGGCGTACCGATTACCAGTAATATCAGAGTGGTAACCGCAGCCAGCTTGAAACTTAATAATAATGGCGCTATCTCAGGAAACATTTTTTAACATTATTTTTATAGTTGTATTAAAAACATTACCTTACTGGCGGCACATCATATCCGGCGGATTGAATAATTTTTCTGGCTGCCGGAGAGCGCATATATTGCATAAAAGATAATGCCGCCGCTTTGTTCCCTGCTTTATTTAATAACAGCATTTTCTGCCGGATAGGCGGATGCAGTTCAGCAGGGACTTCCCAGATACAACTGTTGTCGATGGCTTTACCCATATGAAGCAGTGATTTTGCCACAAAACCCGCCTGAGCATTCCGGGTGACCACATATTGCATTGCCTGCATTATATTTTCACCCGTGGCCAGTTTTGGCTGCAAGCCCTGCCACACACCAAGATGAACAAGGACTTCCCTACTCGCACTGCCATAGGGTGCCGTCGCCGGGTTGGCAATCGCCAGCCGCATCAACTGTTTTGAGTGCAAAATATTCTGGCAGTTTTCCGCCTGTATATTTGATAACAATAGCAACCTGCCCAGTGCATAAATATAAGTATTTTCTGCCTTAGCCCGAGTTGCCTTTACCAGCAGATCAGGACGCTCTTCATCGGCTGACAGAAAAATATCAAAAGGCGCACCATGCGTAATCTGTGCAAACAGCTTGCCACTGGAGCCGCTACTGATGCGCAAATGATGGCCTGTTTTATTTTCAAAGTCAGTCGCCAGCTGTTTTAATGCCGGTGTAAAATTACTGGCCACCGCCACATTAACCACTTCCGCCTGCAGACAGAAAGAGCTAAACATCAATACAAAAAAAATAAAAAAAACGTTTTTCAGCATTAGCATAATAAATGAAGCATAAAAAATACCCGCTTAAACGGGTATTTTATAAAACAAAAAAGATGATCGACATCACCGGTCGACATGCAATGAACCGTCAGCAAGCATTCCTGCTAACAATTCATAACTTACTCAGAGCTTCACTAGCCTTTCATTGAATCAAAAAACTCGCTATTCGTTTTTGTGGCCTGCAGTCTGCCCATAAGAAATTCAATCGCACCGATCTCATCCATTGGTTGCAGCAGGCGACGCAATATCCACATCTTCTGCAGCTCATCCGGCTTGGTCAGCAGCTCTTCACGACGGGTGCCGGAACGGTTAATGTTAATTGCCGGGAAGATACGCTTTTCGGTAATGCGACGGTCCAGATGGATCTCCATATTACCGGTACCCTTGAATTCTTCATATATCACTTCATCCATTTTTGAACCGGTATCCACCAGTGCCGTTGCCAGAATCGTAATACTACCGCCTTCTTCGATATTTCGTGCAGCACCGAAGAAACGTTTCGGCCGGTGTAAAGCGTGTGCATCAACACCACCGGTTAACACCTTGCCCGATGATGGAATCACTGTGTTATAAGCACGTGCCAGGCGGGTAATCGAATCCAGCAGGATAACCACATCTTTTTTGTGCTCGGCAAGACGTTTGGCTTTTTCAATTACCATCTCCGCCACCTGTACATGACGACTGGCAGGTTCATCAAAGGTTGATGACACCACTTCGCCGCGCACACTGCGTTCCATTTCAGTCACTTCTTCCGGGCGCTCATCAATCAGCAATACAATCAGATAACAGTCAGGATTATTCGCCGCAATCGACTGCGCAATATGATTCAACATCATGGTTTTACCGGCTTTGGGAGGTGATACAATCAAACCACGCTGACCTTTGCCAATCGGTGACATCAAATCGATAATACGGGCGGTAATATCCTCGGTACTGCCATTACCACGTTCCATAATCAATCGTTCATTCGGATGCAGTGGCGTTAAATTTTCAAAAGCAATTTTATTACGGGTATTTTCCGGTGAATCAAAATTAATCTTGTCCACTTTAAGCATGGCAAAATAACGTTCGCCATCTTTTGGTGGTCTGATTTTCCCTTCAATAGTATCACCGGTGCGCATGTTAAAACCGCGGATCTGACTGGGTGATACATAGATATCATCAGGCCCGGCCAGATAGGAACCTTCAGCGGAACGTAAAAAACCGAAACCATCCTGCAAAATTTCCAGCACACCTCCACCAAAAATATCTTCACCGCCTTTTGCGTGTGACTTGAGAATGGCAAAGATAATGTCCTGCTTTTTCGATCGGGAAACATTATCAAGTTTCATGGTTGCAGCAATTTCAAGCAATTCAGGAACGGGTTTTAATTTTAATTCGGAAAGATTCATAATGGGAAAGGTCGTTAGATTTGAGTTCAGGAGTTATTATTTGATGTCTGTTCAGTTGTTAAGCGGAGGCCAACAGACCGGCCTCTGAAATTACTGGTTCACATAAAAAAGAATTTTATGCCTATAAAAATATAATGGCTTGCAATATTATTCATCACAACTGCAAGAAAACAAAAGCCGCCGGCTCATTCACTGACACCACTGTTTTTTTTGCATCCATGCAGTCGTTATATAAAATGACGATAATAACTACAAGTTGCTGTCAATAAATGCTGTTAGCTGAGATTTTGACAAAGCACCAACTTTGGTGGCTTCAACATCGCCATCCTTAAATATCATTAATGTCGGAATACCACGAATACCAAACCGGGGCGGTGTTGCCGAATTCTCATCAATATTTAATTTGGCTATTTTTAGTTTACCTGCATAATCCCCGACAATCTCATCCAGCAGTGGCGCAATCATTTTGCACGGCCCACACCACTCAGCCCAGTAATCAACCAACACAGGGATTTCAGATTTTAAAACGTCTTCTTCGAAAGAATCATCTGTAACGTAAACAATATCGTTGCTCAACGTGGAACCTCTTTTGTACTGTAGTTATAATAGATAGTTATTATAGAATTATCGCGCTTGCGAAAAAGATTGTAATGAATTTTAACCTAAGTTTTGATTCGTAAGTTTTGATTAGCATGTTTCGATTCGATGGAACCGGAAATCAACATCAAGATAATGATGGGCTCTATAATAGACTATTTTTTATAATTGTACACCCCTTAATCGAAGTTCCTTGTAATTTACTGTAAGCTACCCCCATGAATCATCACCTCACTGAAAAACGTTTTACCGATTTCGACATCGATCCATCAATAATCAAAGGCCTGGACGACGCTGGGTTTGAATTTTGCACACCCATACAGGCTCAGAGTATACCTATTGCGCTTACCGGCAAAGATGTCGCCGGCGAAGCGCAAACCGGAACCGGTAAAACCGCAGCCTTCATGGTGGCATGCTTCAATCATCTACTGACAAACACAACACATGAAAAGCACCATAAAACTCATATACGCACATTGATTCTGGCACCGACCCGTGAACTGGCGATACAGATACATAAAGATGCTTCCATTATCGGTAAACACACCGGCCTGACTCTCGGCCTCGCATACGGCGGCACCGATTATGAGAAACAGAGAAACATACTGCTGAATGGTGTCGATATTCTTATTGGCACCCCCGGCCGTACCATCGACTTTTTCAAACAGAAAGTTTTCAGCCTTAAATCCTGTGAAGTTGTAATCCTGGATGAAGCTGACCGCATGTTCGACCTTGGCTTTATTGATGATATGCGCTACCTGTTGCGGCGCTGCCCGGAACCGGATAAACGTTTAAGCATGCTGTTTTCAGCGACCCTGTCGCACCGCGTGAGTGAGCTGGCCTATGTGCACATGAATGATCCGGCAGAAATACGCATTCAGGCAGACACCAAAACGGCTGATAAAATTGTACAGTCCATATATTACCCGGCGAATGAAGAAAAAATTCCGCTGCTGATTGGATTAATGAACAAGCTTAAACCTGCTCGCAGCATCGTATTTATCAATACAAAGCGTGTTGCCGATAAAGTTTATGCCTGGCTGGAAGGCAACGGTTACAAATCTGCTTTATTGTCCGGCGATGTCCCGCAGAAAAAACGCCAGACCCTGTTACAAAAATTTCAGGACGGGGAATTCAACACCCTGGTAGCTACCGATGTTGCCGCCCGCGGTTTACACATCCCTGAGGTCAGCCACGTATTTAACTTCGACCTGCCGCAGTCCGGTGAAGATTATGTGCACCGTATCGGCCGTACCGCCCGCGCGGGTGCCAGCGGATTTGCCATCAGTTTTGCCTGCGAAGATTTTGCGCATTACATCATGGACATCGAAGAATATATCGATCAGAAAATCGGCAAAGAAGCCGTAACGACGGATCTACTGGTTAAACCTGAACCGCCCATCAAGATGGAAAGACGGAACCCCCGCCACAGATCAGGAAAGCCGGGAGGTAACCGGAACCAGAATCGTCATCAAAACCGAAACCGGGATCGCAGAAGATAGTATTGAGCTATCAATACCCAACCCGAGCCAGGCTCTTTAACATAGCTTCATAATTAACCTGCCAACGGACTACAGTGGTGAATGACCCAAACCGGCCAGAAAGGGAAGTTGTAAGTTAAAAGTTTTAAGTTATAAGTAGAAAGTCAAAAACTGGATAACCTTATGTTTAACAAGCTTCTTTTGATTTATGTTTTTAAACTTACAACTTGTAACTTA
>JAJRUQ010000083.1 GCA_024277705.1 Gammaproteobacteria bacterium
AAGTATATAAGCTTTGTTCTGCCGGGCAATGCCCGACCAGTGTTTCTACCATTAATTATTGTTTTGTTTTTTTCGCGTCTTTTGCGTTTTTCGCGGACTAACGCTTTTTAGCTGCAAACTGCCAACTTCTCTTAATGGCCGGAAACAGACATTCAAGCCGTTTACGAAGCGAACAGTTCTGCCAGTTTTGCGCCCGGATCATCTGACCGCATAAAGGCTTCCCCTACCAGAAAGGCATTCACGTTATGCGTCCGCATTAACTGTACATCCTCTTTTTTATGAATCCCGGACTCGGTCACCAGAATATGCTGCTTACCAAGCATATCAATCATGTCAATAGTGGTATCCAGCGAGGTTTCAAAGGTACGCAGGTTGCGGTTATTGATACCGATTAAGCACGCACCGGTGGTCAACGCTATTTCCATTTCCGCCTGATCATGTACTTCCATCAGGACATCCATGTCCAGCGAAAGTGCCAGATCATACAATGTCTGTAATTTACCGGCCTCCAGTGCTGACACAATTAATAAAATACAATCGGCATTAATGGCTCGTGCTTCATAGACCTGATAAGGGTCAATAATAAAATCTTTACGTATCACCGGTAATTCACAGGCTGCTCTTGCCTGCTGTAAATAATCCTCACTGCCCTGAAAATAATCCCTGTCTGTTAATATCGACAAACAGGCGGCGCCATGTTGCGCATAACTTCTGGCAATCTCAGCCGGTTTGAAATTTTCCCGCAGAACACCTTTACTGGGTGAAGCTTTTTTGATTTCGGCAATCACAGCGGATTGATTGTTGTTTATTTTGTTTTCAATAGCGCGAATAAATCCACGTACCGGGTCAGCACTCAAACATTGCTGCTTCAAATCATTCGTTGATATCCTGGCGGAACGCTCAGCGATTTCCTCATCTTTTCGGTTCAGGATTTTTACCAGAATATCAGGGGGATTAGTTCTATTCATTTCAATGTTTTCCAGGTGTCTGCCGCGAAGGACGCAAAAGCCATATAAAAAATTTTATATCTTCAATCTTTTGCGCACTTTGCGTGCTTCGCGGCAAAATTATTTTCTTTTAACCTACATACGCTTTTCAGGCATTTGTTTTTGTTATTAACTGCTGTAATTTTTCGGCAACCGCGCCACTGGCAATAACATCCTGAGCTTTTTCTACCCCATCGGCGAGTGAAGCGGTTAATCCGGCGGCATAAATAGCGGCACCGGCATTTAAACAGACAATATCTTTTGCCGGCCCCTCGGTATTATTAAAAACACTTTTTATAATTGCCAGACTGTGTGCAGAATCTGTCGCCCGGATCTGCTCCAGATCAGTTCGCTTCATGCCGAAGTCTTCAGGCTGTATGGTATAGGTTTTAACTTCACCATTATTTAATTCCGCCACCGTGGTGGCTGAATTTATACTGATTTCATCCATACCATCGTCAGCATGCACCACCAGTACATGTTCACTGCCCAGACGTTTTAATACCTGCGCCAGTGGCTCGACCAGCTCTTTACTGAATACTCCCAGCACCTGATTCGGTGCGCCGGCAGGATTGGTTAATGGCCCCAGTACATTAAAAATAGTGCGTACCGCCATTTCACGCCTTGGTCCGATCGCATGTTTCATCGCACTGTGATGCAACGGTGCAAACATAAAACCAACACCTATCTCATTGACACATTGTGCCACCTGCTGCGGGCTTATCTCAAGATTAACTCCGGCGGCTTCCAGTACATCGGCACTGCCCGACTTGCTGGAAATGGAACGGTTGCCATGCTTGGCGACTTTACCGCCGGCTGCGGCGACAACCAGAGCGCTGGCAGTTGAAATATTAAAGCTGCCGGAAGCATCCCCACCGGTGCCGCAGGTATCAACCAGATGTTTTTTATCAATCTCCACCTTACTTGCCAGCTCACGCATCACCCCGGCAGCGGCGGCAATTTCATCGATAGTTTCGCCTTTCATGCGCAGACCGACTAAAAACCCGCCAACCTGTGCAGGCGTGGCTTCACCCGTCATGATGAGTGACATGATTGCAGACATTTCTGCAGCAGATAGATCCCGTCTTTCGGTTACGGCTTTAATTGCGCCTTGCATCGTTAAAGAAGTACTCATGCTCACTCTCCTATTTGCTTCTCTATTAGTGAATCGCGGTTTACAAACCGCTCCCGCAATTTGATTTTAAAAAATTACTCAATAAATCATGTCCGTGCTCAGTCAAAATAGATTCCGGATGAAATTGCACGCCTTCAACATTCATGGTTTTATGGCGAATTCCCATAATCTCATCAATTTCACCATTATTTGTTTCTGTCCAGGCAGTGACTTCAAGACAATCCGGCAGTGTTTCTTTTTCAATCACCAGTGAATGATATCGGGTTGCAGTATAGGGGTTTGCCAGCCCTGCAAATACGTGTGCATTTTTATGGTAGATAAGTGAAGTTTTACCATGCATGATTTCTTTAGCATGAACGATATTACCACCGAACACCTGACCGATACTCTGGTGCCCCAGACAAACGCCCAGAATAGGAATCTGACCGGCAAATGTCTGTATCGCCTGCATGGAAATGCCGGCTTCATCCGGGGTACACGGCCCCGGCGAAATCATCAATCTTTCCGGCTGTTTTTCCTTAATTTCTGCAATGCTTATTTCATCATTTCGATACACTTCAACATCGGCACCCAGCTCACCCAGATATTGCACCAAGTTATAGGTAAAAGAATCGTAATTATCTATCATTAATAACATAGCTTTTAAATTTTAATTATATGTTTTAAGTTATTGTTCATTCCGGGCGTATGGCGATGCCATCGGCTCACCGACAAACACCCCCTGCCCGGGCCAGGCAACACTTTTCCAGTAAGCCTCTATCAATGATTCGCCATTGGTATAACGCTCAATAACAATACCGGGATTCGGAAACTTCTGGGTAAAAGCACAGGGCTCTACCACGCTACCGTAACTTGCAGTTGCCCCTGCATCCAGCCATTTCAACAGACTCATCTGTTTTGATGAAAACAGCCGACCACCACTTGAAGTTAAATGATCAGCAATTGCACCCGGCAAAAAATAATTACTGGCAATCGACTCCACTCTTACCAGACCGGTGAAATAAAACATCACATCTTTTTTATTTTCCAGCGCATCACTTTTCACTCGCTGTATATTAATGTTACCGGATAACAGCTGCTGAATAACATCATAACGCCGCGAGCGCACATTTCTGTTTTTGTCTGAGGTGTCCATTAAATAGGCAGTGGCCTGCGGTGCGCTGAAATCAGCGCTGACGCCACGGTCAATCATGGCATAAATCTGTTGCAATGAACTGCCGGCAAGCATCATTGATGGCCGCATTTTCAGATCCCGGTAGGGAAAGGCGGTATCAGCATTATAATAAGCGCTCATTTTTGTAGCTTTGCAGCCTTTTGCACAATAAGCAGTATTAAAACCAAAGGCAAATGCAGAGGTGATGGACATACAATCCACTTTATAGGGCTTGCTCCATGCCAGGACATAATATTGCACCTGTAGCGGTGTTTCCTTTTGCAGTTTTTTATAAAGCCTGTTAAATTTTTTCCTGCCAATAGAATTTTTATTTGCCGGCATACTGATTTCAATAATATTCTGTTGCGGTATACCCCGTTTTTTCTGGTAATACT
>JAJRUQ010000084.1 GCA_024277705.1 Gammaproteobacteria bacterium
GTTTCTACCATTAATTATTGTTTTGTTTTTTTCGCGTCTTTTGCGTTTTTCGCGGACTAACGCTTTTTAGCTGCAAACTGCCAACTTCTCTTAATGGCCGTAAGCTGAACTCCGGCGGTTGCATGGCTATTCAAACACCACTGTACGGTTTTCACAAACCAGTAAATCATGATGCACGTGATGTCTGACCGCTCTGGCGAGTACGATTTTTTCCAGGTCGCGACCGATTCTGACCATATCATCAACCGAATCTTTATGGCTGACATGGACTACGTCCTGTTCGATGATAGGGCCGGCGTCGAGTTCTGCGGTGACATAATGGCTGGTGGCACCAATGATTTTAACGCCACGTTGATGGGCGCTGTGATAGGGCCGGCCACCGGGAAAGGCGGGTAGGAAAGAATGGTGAATATTGATAATTTTTTGCGGATAGTGCCTTACAAAATCATCACTGAGTACCTGCATGTAACGGGCGAGAACAATAAAGCTGACATCATATTGAGCCAGTAGCGCCAGCTGTTTTTCTTCCTGTTCGGCTTTATTGTCTTTGTTGATATTGATGCAGTGATAATCGATGCCAAGTCGTTCTGTTGCCAGTCGCAGATCTTCGTGATTACTGACGACAACAGGAATTTCGACATTGAGTTCGCCGCTTTCATAACGTGCCAGCAGATCGTAAAAACAGTGCGACATTTTTGAAACATACAGGGCCATGCGTGGTATATCATTAGAAAAATGCAAGCGGGTGGTCATCCGGTAACGTGTAGCAACCAGTGTTGCAAAATATTCTGCAATTTTATCCTGCTGGATGGCAAAACCCTGCAAGTCCCATTCGATGCGCATAAAGAATACAGAACACTGCTCATCCACATGCTGGTCAAGATATAAAATATTGCCGCCATTACTATGAATGAAGTCAGTGATGGCAACCACAATACCGGGTTGGTCGTGGCAGTGAATCAATAAAATGGCAGAGTTGTGCTGGGTCATGGTTTATACTTTCCGCTGTTATGAAATTTATAATTAAGTTTATAAGCAGTGCTTTATCTATTGTAGCGCTGAGTTATTTCATGGTACTGGTGTTTGCCTGGTTTTTTAGTGACCATCTGATATTCTACCCGCCACCGCAACGGTATAGCTGGAACGATGGTTTAATCACAATTGCGTCGCCGGATGCAGGTAATACCGGCAGCAAACATCCGATAGTAGCACGTTATCTGATAAATCCTGAAGCACGATATACAGTGTTGTACAGTCATGGCAATGCCACGGATATCAGTCAGCTGATATTACTGCAGCAGCAATTCTATCATCATGGTTTTTCGGTTATTGTTTACGATTATAGTGGCTATGGACTAAGTGCAGGTACCGCATCCGAGCCACAGTTATATAATGATGTGCAGGCGGTGTATCAGTACCTGCTGGATAATACTTCATTAAAAGCAGAAAATATAATTGCCTACGGGCACTCACTGGGAGCCGCAGTGGCTACCGAGCTGGCGTACCGGAATCCGGTGGCAGCTCTGGTTGTAGAGAGTCCGTTTGTTTCTGCATTTCGGGTGACAACAGTGCTACCGGTGTTACCGTTTGATAAATTCTCCAGTATCGACAAAATCAAGCAGGTGGATACACCGTTACTGGTGTTGCATAGCCGTGATGATCCGGTTATTGCTTACTGGCATAGTGAAGCCCTGTTTGCAAAAGCGGTGCCGCCAAAGCAGTATTTCGGCTTTGCTGATGCGGGCCATTCAGGCATATCCGATAAGCCGTTATTCTGGCAAAAACTGGCTTCTTTTATCAGCATGATGAAGTAAAAAATCATTTTTCCTGTTGTGCTTCATATTGAATATCAATAATTATATAAGTGTGAGTATGGCTACCGTCTTTTATCTGTATTGAAAGACTGAACTCATCATCAAGTGATTTTCCAAGCAGCATTTTTCCCATGGGGGAATCCATGCTGATATAGCCCAGCTTGGGGTCTATTTCATCCGGGCCAACGATCCGGTAAGTATTTTCATCGCCATTTTCATCTTCAATGCTGACCCAGGCCCCAAAATAAATTTTATCCTGATTGCTGGGGATTCTGTCGACCACTACCATATTGTCCAGGCGCTTGCGTAAAAAGCGGACACGACTGTCAATTTCTCTTAATTCTTTTTTGCGATAGATATATTCGGCATTTTCGGAGCGGTCGCCCTCGGCAGCTGCTGCTGACAGGATGCGTGTTACCTCCGGGCGTTTTTTCTTCCACAGGTAATCGTGTTCGACTGTCAGACGCTTATGTCCTTCAGCTGTGATATATTTTGATCCTACAGGTTGTGGTGGTCGGTATCTGCCCATGATAATTATTGTCGGTGTGGTTGTTGGTTATGAGTACAAGTGTTGATTTTAACACTCCTGAGTGGGTGTGCTGGATTGCTCAAGATGCAGATGGTGTCTGGTGGGGTTATCAGTGTGAGCCTAATTTATCGCACATCAGCTGGTATGAAAACGAGGTAGGAGACAGTGTTCGATTGAAAAAAACCGAAAAATCTTTAGACTGGGTATTAACATTGCAGCGAATAAAATAATTTTTCAATAACTTACAAGAATTACTTGAATTAATAATTAGATGTGTGCTATAAATACATCACGATTGATGAGATCGATAATAATAACAATAAATAATAATAAAAATATCAGGAGAAAAAAATGCAAACAAAATATCTACAAAAAGGTGCACAGGCAAAAATTGCCAGTACTGGACAGATTGTTGAAGTGAAACGAGTGAGTGACCATGGCTTTTCAGTGGTACGTTTTCAAACCGGCGGTGATTATATGATTTTGAATGATCGTCTGGAAACGGTGGAGTCACAGCAGGTTCGACACTAGTTTTTAAGGTTTGCAGCATATTGTTAAAGGCGATTGGATAAAAAACTTCAATCGCCTTTTTCTTGACATCGGCATTAATAAGCGCACTCTATATAGATAGGCACCTTTTACGGTGCATTGCTATCAACTCAAAAGAGGTGTCAGCGATGTCAAAAAAAGAGAATATGACAAATATTGAGTGTATCGAACGTCGAAAACACTGGATTGACCGGCGTGGCGGTGAAGATCGCAGGAATCCGCAGCGCTTAAAACTGGTCAGTTATGACTGCAGAAGCGGCCAGCCGCGCCGCCGGTCAGATGCGGACGGAAAACTTTCAGATGGTGATATCTGGTGGAACCAGAAACCGATAAAAGTTGAATAGCTTTTGTCCTGTTTATCTCCACTGTATGTGGCGGTGGTTTTGTCGGCGAGTGAAGCGAGGTGTGACAGAAAAAATCAAGCAGTCTGAGCGGCCTTTTTCAGCAGTAAACCCGGGCGGAAAAACTTCCTGGCGCAGCTTTAGTGGTTAAAATTCTTGAACATTTCATGAACCGCATATTCAATTCGGGTTCGAATATTTTCGATACTTTGCTGCTCCTGTATTTCACCTTCCGCATAACCTAACCAGACGGTATAACCACTTGTAGCATCGATTAGTGCGATCAGTAATGATGCTTTAGGTATGTTTTTCAGGATTTTCTTTTCTGACGCTGGATCTTCTTTTAATTCCAGTGTTGTCATATCGATGCCGGCAGCAAAAATAACGATCAGATCGGGATCATTATAAACTTCGAACAGGCCACGATTGCGAAGCTCCTTGTTAATATTAAATTTAACTTCTTCATCGGTACTTAGTGTGGGCTGCTCCCATTGTCCAATCGGGTCAAATACAATTTTAGCGCTGCCGCCCCATGAGTATGTCTGGTAATTACTGTAATTGACATCAGGATTTGTGAGGGTTCTGGTTTCAATATCATTGGTTATTGATACACAGGATACAAGCAGTAAGGCGGACAGTATTAAAAACAGGGTTCTCATTATGACTCTCAGTTAAGCCGGGGCTTTAATGTTAAAGAATATGGCATAGAGTACAGGGACGACAATTAAGGTCAGTACTGATGCAAATCCCAGGCCGAACATTATAACAACCGCCATATCCAAAAAGAAGACATCACTTAATAAGGGTGCCATACCCAGGATGGTGGTGCTGGCGGCCATCATTACCGGACGCATCCTGGAAACCGAAGAATCCAGTATTGCATTATAAGACTCTTTACCGGCCGCAATATTCATATCAATCTCTTCGATTAAGACGATGGCATTTTTAATCAGCAGGCCGACCAGGCTGAGCGCACCAAGCAGACCCATAAAACCAAAGGCGACGTTCATGCTTAGCAGGCCGGCGGTGATGCCGATGAGTGCCAGGGGCACGGTCAACCAGATGATTAATGGCTGCCGGACTTTACCGAACAGCAATATTACGATGACGATCATGGTCAGGAAACCGGCAGGTAAAGAAGAATTAATCGCAATATTGGCGTCTCTGGAGTCTTCATATTCGCCACCCCATTCAAGAGCATAACCCGGTGGCAGCGGCATGGCTTCTATCTGTGGTTTCAGGCGATCGAGTAATACCGTCGCCAGTCCCTGTGCGGGATCGCATGAGGGTGTTATCGTGTAAATACGGTTACGTTTACGGATTTTTGCATCCGCCCACTCTGTTTTAAAGTCAGAAACAACCTGACCGACGGGTACCGTTTCTCTCAGCAACGGACTATATACAGGAATATCGCGTATCGACGCGACATCCTCACGTTCCGCCAGTGGTGGCAACATAATGATGGGTAATAAGCGAATGCCATCCTTGAATAAACCAACCTGCTGGCCATCGAACGAGGTTTGCATGGCAGCACTCACTTCTTTGCGGGTGATGCCCAGATGGCGTGCGGCTTTTTCGTTATAGATCGGACGAATGACTTTCACCGGCTGGCGCCAGTCATCACGGATATTAATGGCAGCGCCATCATCTGCCATGATGGTTTGCACTTGTTCAGAAAGTTGTCTGAGTATTACCGGGTCAGGTCCGTTTATTCTGGCCTCGATTTTGGCGTCACGCCCCGGGCCAATACGCAGGGCATTTGTTTTTGGTTCTGAATTGGGAAAATGTATCGCGGTGTATTCCAGTAACCGTTTATTGATGCGTGGTATGTCCGCCAGCGTTTTTGTGGTGATGATGATCTGGCCGTAGGCACTGGTCGGTGATTCAGGGTTGTAGACCAGGGTGAAACGCGTAGCACCACCACCAACGAATGCAGCGGTACTGACCACACCATCAAGGCTATGCAGGTATTCATCAATCTTTAAAATATCATCCCGGGTTTTTCTTATATCGGTACCTTCGACATTCCACATATCAAAGAAAAACATCGGTGTATTCGAGTCAGGGAAGAAACTGCGTTTAACGTAGCCAAAACCAAACAGAGAAGAGGCAAATAAAACCAGCACAATGGTGATTGTCAGCCAGCGAAAATTAATGGCATTACTTAAAAAACCGCGATACTTTGTAAATAGTAGCCCGCCATAAGGGTCAGTGGGTTTTTCACCCGGGGCGGCAGGCGGGTCAGGTTTTAGAAATTGCACACATAATAAAGGTGTCATGGTGACAGCGGTAAACCAGGACAATAACAGTGAGATTAAAATAACCCAGAATAACGAGTTGGCAAATTCGCCCGTAGAGTCTTCAGACAGGCCGATCGCAGCGAATGCAACGATACCAACGATGGTGCCGCCAAGCAGTGCCCACATGGTTGAACCAACCACCTCACGGGCGGCTTTGGTGCCGTCTTCACCGCGTTTGATGCGAACCAGCATGCCTTCAGCAACCACGATGGCATTATCCACCAGCATGCCCAGAGCAATAATTAATGCCCCCAGCGAAATGCGCTGCAGGTCTATGTCAAATAAATTCATAAACCAGACGGTGCCGGAGACGGTAATCAACAGGATGGCA
>JAJRUQ010000085.1 GCA_024277705.1 Gammaproteobacteria bacterium
CATGCCACAATGGGAACCCCTGTGCCTTTTACAGGGGTGCCCGGCGTAGCGACGGCTTTTTTGGTTACTTTTTTAGCTGTAGAAAAAAGTGACTCGCCAGCGGGGCGAGACCCGCAATGCCTAACAAACCCACCCAAGCCAACCAGCAAAAAACACCAAACCACTACCCAATCCCAATAACCCACTCAACAATATCCCCCGCAACCACCTCAGTAGCCTCCCGCCCCGACAACAAATGATCCGACCCGTTAACATTAATCAACGTCACCTCACTACCAACCCAATCCCGAATCTGTCGTGAATCACGTTCACCCACCAACGCATCATTCTCGATATTAATAACCAGTACCGGTTTATCCAGTCCAGATAAACGCGATGGCATATCAACACTGCGGACATCTTCAACAAACCCTGGCTCGATATCAAAATACTGCCCGGCGACTTCAAAACTTGCCGGAATATTTTGTTCGAGCAAAGTCAATGCATGGCCGAAGTGATGCAGCACGTGTTCCGGCTCACTGGGTGAGGCGACAGTCACAACTCCTTTTACAAAATCATAATCCTGGGCGACAGAGAGTACAGTAGTGCCGCCCAGGCTATGACCCATAAGAAATCCTGGTGGCTGATAATTATTTTTCAGGAAGGTGATGGCGCTTTTTAAATCATCGCGAGTTGTGGAAAAAGTACTTGCTGAAAACTCACCTTCACTGTTACCCAGACCGGTAAAGTCAAAACGCAAAACACCGTAACCATTTTCAGCGAGCAGGCGGCTCAGACGAAAGGTGGTGATGGTTTCTTTGCTGCAGGTAAAACAGTGACAGAAAACAATAAAATCTTTTATTTTATCCGTTTTGATATCAGCAGGAATGTCCAGCCGGGCGTCCAGTTTGAAACCGCGTGAATTTTTAAAATCGCATTTAATAGTTTTTGTTTTCATGTTACTTTTAACCGACGCACTGGAGGTGAATAACGATGGGTGATTTTGTAGAGTCTGATAGCTTGCCTGAAAATAAAATGCCTGTCATTCGTGTTCCGGCACGCCCCGCCGACCAGAACCCCGGTGGCAGTATCTTCGGCGGCTGGATTATGTCGTATGTCGATATCGCCGGCAGTATCCCTGCGCTGGCACGAGTCAAAGGTCCGGTGGTTACCCGCGCGGTAGATTCCTTTGAATTCAAAAAACCGGTGTTCGTCGGCGATCTGATCAGCTGTTATGCCGAGATTGTTTCGGAGGGCCGAACCTCGATGAAAGTGAAAGTCGAGGTCTATGCACAAAGGATGAAAAAGGGCGAGACCTGTTGCATAAAAGTCACTGAAGCCATACTGACTTATGTCGCGATTGATGATAATCGCCGGCCTAAACCTCTCCCGGCAAAATGAGTGCCGTTTTTATCACTTTGTACAATAATTTTTATACTTTTGACAATTGTTAACTAATTTTTACGAATTCTGTAGAACCTTGATTTTTATTGATGAATTCGTGATAAAACGTTGGACTCTCAACGGCCGTTATGATACAAATTTAAAAACATTGCAGTTTGTACTGCCGGGTGCGAAATCTGGCTATAAATAGATGTTTTCCGGTGCTGAATAAAAATACTGAATAATAATGCAGAGGTAATAAGAATGACCCTAATTAATAACAAATTTACGCGAGTTGCAGGGGTGGCGATTGCCTATGCAGTTATGTCGGCCTGTAGCGGTACAGATGTTTCAAATCCGCCGCCGTTGAATTCGGGACCGGCTAGCTCGGGTAATGCAGATTTTACGACATTTGTTGCTATTGGTGATTCTTTAACTGCTGGCTATGCGGATGGAGCGCTTTATCTGTTAGGGCAACAGAATTCTTATCCGAATATCCTTGCTCAGCAATTTCGTGATGTGGGTGGTCTTGGTTTTGCTCAACCGCTAATTGCTGATCCAGCGACAGATACTCCGGAAAAATTAGCTGAGGCTAACCTTGGTGGTTTGCTTGTCAATGGTACGCCAGGTTTGATCGAAAACCGGTTTGTTCTGGATACTCAAACAGAAAAGCCGGTACGTATAGGTGCTGAGGATAATCCACCTGTTTTACCTACGATTGATGTTGTAGGGACTGGTTTGAATGGCATGACATTTAATAACATGGGTGTTCCCGGTGCTGCATCATTCCACCTTCTTTCAAATACATATGGAGACTTGCTTTCAGGTAAGGCAAATCCTTATTTTGTTCGTTTTGCAAGAACAACTTTGTCCACGATGATTGGTGACGCAGCAGCGCAGCAACCTTCATTTTATGTTTTATGGATAGGTAATATTGATACACTTGCATATGCGACGTCAGGCGGTACCGGTGTGGATCGGGATGGTAGTAATCTTCCAGATGATCTTGACCCAAGTAAATATGGACCTAATGATATTACTAACCCAAATGTATTTGCTGGTACCTATCAGGTGCTTGTTGATGCCATGTCTACTGCTAATCCTGCAGTTCAGGGCGTGTTGATTAATTTACCAGATGTTGCCTCTATTCCATTTTTTACTACGGTGCCATATAACGCTATACCATTAACTGCAGAAGAAGCTGCGGATCTTAATGATGCTTATGCTCCATATAATGGCGGTGTTGCTGCAATGCTAGAAGCGCAGGTTATTGATGCTGACGAGGCTGCTCTGCGTACGATTACGTTTGCGGAGGGACAAAATGGTGTAGTTATTTTTGATGAGGATTTAACTGATTTAACGCCTATCAATTCACCTGCCACCGATGGCCTTGTAAATATGAGGCAGGCTAATGAAAATGATTTGATCCTGTTGACAGCCGCTTCAGTTATAGGAACAGAGGCTGTGCCGGGCGATGAAACAACAGTGTTTGGTGTTGGCATACCATTGGGTGATGAGCTTGTATTAATTCCTTCAGAGCTTAGTGCTATCGGCACTGCGAGAAGCGCCTTTAACGGAACGATAAAAGCAATAGCAGACGATGATCCTAATCTGGTTTTCGTTGATGCCGCGAATCTCATGGGTGTGCTGAAACAGAGCGGTATCGATTATGGCACGGGTTCTATCAGCTCTGACTTTGCTACCGGTGGTGCTTTCTCACTGGATGGCGTACATCCGACAGCCCGTGGTTATTCGGTGATTGCAAATGCCATTATCGATGAGATCAACAGCGGTTTTGATGCCAATGTATATAAGGTTGATCCGGCAAATTACACAACAGTCTTTTTGAAATAGAGCTAAATACTATTAACCTGAAAAGTATCATCTCTTTATAAAAAATTAAGGTGCAAACTAGAATGAAAAATAATATAAAAAGTTCTTTTACAAAAACATTGCTTGCCGTTGCTATCGCTAGTGTTTCTACCATGTCTCAGGCGGCATCCTTTCAACTGATAGAGCAGAGTGCCAGTGGTCAGGGCTCGGCATACGCCGGTGCAGCCGCACTGGGTGAAGATGCCAGTACCATCTATTTTAACCCCGCAGGCATGACACGTTTATCCGGTTCGCAGGTCGTCGTTGCCGGCCATATTATTTCACCGAATGCCACGTTTACCAATAACGGTTCTTCCGACGCATTAGGCGGTGCGGGTAGTTTAAGCGGTCTCAACTCTAAAACGGGTGATCCGGCGTTTGTGCCGAATTTTTACTACACTACGAAGTTGCCCAATGAGATTTCTTTTGGTCTGGGTGTAAACGTTCCGTTTGGTTTATCGACAGAATACGATGATGGCTGGGTAGGCCGTTACCATGCATTAAAAAGTGAAATCTCCAGTGTTAATATTAATCCTGCTCTCGCCTGGCAAGCGACAGATAAATTGTCAGTGGGTTTTGGTATAAATATTCAGTATTTGCAGCTTGAACTGACTAACAATATTGATTCATACGGTGCCTGTATTAACATTGCTGGAAACTCGCAAGGCGCCTTTTCTGGTACAGATTGTGTAAACGCAGGATTAACAAGATTAAGTGACGCCAGTGTGGACAGCAAAGTGAAGCTGGATGGTGATTCATTAGAGTTCGGCTGGAATGCGGGTATTTTATACGATGTGGATGATAAAACTCGTATAGGTATCGCTTATCGTTCTGCAATCAAACACGAAGTTGAGGGTGATGCGGCGTATAGCCTCGACCCGAGGTTGCAGCCGTTTGCTGATGGTCTGACTGCTGGTTCAGGCTTTAATATTTTACAAACCACTTCTTTAAAAGCGACTGCAGAATTGCCGGAATCGTTTTCCTTTAGTGTCGCCAGTGATTTTGCGCCTAAATGGACCGCTTTATTTGACTGGACATGGACAGGCTGGAGTAGTCTGGATGTGATTACCATCAGGCAGGCAGGCGGTATTCCGGGGCAGGAACCGACACTGGATCTTGTTTATAAAAATACTAACCGTTATTCAGTGGGTGTAAATTACCATCATAATGACAAGCTGGTCTATCGTGGTGGTTTAGCCTATGATGAAACACCGATCCGTTCACCCGAGCAAACTTCTGCAAGAATTCCGGGTAATAACCGGACGTGGTTAAGCCTCGGTGCAGGGTATGATTTCTCCAGTGCGTGGACGGTGGATGTTGGATATTCACATCTGTTTATCGCTGATACAGAGATTAATAATAACAGTGGTGCATCAAGCTCGAATGCAACATTGAAAGGTAAATATGAATCTTCTGTTGATATCCTGAGCGTACAGGCAAACTTTAACTTCTAGATCTGATTTATTAGATAATATAATAATAAATGCTTTAAAAGTAAGCCCTCTTCGGAGGGCTTTTTTATGTACAGGATGTGCGGTATGTCACGGTACCATGGATGGCAAGGAGTGACGAATGTCCATGGATGGAAGTGCAGAAATTGCTCCTACATTCTTTGCACTTCCTGCGTCCTTGTGGGTCGTGTAGCATGAGGAAACAGGGATGCATAGTGAAACAACATGCGCTGATTTTATATGGCGGCTTCGCGGAATCGTCATGAACATTTTGAAGGAGCCGGATAATTCAGCTTGTGATGTTTTTACTGCTCGCAAACATTCCATGTTGGAATACTATCTGTGGTAATAACATTATTTTTCACCAGCCACTCAAATGCATCTTCCGCATCTTCTTCAAACCACGCTTTGGCAGAACCCAGACGATAGGAATAACCCCACTCATCCATATCGCTCAGCATGCGGTCCTGTTTCATCTCAGGAATAAAATCAGCCAGCAGGATCTGCAGATAGCAGACGCCGCTTTCTTCGAGTGCCGTGCCACCGGCGTCGGTATGTAGTTTGTTCCTGCGTTGCTCATCC
>JAJRUQ010000086.1 GCA_024277705.1 Gammaproteobacteria bacterium
GGGCTCGTAAAGATGAACAACTAAATTTCTGTCATCCTGAGCGAAGCCGAAGGATCTTGCTCCTGGCATAATGTTCAAGTGTTAAAGATCCTTCGGCTTCGCTCAGGATGAGAACAATACAATGAATGTTTCCTCTGCGAGCCCTGCGTCTCTGCGAGAAACATTTTATCTTTAATCATCAGCGCAGGGTTAATGTTAGTGCTTGTATGGATAATTGGTATGCCTGTATATAAAAGAGTTAAAAACTAATTCTTCAGCCCAAACAAAAAACCCGCCGTAAAGGCGGGTTTTTTATTCTCTGAGATTCAGAATGAATTAGAGAAGTTTTTTACGTCGGCTAAGTCCGATGCCAAATAAACCCAGTCCGAGAAGAGCGAGGATAGAGGGTTCAGGCACTTGAGCTGTAGTCTCGAAGCGGAAGTCATCCAGATGCAGGATTAGGCCATTAGTCGCTGTGTCATTAAAACGAACCCGGGTGATACCTGCTGCTTCTTCCCAGCCAGCGAAAACCATTCCAAAATTATTTCCAAAGTTGACGGTTCCCAGTAAAAGGTCTCCAACGCCGAAGAACTCTGCAAAACCGTTGTAGGTTTCATTTGCGCCACCGACACGCGCCCCTACTCGTGTGAAAGTATCGCCAAGAACGATGTCAATGAAGCCTGTATCGGTATTATTACCGATGCATTCGTTGTTACAGTCGGCATCGAAGCCATTAGGATCTGTATATCGGATGGTGCCATCATCGGTTGTATAGGTATTGCCATCGAAAACGAGTGGCGTTGGGGTAGCGAATCCTAGTCCCAGAGTGTCGAATGTTGTGACCGTTTCACCACCAGTGAAATCTCCGATGCCTATCGGAATAGCCTGAGCACTGCCACAGGCAGCTAGCAGCATGAATGAAATTATACGTATTTTGTTCATTTTATAATCCCCATTTTAATTTTGTTTCACTATAAATCGAGCAATATTTATGCCAGCAAATAAATGCCTTTATTAATGAAAGGGTTAGCAAAAAGCGTGATGGTGTTTGCTTTAAAAAGTGTAAGGTATTGTTAACAATGAATATGCACGGGCCATACTACTCATTAATAAAGTTCTTTATTTACAATGAGTTAATCTAACATTCACCTTAATCATATTGTAAAAATATGTGACAGTTAAATCGGGGCCAGAGAGTGTACTAAGAGGTCTGGATTTGCTCAGAAGAACCGGAGGATGAGCCCTTAAAAATTAAATCGTCTGGTAATAAAGGTTCTGCGGATGATTTGCCTGTGCAAAAAAGAACCAGCGTTCGGCGAGTAACCCGGTGTATTGAACGATAAAGGCCAGCGTGAATAAAGAAAAAGTATTTGTAGAGAGTGCCGTCGAAAACAATAGTACCGGCACAACAAAAACCAGCACTAAAAATATCCATTTAATGCTTTTAAAGAAAGCAGGTTTTGCACCGTGAAAATATTCGCGGGTATTAAATGAACCACCCATCGACCCCTGTGCTTTTTGCTTGATTGCCGTGTGGCGAATGCCGATGGCGGTACTCAGGTTTGATTTATACTTTATTTTACTGTTACGGATCAATGAAGCGATACGCGTAATAAAAGCAAATACGGTCAGCGTAATCGCCCAGCTGCCGTAAAAATTAATCAGGTCCGATTCGACATAGGCGGCAAAAGCGGTGCTTAAAGCAAAGCCGGATGCCATGCCGAGTAAAGTGTAATTAACCACGGTTAACGGTGACGACCATTCCTGTAAAAACTTGATGCAGGCGTAGATCATCGCGGTACATATAAATAATGAAAAAGCTAAAACAGTATTAATGGCACCGACCAGTAAAGACAGATCAACAACAAAATCTTTACTTAAAGAAAACAGTACGGGGTTCCAGTCATTGATCTGAATCATCGCATAGATAAAAGTCATGCCCATAAATGCCGGCAGTACGATTACTTCACGTGATAACCAGGATGTTTTCCATCTGGCGGCTGAACGCCATGCACGTTCCGGGTGGCCGAGGTGGAAAAACGAAGCGATTAAACCGGCCACTAAAAAAACCAAAGAAAGCAGGCTGCCGTAACCGTAAAAGCCGGCAGAATCCTGTACCGGTAAAACTTTGATGACAGAATATAACTGGCCGGTATATAAAGCCAGAAATAACCCCTGGCCGACCCCGATCAGGGTGGTTAAAAATATTACGGAAAAAGCGGGATGCATAATGTGTCTCTGTTAAATAGTCTCTGTGTAATATCGCTGGAAAATCACCAGCTCATGATGTCGTCGAGTGTCTGCTCGTCATCACCCGGCATCGGTAACTTGCGCTCTTTGTTAAGCGGATTATCAACACGTGTGAGTTCGTCGTGATGGATCTTGATGTTGGTTTTACGACGCGGCAGATAGTGGTTTGCCGGTTTGGTGCCCCACTCCGGCATTAACTGATAACCACCGTTGTCACGGATCTGCTCCGAAACGTTTGATTCCGGATCATTCACATCGCCGAACAATCGTGCGCTGGTTGGACAGGCTAATACACAGGCCGGCTTGCGTTCTGCTTCGGGCAGGGTTTCATCATAGAGGCGGTCAACACATAAGGTACATTTCTTCATCACCTTCTGGTTTTCATCCAGCTCACGTGCGCCGTACGGACAGGCCCATGAACAATATTTACAGCCGATGCATTTGTCATAATCGACCAGAACGATACCGTCTTCTTCACGTTTGTAACTGGCACCCGTCGGGCACACTGGGACACAAGGGGGCTCTTCACAATGCAGACAGCTTTTTGGAAAGTGTACGGTTTGTGTATTGGGGAATTCACCGATTTCAAAAGTCTGCACGCGATTAAAAAAAGTACCGGTTGGGTCTTTTTCATAAGGATTGTAATCGGACATAAAACCAGCGGTGCCGGAAGTATTCCACTCTTTACAACTGGTAACGCAGGCATGGCAGCCTACGCAGACATTTAAATCGATTACTAAAGCAAGTTGAGTCATAGTTTTTCCTTCGCTTTACTTCTTCGCGCGGGTGCCGGCAAAATATTTTAACCAGCGGCCGCTCATAAATTTATTTTTACTGGAAGTGCCCGGTGTCACCGCGCCTTCTTTAAATTGCGGGAAGGTTTCTTCGGCCTCCCCTGCTTCGGCAGGATATATTTTCACCCGCACATCGTACCAGCCGGCCTGCCCTGTCACCGGGTCAGAGTTGGAGAGATGATCACCCGCTTCACTTGGCGGTAATTCTTCGCTAATCAGGTGATTCAGCAAAAAGCCTTTCTGCGATTCGTTTGCCTCACCTTTTAAACCCCATGTGCCTTTGGCTTTACCAATCGCATTCCAGGTCCATACCGTGCCCGGTTCAACGGCTTCGGAATGGCGACACATACAACGTACTTTACCGTGCATGGATTCGACCCACATCCACTGACCGTCTTCGATGCCAGCTGCTTCGGCGGTTTTTGTGTTTACGTGCAAGTAATTGTGCGTATGAATCTGACGCAACCAGGCGTTTTGCGAATCCCAAGAATGGTACATCGCCATCGGCCGCTGCGTAATCGCGTTTAACGGGTACTGACGTAGATCGGTCTGCTGTGCTTCCAGGGTATCGGAATAAAACGGCAGCGGATCAAAATGTGTATTGATACGGTCGCGCAGATGTTCCGGTGGTTGCTTGCCATCGGACTTGCCCTGTGCGGCCAGACGGAATTTCTGCAGGACTTCACTGTATATATGTATGTTGATCGGTTCCGCATAACGCGTCAGGCTGTGGCGTTTTGCCCATTCCAGATAACCCTGGTTCCAGTTACGCATGTACTGATACGATTTTGGTAACTCGTGCTGATATACGCAGTTGTTCTTTTCGTACATTTCCCACTGATTCGGATTGGGTTCGCCTTTCATGAACTTTTCACCGCCTTTGCCGCGCCAGCCGGCGAGAAAACCGATGCCAGAATCGGGCGCGGTTTCGTAATTGATAATAAAGTCGGGGTAATCACGGTATTTACGCTCGCCCTGCTCATTCACAAATGCCGGCAGTTTTAAGCGTGAACCTAATTCGATTAATACTTCCTGGAACGGTTTGCATTCGCCGGTCGGTTTGACCACGGGGATACGCACCGAATCAACCGGGCCGTCAAATTCTGAAATCGGGCGATCTAACATCGACATCACATCGTGGCGTTCCAGATAAGTGGTATCAGGCAGCACCAAATCAGCAAATGCCACCATCTCAGACTGGAAGGCATCGCAGACGATGAGAAACGGAATTTTATATTCGCCCTGCTCGTCTTTGTCGTTCAACATGTCGCGCACGCTCTGCGTATTCATGGTGGAATTCCACGCCATGTTGGACATGAAAATCATCATGGTGTCGATGGAATACGGGTCGCCGCGCCAGGCATTGGTGATGGCGTTCTGCATCAAACCATGAACCGATAGCGGATGCTCCCAGGAAAATGCTTTATCCAGACGGATCGGCTGGCCGTCATCGTCGACAAACAGATCATCGGGATCCGCCGGCCAGCCCAGTGGCATACCGTTTAATGGCGTATTCGGTTGCACGTCATCCCAGCTGGTGGCTGTTTTTGCACACGGTGGAATGGGTCGCGGGAATGGTGCTTTATGGCGAAAACCGCCGGGACGGTCGATGGTGCCTAAAATACTCATCAAAATCGACATCGCGCGGATGGTCTGAAAACCATTGGAATGTGCCGCCAGACCACGCATGGCGTGGAAAGAGACCGGGTTACCAGTAACATGGTCGTGTTCATTGCCCCAGGTATCAGTCCATGAGATAGGCAGCTCGATTTTTTCATCACGCGCGGTAATGCCCATTTCATAGGCCAGGCGCTTAATGGTTTCTTCCGGGATGCCGGTGATCTCAGCCGCCCATTCCGGGGTGTAATCTTTGACCCGATCGACTAACAACTGAAACGCGGTTTTTACCGGGGTGCCATCGTCGAGCTTAAATTCGCCTAACAGATAAGGGTCTGAGCCTGGCGTGTGCATGGAAATGGGCTTGTTCAGCTCCCTGTCCCACCATAGTTTGTTCTGTGCATCAAAACAGCCTTCTTCTTTTGGTACTTCAAAGCGCACGAACATACCGTGTTCGGTGGAGTTCTCATCCATGTTCACCAGTTCGGCTGAGTTGGTGTTATTGATCAGGAAATCACGGTCAAACAGGCCTTGTTTAATAATTTCATTAATAATGGACAAGAACAAAGCACCGTCTGTACCAGGCTTAATCGGTACCCACTCATCGGCGATGCCAGCATAGCCGCTGCGCACCGGATTGATAGCGATAAACTTGCCGCCATTGCGTTTGAACTCCGCCAGTGCAATTTTCATCGGATTGGAATGATGGTCTTCCGCAGTGCCAATCATGATGAATAACTTGGAACGCTCCAGATCCGGGCCGCCAAATTCCCAGAAAGAGCCGCCGATGGTGTAGATCATGCCGGCAGCCATATTGACCGAACATAAACCACCGTGTGCCGCGTAATTAGGCGTGCCGAATTGCTTGGCGAATAAACCGGTCAGCGCCTGCATCTGGTCACGGCCGGTAAACAGGGCAAACTGTTTCGGGTCGGTGGCACGGATATGCGCCAGACGTTCTTCCATGACGGAAAAGGCTTTTTCCCAGGTGATTTCTTCGAAGTCATTATCGCCGCGGTCACTGCCGGGTTTGCGCATCAGCGGCTTGGTCAGACGCGCCGGCGAATATTGCTTCATGATGCCGGAGGCACCTTTGGCGCAGATAACCCCTTTATTCAGCGGGTGCTCAGGATTGCCCTGTATATAACGCACCTCACCATCACGCAGTGTTACGCGGATGCCGCAGCGGCAGGCACACATATAACAGGTGGTGTTTTTGGTCTCGATGCGGCTGTTTTCATCAGTCGCTTTCGATGTCGGGTTATGTACAGGTTGAGACATAGTTTTTCCTGAGGCGTAGCCGATGCTGGTTAAATCGCTACCAAATAAATAATATCAAAGGCTTACTGTAATCGAACTGCCTGTTATTAGCCAATCAGCATTATTGAAGCAGTCATAAAATATTATTATATTCTAATATAAATACAGCTTATGGGTAGAGATGCCACGATATACAAAGCGGTATAGCGTTTATTCATTAGGGGTATGCTTGAAAATGATAGCAACAGTAAAGGCGGTTGCAACAAAATTTCAGGGGCCAATTGTTCATTTTTATAAGGAATCTAAGTGTTATTTGAGTAAAGCAGAAAATAAATAATGTATTTTAATAATTATAGTGAAAAAAGAAAGGCTTAAGGTCTTTAAATAAACAGGATTGTCAGCATGTCATATATATAACATACTGATTTTGTTTAATAAAAATTATTGTAAGTAGATCAACATACATTAAACAGACATTATTATTATTGATATATGAATTAAGGCATGGTTACATACGCGGCCACACCGAAGTCGATGTAAATTAAATGTGTATCAAAAAGGAAAAACTATGAATACTTCAGGTCTTGTACGTTATACGAGTTGCGCCATATTACTTTTATCTCTGGCAGCTTGTGGTGGTGGCGGTAGCGGTTCGGCACCTGCACCGACACCAACGCCCACACCAACACCTGATCCTACTACACAAGATTTACAGGGCGGCGGCGTTAAAGGCCTGGACTAATCCGGGTGATATTGTCGCCCCGTTAGGCGAAATACTGGAAATTAATATTTCGGTAACCAGTGGTGAAAGTGGTTCCGGGTTTACTAATATTGGTAATGTAGTGCAGACCGATCGTGTTCATGTCACGCAGACCGCTGCTCCTTAGCACGTTCGTAGCCTGAACCAACAAAAAAGCCGCTGAAACGACAGCGGCTTTTTTGTTGGTGATATATTTAAATGAATAAAAATCCTGTCTAGATTTCAGCAAGCAACTTAATGACAGGTTTATAAAAAACCTGATTAATATTAATAAGTTAGGGTGGCGATTAAATTTATTCTTAGGTCGGCTATATGCCTAAGCTATTGTTATTATAATAAATCAATAAAATTGTCATTATTTCGACAAATAGTTAATTTGTGCTATATATAAGCCCTAAGGTTTAAAAAACACTTAGCAGCCAATCGGTTGTTGCCACAATAAATGCTACCAAAAAATGTGCTTTTTAAAATTTTTTCGGGTAGGAATTTATGATTTTATCGCAAAATAAAAGCTGGTTTTTAGGCATCTTTGCCTTTGTTGCATTGTTCACTGGTTCTA
>JAJRUQ010000087.1 GCA_024277705.1 Gammaproteobacteria bacterium
ATACTGACAGAAGGCGCGAAACTGGGTATATAGGTTATTCACATAGGCGAAACAAATGAAGAGCTGTCTGTGCACCTGAATTATGATGCTATATCAAAACAGCAACCGACCCGCACCGACTCTTTCATGGCAATGCTGCTAGCCATGTGCCGGGCAAACTGTGGTGAGAGCTTTCGTCCAGCTTCAATTTCTCTTGTCCATGACGAACCCGATGACCCTGCTGAGTTCTACGCACTATTTGAATGCCCTGTTCATTTTAATGCTACAGAAAACCGGTTTAACCTGTCAAAAGAAATTGCTGACCAGCGCCTGCTTAGTGCCAACCCGCAGCTTGCACTCATCAATGATCAGATTATTATTGAAACCCTGGCCAGGCTGGATAAAAACAATATTATTGCCCAGGTAAAGACGCAGATATTAAAACAACTGCCCTCCGGTAAAGTGACTGACGAGACGGTGGCCGATGCAATCTATATCGCGCAACGTAGCCTGCAACGTAAATTACAAAAAGAAAACACCACCTTCAGATCAATATTGAATGAGGTACGCAAAGAGCTGGCACAGAAATATCTTCAGAACAGCAACATGAATCTGATCGATGTTGCATTCAACCTTGGCTTTAGCGAATACAGTTCTTTTTCGAGGGCATTTAAAAACTGGACAGGGGTTACTCCCAGCGCGTATCGAGGTTGATTAACCATTTACACAGGTGTTCTGCGGGTATAGACTACCCCGCATTACTTTTGGCATGACAATGCTACAACTTAGACATGGATAGACATGGATAGACATGGATAGACATGATGGATGAATAATAATGAATAAAACTGTCTTCCTGCTTTTACTTTTTTTTGTTAATACTGTCATTGCAGATATGTCACCTGCAGCCATTGGCGGACCTGATTTAATTACTTTTAGTGCTATCGTCCCGCATGATCAGGACTACTACACAAAACAGATACGCAATGTCGAGCTGATCTATACCGAAAAAAATCTGGACACTGCCCGCCATGTGGCCGATGTGCAAATACAGTTACAGCCAGTTTATGAAGATATATTTGGCTACAAACTCGATGAAATATTACGCATTGGCATTCTCTCCGACCATAATCAAGATGCTAATGGCTTTGCCACCCCTCTACCTTACGTATTACAAGTAGGCTATATCGGCAGTGCACTAGTACCGGATCACTTTGCCTCCAGCTCCTGGATTGATGGTCTGCAATATCATGAAACCGTCCATAATTTCCAGATGAACGCAAAAGACAACGCGGTTTCACGTTCCATGCATTCGGTTCTCAAAAACGGTATCTTTATTACCCCCTGGTTTACCAACCCTAACATGCTTACAAGTGCCTTCCTGATAGAAGGCAATGCGGTAATGAATGAGTCCTGGCACGGCAATGGTGGCCGGCTATACAATGGTCGATTAAAAGTTGAAACTTTAATGCAGGCCAAAGCCGGGCTGTTAACACCCGGACAACTCTATACTGAGAATCTGGAATTTCTTTACGGTGACCACAATTATACCTTAGGTTCATATTTCCAGTATTTTCTGGCAGAAAATTACGGTTTGAAAAAAACCAACAGCTTCTGGAAGGTAAACTCCAGGGACTGGTACTGGCCGTTTAAAACTAACTATGCTTACGAACGTACTTTTGGCAAAAATTTCGAAACGTTGATTGCCGAGTGGAGCGAGCAATATGCGCAGGAAGCAGAAAAAGTCACTGAAGCACAGGGTAAACTGCTGGCAAGCTCACAGTTCTATGGTCGGGTAAATGCTGATAAAGATGAAATTTATTTCATCACCAACCCCAGTGGCCGCGAGTATCCCGAGATTTTTGTCTACGACAAAAAGACACATTCAACGAAATACAGAACAACCACCCACCAGAAGGGCAAAGTGATAAAAACGCAGGATGGGGAATATGCCACACAAGGCAGTAAGAATGTCAATCCTTGGCGGCAATACATCGGGCTGCTTGATGAAAGCACTTTTGTCATTGACGGAACTCGGTCAAAAGTTATCGAAGGCTACCTGACAAATGGTAAAGTCGTATATTTTGATGTCACCCTTTCCTATGATCGTCCGCAGCTTTTTATTGGTGATGAATTCTATGCCTCTGTTAATTCATCTGTTCTGGTGGATGACAATGACGTTTATTACTTTAAACAGAAAGACAAGAAGCGCACGCTTTACAAAAACAAACAGCCACTATTCACCTTCAATGCCTTCTATGGTTTTGTAGTAGGTGTTAATGACAGTGGTGTTTATTTTATTAGCAACACAGAACACGGCGCAGGTTTGTATCGTTACTCTAAAAGCGGCGTTGATCGGATGAATCCTGCTGACACAATTTTTGATGCCCGCCTGATTGATGAAAAAACCGCACTGGTGGTTTCGGTGGACGACTCTCAATACAAATACATGGTGGTCGATCTTCAGGCACGCAAACAGCAACCGTATGAAGTCAGCCTGTTTATGGAAAAACAGCCTTATTATGAAAGCGCCAACCCGGCAAAACACCCACCATCAGATGTCCCTGTCGTCGACCTGGAAGATGATTACTACTCACTGCTTGATATGCATTATTCAGGCATTGATCTCAACTTTGCCAATGACAGTGATGCAGGTTTCCTCTACGACCTGAGTATAAACTTCATTGACCCGCTGTTACAAAACTCGCTGAGCCTGTTTGCCACAAAGGGTACTGATGAATATTCACTGGGTGGTGCGACTTATGCCAACTCGCAGTATTTTCTCACCTACGAACTTACCGCCTACGGGGTGATGGATCGTCCGGATCCATCACCCCCCGGCACAGTGGTGACGAATAAGCGTAACAGCGGTATCATCGCCAATGCCAGCATCCCATTTCTGCAAAGTGGTTACTATTTTGGTGATATCGGTGCCAGCTATTTTCAGGACTATACCTCTAACAGCCGCCAACCAAAGGGGCTGAACTTGACCCTGGCTAACGCTAAATTTTTCGGCGTCAGCAACAGTACTAACTTCTTCATGAGTGGTACCGCGTACGGCGCAGAAGATCGAGGCGACAAAGCCAGCGGTGGTGTAGGTCTTTATCAACAAGGCTTGCCAAATGAATTTTTCATTACCGCCAGGGCACAATATTCTAGCAGTGACGCAGCCAATAGCACCGATGACAGAGGCATTAAAATTGCTTCATCGCAGGCGGTGATAGTCGAAGACAGTGATTTATCTACAATAGTCATGCCAGGCATAAAAGCAGACCCGAGCTATGCCAAAAAAGTAACGAAATACGGTGCGCAAGTCAAAAAAGTGTTTAACTTCAGCGCTTATTATTTCACCTTCCCTATTTCACTTCGCCGCGAAGCCTTGTATCTGGGATATAACCGCTACGAAATTACCGATTTTGCCTCCAGTAAAACCGGTGTAAATGAAAGCACCATCGGACTGGAGCTGGATACCGTGTGGCTAAACAACATCGCCATACCGATTAATCTGGAATATATTTATACCGATGATAAAACGATTGCCGATTCCAGTATTTTTCGAATCCAGGCCGGCATTATTTTTTAAGTCTACTATCACACAGTTACACATAAAAAATCAGGCCAGAGAAATCTA
>JAJRUQ010000088.1 GCA_024277705.1 Gammaproteobacteria bacterium
AGAAGTTTTAAGTTGTAAGTTTAAAAACATAAATCAAAAGAAGCTTGTTAAACATAAGGTTATCCAGTTTTTGACTTTCTACTTATAACTTAAAACTTTTAACTTACAACTTCTCTTTCTGGCCGATCTGAGACATTCTTCCAATCACACAATTATGATTTAAAAGTCAATAAATAGATATTTTATTTATATAATTGATAAAAAAATCAACTATTATAATTTGACTTATTTATCAAATAAGATATTATTAAAGCTCTAATATGACATTTATATCACAATGAATGAATCCAGCATCATCAACGACATTATAGAAGCCGCAAAAGCCCGGAATATCAGCCAGGGTGAACTGGCTGCCCGTGCCGGTATTCGCCAGGAAACCCTGTCTCGTGCAAAAAAAAATGCCAATCTGCGTTTCAGCACGGTTGAACAACTGGCGCAGGTTGCCGGTCTCAAATTAAAACTGATTGCCGACAACCCGGTGGCCGATAAAATACAGGATGGCACCCTGTTCCCGTCATGAGTATCAACAGACAAACACAGGCCAATGAGTACTGACCGCGAAGCTGTTATCTGGACACGACTCGGTGGCAAACCTAACCGCATGGGACGGCTTTATGTTACCGATAAAGAATGCCGCTTTACCTATGATGACGATTATTTGCAACTGCAGCAGCCGGGTCTGGGTCTGGTGTACGCACCGGAATATTATGGCAACACCACCATCAGCCGCGAACGCAAAAAACCGTTTGATTTATTCCCGCCAATACAGTCATTAATTCCCCCCCGGCAAAATGATAATTTTCAGCGCAACCTGGCACTGAAATACTTGCAGAAAAAACATGGCCAGCAATTTTCCAGCCTTGACATGACCAGCTTTGATGCTGACTGGGAAATATTAAAAGTTTCCGGCCACGGCGGCATCGGCCACCTTGATGTGTTTGAAGATGACCATTGCGCCGACAGCTGGTACAACAATCCGCCAGCGCATGAATTAATGGAAATAACAGACGAACTCGGCTTTTCCCTGAAGCAGTTCATGACCTGGTTTGAAGAAGATATTGAAGTCTTCATCCGGACTGTCGGCCCTACCCCCAGTGTTGGCGGGGCCATTCCCAAATTACTGTTATCCATACCCGAGTCAGGCTGGGATGGTCGCATCGGTTTACCGACCCGGCAGAAAACACCGGGCATTATTGATGTTGTTTTAAAATTTGAACAAAGCACACGTTATCCCGGCATTATTGAACTGGAAATGCTAACGCTGGAAATACACCGTGAAGCGGGGTTTGATGTGCCACGCTACTGGCCCTGTTTTTTCAAGGGCATGCCGGCACTGGCAATAGAACGTTTTGATCGCGACCAGAACAATACACCACTGTACTGTGAATCATTGTATTCTATTCTTGCTTCCGGTATACCACTGAACAATCATTACGATTACCGCTACGACCTGATTGCGCAGGCACTGGACTTATCTCCGGTGGAAATAGTCAGTCATATAGCAGAAGCAAAAGAACATTTATTCCAGCGTTTGCTGATGGCATTATTAACCGGCAACGGTGACCTGCATCTGGAAAATCTGTCTATTACCTGCATACAGAATAAAAAAACTTTTTCAAAAATATATGACCCGGCACCAATGCGTGCTTATGCACAGCACGATATGTTAAGTGTCATGCCTTTTGGTGATTACGGTGAAACCCCGGAGGATGCGGATACCGCAATCAACTTAAAACAGGCAGTTTACCGGTTTGCTAAAAACTGTGGCTTAAACACAGCACTATGCGATAGCCATATTGAAACAGCGCTTTCACAAACAGCCGACTTCAACCATAGAGTAAAGCAACTGACAACGGTACACGATGAAAATAAGGAACGGTTAATAAAACGAACAGAAAGTGTACGTCTTAAACTTTCGGCCTGAACACTACGGCCGGATGCTGGACTTTCCGTACATAGCCCGGGTTTAAATATTACCTTCAGCGGGAGATGCAAACACAATCACTGCTGATCACTATCAGTATGCGGGGCATCACTGAATACAGCATTACGACCGGCATCTTTAGACTGATACATGGCTTTATCAGCCTGCCTGGAAAGTGTATCGATATCAGACTGTCCTGATGTCACACCAAAACTGGCGGTAAGGGAAAATTCCTGATTATCAAATTTAACCGCCGTATCAGAAATTACCACACGTAATTCATCTGCCAGCTGAGCTGCATGCTCAGTGGTTGTCGCTGGTAGCAACATGGCAAACTCTTCACCACCAATACGGGCAAACACATCTGACTTCCGTAGTCGTTGCAACAGAATTTCTCCAATTTTCTGTAGTGCAAAATCACCTGCAGCATGACCAAAACAGTCATTTATCACTTTGAAATTATCGATATCCATCATGATCATAGCCAGTGGTTTTTTATTGCGTTGTGCCTGACTGACCAGCACTTTACCAAATTCATAAAATGCCCGACGATTATATAAACCGGTTAACTCATCAATACGTGCCAGCTTTTCTGCATTCTCCTTGGATTTTTCAAGTTCGTGCGTCATTAATAAATTTTGATGAAGTGTTGAGCCGATCGCTTTGGTTGCACGTATAGAAGAAATAAAAAAGACAATGGCACCAATTGCCAGTCCTGTAAGAACAATATTATTTTGTAAAACAAACCAGAATGTTATTGGTAACAGGAGTGCCGCAATGGTTGATAATGTCATTATACGGTGGGTTGAATAAACCGAAATAGCACCACCGGACATGCCCATTAAAAAAGAAAAAACAGCTACCTGATATAGCGGATAATCCAGCGGCATAATAAGCACACTACCGATACCCCAGGTAAAAGAGGACAGCATCAGTGTTATAAAATAAGGCTTTTCCCAGACCAGCACATCTTCTCCCTGAGGCAGCAAACGGCGGTAACATGTAAAAATATACAGCCTCGCTATGGCAGTAAGCAAAAGAATAGTAAACCAGCCAAGCAACACCCGGTGATCCTGAACCGGCCATAATATTACAGACAGCAGCAGAGCATTAAAAACACTGATAAAAATCGCCGGATATGACTGGCGATACAATAACTGCAATTTTTCAGCATGCACCAGCCCGGAAAAAGCTGCAGAGGCGTTTATTTTTTCAGAAAGAATCATAAGTTACTGTATTTTATAAATAAAAGCATGCGTAAATAATAGCTGAAGAAGCACACTAAAGCATATAGAAATTGCGCATACCCTATATTCCCAGAAAAACCACCGGGGTAATAATAAGCAATCGCTATAAATGGTTGTGATTGCCATACTTTTCATTATCACTAACTACCTTATTTATTTTTTTTATCAATGTTTGTATATGACCGGAATTAGCTGAAAAATCAGCCTTGCCTTTCCGTGACTTTGATTTTATATACAGGGAGGATTTATTATTATCCAGCGCGCTCACATGAACAAACACATCATCCTCAAACAAAAACAGGCGGGTACGCACAATCAGGCTCACATTCAAACTGTCACTATCATGACTGACAATATTCCAGCCCAGCTCACTAGCCGCCAGTAATACATGTTTAAATAATTGATCTGCATCTATCTGATACACCGGCGTGCTTAATTCTTTAAACTCATGATCGTCTGCCGTTACCGCAATATTTTTTGTTAAAAAAACAGTTAGCCGTTTACTAAAACCCGGCGCTTCTAACAGGTTTGCCTGATTAATAAATAACGTAAACGAGATCGCACTAATAATAAAGATAATAATAAATATTACGATTTTTAGAATTGTCATTTATTTCTTCCCATTTTATTTTTTTACCATGCATTATTTCTGCATCTTCAAACTAAACACAGCAAGTAGCTATCATTTATAAACACCTGAAAACAGCGTCTGTCATACACAATGAATTTAGCGCCAATACATTTAAAACGCAATCATATCTTACTAATCACCATGGTGTTAGCAAACAAGGTTTTTTCCGAAAATTTCTTTTAATAACAACTGCTGCCCCGTTAACGATGAGTGACATATTAAACCTAACAGTCTTACCGTACACACTTGAACAGTTTCTGTCACCAACAGCACATGCTGAATCAGTTTTGCTCTATTAAATAAAATCCCGGATTGCAGTTTTATGTTGATTTACTTCCTGCTTTCAAATAAATCATCATTAATCGCTATTCTTTTATAAATATCATTTGACAGCAGGTGATATTTAAATCACTATCAGACGATGAAAAATTCAACATGCCACACTGCAGCGGCTCTTATGGTTGTGCGTATCCTCTGGAAACGCAGTTTGTGGCCTGTTGTCTATCGATTATAATAATAACTATAAAAATAGATTACCTCAAAGGCCACTGCAAACACAGCGGCCTTTTTTTATGTCCATGAATGGACGGTATTGCGCAAAGAGCCAGGGAGGCGGTGCGCTATGTCCATGGATGGACGGTATTGCGCAAAGAGCCAGGGAGGCGGTGCACCCGGCCGCGATAGCACCACCTGAATATTATAAATACAAACACACACTAACAAAGGAGCAAAAAAGTGTCAGTCACCATATCATATCTTACGGTAATACTTATCTGGAGTACTACACCGTTAGCCATTCAGTGGAGTGGCCATGATGTTGGCTTTCAATTCGGCGTTGCTACACGTATGGCCATCGGTCTGCTGGCCCTGATATTATTGCTGCGTCTGATGAAAATCGAACTCCCCTGGCACAGAAAAGCCCGCCGTATCTATCTTATAAGCGGAATCAGCCTGTATATTGCAATGAGTTTTGTTTACTGGGCGGCGCAATATATTCCCAGTGGCTGGATCTCCGTAGTGTTTGGTTTTTCCCCGATACTGACCAGTGTCATGGCCAGCCTGATACTCAAGGATCAGACCTTATCAGGCACCCGCTTGCTCGGTATGCTGACAGGTTTTAGCGGCCTGATTTTTATCTTTATCGAAGGCTTATCCATATCAACCATGGTTATGTTAGGTATTGCGGCAACCACTATCAGTGCAGCCACCCAGTCTCTGGGTTCGGTTTTACTGAAACAGCAGCAACCGAATTTTCATCCGATTGCAATTACGGCGGGCAGTCTTGTTATTGCGCTACCTTTATTTATATTCAATCTGCTACTTGCCGGTGGCCTGCCGGAGACAATACCGGTAAAGTCGGCACTGTCGATATTATATCTTGGCTTGATAGGCTCCGCAGTTGGCTTTCCACTGTATTTTTATCTGCTGAAAAATCTCAGTCCGGAGCGGGTCGCCATCATTACCCTGATAACCCCGGTAACTGCTTTATTACTGGGCTCATATTTAAACGATGAATATATCAGCAGTAAAGTCTGGCTGGGCACAGCACTAATCCTGAGCGGACTGGCTGTTTATGAATATGGCAAATATTTACCGCATGTAAAAAAGTGGAAAATCCGCTGGTTACAAAAACCATTGTGAAACAGTGAATTTCAGGCCGGATAATAATATTAGCCTTGTATTAGGGCAGGACGCCTATAGTGCATATGACTACGGATGGACGGTAACAGGATGATGCAGGAACTGTTACCGGGCAACGGTTATCGCGTAAATAAAAGCACGAAAAACGTTTTACTTCGCGCCTTTTGCGTCCTTCGCGGCTAAAACAGTTTTTAGCTGAAAGTCCGCTGATGACCGTGTTGAGTTATTCACATCAATCGTATCAGGAAGGAAGAAAATCGATTGGATAGGTTACCGTAATAACCGGCACGTCTTTACTGGCGAATTTGAATTTTTTAATTTTAGACAGCAATCTTTTTTCCAGTTTTTTATGACCGAGTTCGCTGGAAACAATAATGCATTTGGTAACGGTTCCATTGGGCGCAATGGTTAGCTCAACAACAATTTTTCCCTGCAGTGATGGATCTTTACGTAGCTCACGGTTATAAATACTGAAGATAACCCCTTTGTTTTTCTGGAAAACACGTTCAATTTCTTCCTGATTACGACTGGCCGTGCGTGAAGTCTGCTTTGCAGTTTTAGCGGCTATCTGGCCACTGCTTTCAATACTACTGGTAACCATGGAGGTTTTTCGCTGAGTCAGTTCACTGCTGCTTATCTTGCGATTAAGTGTATCTGTTTTGATTCCTTCACTGCCTTTTGATGCTTTCGCCATTAACATATCACTGGTGGAGATAACCGTTTCCGCCTGTTTCCCCGTTTTCACCTGGGTCTGGTCGGTAATATCTGAAAAATCAAAACTTTCTCTGAGATCGGCCAGTTCATCACTCAAAGCGATCAAGCCTGACTGCTGTGCTGTTTTTTTAGCCGCAGCACGACTATCCGCTTTAGCGACCGGCCTGGGTTTCGGTTTTTTTACTGCTTTAGTTTTTACTTCAGGTTTTTTAATGACCTTTTTTAGTGGCGGTGGTGGCGGTATTTTTTTCTTTTCCTGAAGCAGTTTAGCAAGACGAGGCGCGACATCAGCCAGTTGTTTTTGCTTCACTTCAGGCAGTGTCATATTATTCAGGATTATACCCAGCAGTAAAAAAACAGAAATAAATACAATGACCAGGCGTTTAAACAACCGGTCTTCCCTGCCCTCCACCCAGGGTAAATTCATCTCCGTCGTTATCATATTAACTTTCTGAGGCCGTGGTTTTCTGATTAACAGCAAAGGACAGATTAGTATACTCAGCACCTGCACAGGTCAGCATAATCTTTTTAAGCAGAGCATAGGAAATATTTCTGTCACCCATGATAGTGACCCCTTTTTTATCGGTAATACCATCATCAGTCAAAGCAAGTTCTTTTAAGGCCGTAAATAATGGTTTAATGGTTTTTGACTGATTAGCCATGGCGGACTCAACACTGATAACTGTTTTTCCCTGCAAACTGATGTTCTCATTATTCACCGCAATTACCAGATTTCTGGCAGGAAATTTCTCTGAGCTGGAATCCGGCAGCCTGATATTTTTGGGTGAAGGCAATACTTCAGCATTGGTGGCATTCACCAGTAGGAAAAATACCAGAATGGTAAAAATGTCCATCAATGAAACCATATTTAATGATGCATTGCGGTCATTTTTACGTGCATGGTGTTGCTGCATTCGTTTAGCGCGGCGTGACATTTTCATAATATTGCGGTCCTTGAATTACCGGGGTGCATCACCGATAGAAATATCCGGGAATAATTCTGCATTAACCATTTCACCCTCGTAAAGCGTCTTAAATGAGCGTGCATTATCCATCACCTGGATCAGGTCATCATAGATGGTGTCCTGCTCAGACAAAATAGTCATATTGGTTTTATCGGGAAACCGAGCCTTCACCTGCTTCAGGACCTGTTTAAACAGGCCATAGTTGTGACCCGTCTCAAGTTTTTCAATGCGTTTTATCAAGCCACCTTTATTATCAGACAGGATTAATGCATCTTTTCGAATACTTACCCGTAATTCAAACGGTGGATTTTTTTCATTCTGACTGTTCTGACTACCGGGCTTGGGCAAATTCAGATCCAGTATCGTGATATGGGTAAACACTGCGGTCATCAATAAAAACGGCACCAGAACCACCATCAGGTTCATAAATGCGGTGATATTAAGTTCAACTGACGGATGCTTTTTTCGCCCCCGGCTTCTACTGTGCATTACCCTGTGGTCCTGAATTTTTGAATTTAGTCAGTTGATTGACAAAACGCACAGTAGCCATTTCAAGACTGTCAATAATTTCTGTGGTTTTGGTTTGTAACAGGGTATAAAACACCAGCAGAGGTATGGCAACAATCAAACCGAATGCAGTGGTATTCATCGCCACCGAAATACTGGTTGAAAGAATTTCTGCCTTCATCGAAGGATCCACCTGGGCCACTGCGGTAAATGCTTTTATCAAACCGATAATAGTGCCGAGCAGTCCGAGCAAGGTAGCAATATTGGCAAACATGGCAAGATAATGTGTCCGTTTTTCCAGTCGCGGAATAGCTTCCATGATGCTTTCCTCCATAGATGCTTCGATATCTTCCCGGCGTCTGGCCGATTTAAAATTACCCAGGCCCTGGGCAAGTATTTTACCAACCGTGGCGCTTGATTCTGACGTTATCTGCATAACACCTTTCACTTCGCCTTTTTGCAACATGGGCATGATTTTCGCCAGCACCTTGCGGTTTTTATTTTTCGCCGCAGTGAGATAAATGTAACGTTCAACCGTTATGGTCAAACCTATCGCCAGTACCAGCAGAATGGGGTACATAAAAGGCCCACCAGACTGGAAAAATCGAATTACGGTATCAAGCATGAGGAGTCACTCCGTGGTTAAAAACGAACCCGTCAAGAGTTCTGTAAATTATTGCCAAATTAGTAGTCATAAGAATAATCGCCGACTTTCAGTTAGGTTTTTTGTCAGGTGAAGCATAGATTTTGTTATAAAACTCAAGTTCACGTTTAAAAGTGGATCGATCCACCGGTTTAAAAGGGTCATCTAGAACGCTGGTAAAATCAGGGGTACTGAGTGATACCTTTTCGGAAGCTTTCCAGGGCACAATGTACAGTACTTTGGGTAATTCCTTATTACCAATAATGGCGGTACCATCCATTTCCAGCCGCTGTTCCGCCAGCACCGGCGAGCACAGGACAAGCATGCTGATAAACAAGGAACTGCCAATAATGTTTTTCTGGCCAAAAACGGTTTTGAACTCTATCATTTAGCGATATCCTTCTGCTTGTCAATTCTACGCTTGATATCAATTAACCACTTTTCAACATCTTTATTACTGTTAGCAGTCAACTGCTGATACTTCTCATACTGTGCAAGTGCCTGTGGCAGATCCTGCAGATAAATATCAAGCAGGATACCAAGGTTTAAATACGCATTGGCATAACCCGGGTCAGCATCAATAGCCTTTTCATAATTCAACTTTGCCTGCTGGAACTGCCCCTGCTGCCGTTGAATAACTGCAAGATGAGTATAGGCGATGGCATCATTTTTATCCTGTTCTATGGCATTTAAAAATGCCTGTTTTGCCTGCTCGTTATCCTGTTTACTCACATACAACAGACCCAGGTTGGTATAAGCGTGTTTAGCAGCAGGATTTTGTTTCAATAACTGCTCAAACTGTTCGATGGCAAGATCTGTCTTACCGGCTGTTAAAGACTCATTTGCCTGCTTATACAGCTTCAGCTGAGCATCTTCAGCAGCACTGACTGTTTCCGGAACACTCTGACAGGCAGACAGAATACAGGCAATCAGTACCAGCACCAGGGCACGAATCAAACCGTTGATAATACTGCTATTGTACATAGTTATCGGTCAGCTCACTTTTAGCATAACGAAAAGGCATCATTCCACCCAATACCGACAGACTGTTTTTAATTGAATCATCAAAACTACCATCAGGTATTCGTGCCACATTAACTTCATGTATTGCAATGGCTTTTTCCTCAAAAGGATACGCCTGATCTTCCAGCAGATAATTGTATTCCTCCAGCTCTTCTTCGGTTAATTTTTTTGGTCGCTCAGATGCCAGTAATGCACTGGCAAAATCACGATAGATTTCAGCAATATTAAAAGTTGCTGCTGTTGTCACTTCTTCAATCTGGTATTTTGCCGCTTTTGTATAGGCTTCAATTGACTGTTTCATTAAACGTTTTTTCTTTTTCAGGCTTTTCTTCAGGGGTGTGGTCAGTTTCACCTGTGAATACTGCTCGTGTATCGGTTTAACAAGCTCAAGATTTGCACTGGCAGCAAGATAACGTGTACGATCAGTTCTTTGCGAGCCACCACTGGCATCGGCTTTGATAATTTCTTTCAACCAGTAATGATAGCGTTTGCTATCCTTTGCGGCTAAATAATGCAAAGCAATTTTATGACGTAGCTCAATGGTCCTGACCAAAGGTTGTGGATATTTTTTTATGTAAGACTTATAGGTAGCAATGGTCTGCTGTTGCATGCCAGCCTTGTCGTATAAAACAGCACTTTGCCAAAGCAGATCCTGCTGCTGATCTTTCGGACTTAAACTGATCAGCTTCATCATTTCATCTGCAGCGTTAGCATAATCCCCGGAGTTGTTATAAGCCAACGCCAGTTTTTGCGTAATGCCCAGCTGCCATTTTTTCTGATCGGGATAGCGTTTTCGAAAATCCTGCAACAGTTTTATAACTTCCGGCCATTGTTGCAGAGCAAGGTATTCTGTTGCCGCATCATATTCGGCTATAGCACGTATTGATGATGCCGGCACCGCCCTGGCTACACGTAAAAAATGCATCGCTGCCAATTGATGGTTACCGGCTTCACGTTCCAGCTCTCCCTGTTTGTATATAGAAGAAGCCAGTTGTTCAAGTATATTCTTGCGTTTTCTGTCTTTTTCAGACATGCCACTTAATACCTGTAAATAGGCATCTTCAGCAACTGAAAAATTCTTTAATTTAAAGTTTGAGTGCGCGATGACAATCCATGCACGATGTTTCAACTTAACATCTAGCTGCGGATTGTTTAATAAACGTTGGACTGCTGTATTTGCCTGGACATATTGTTTTAAATCAAAAAACTGCTCAGCCGTTTTCAGCAGAACATCAGGCATCCGTTTATCGTCCGGGAAAAAATAACTGAACTTAAGTGAGCTCTGCAGAAGATTATCATTGATTTTTGTTTTATCTTTTTTACTGCTGCCTGTATACAGTTTATTGTAGGCAATTAGTGCGGCATAAGCGGCTTCTGCACTGTTTTTATGACGCGGATATGAATAGGCTGTTTTTTCATATTCAACAATAGCCGACGCATATTGCCCGGCATCAAAACGTGACTCCGCCAGCAGAAAATTAATTTCGGCAGCTTTATCATCCCGTGGAAATGAATCGAGATACTGCTGATACCAGCTCGCTGTCCGCTTAAAATCAGAAGCTTTTTTACTGCTTCTTGCGGTAGCGTGATAATGCATGGCAATATCACTCATGTGAGCGGTTAAAACAGGCTGTAACTCAGCCTTTGTTGCCAGGCTCTGCTGTGCCCAGAAAGCAGTACCGACATTATATTTTTCAACAAAACGTTTTTTTTCCGGCAACAACAGTGAACTGAAAGCTGACTTTTTATATACCGCAATTGCCCTGCCGTGAAATACCGGCGCAAAACGGGAGAACGAATGATTGTCTCCATATAGTAAATATATATCAGCTGCATCGGTTATGCGCTCCTTGCTCAGATATAATTTCGCAAGTTCTGTATACAATAATGGTTCATAAGGTCTGCTGCCATTTTTTTTGAAGTAGACTGCGATCGCCTGCTTATTATCCAGATAAGAAAAGGACAGGCTGATAACACGCATTACATCTTCAATCAATTCCTGCTCACTACGGCCCAGTGTTTGCGATAGCGAAAGTTCATCAAGCATCTGCTGCTGTTGTTTCAGGTCAAGTAACCGGATAAAACTATGAATTGCCTGCTCGTTTTTGTTCTGTTTAAACTGTGACCAGCCGAGTTTATATAAAGACTTGTCATAATAAATCGAGTCAGAAAAATGTCTGACAACTGCACCATAGGCCTGTTCTGCCTTCGCATAAACGCCAGACACAAAATAGTTTTCACCGAGGCGAAATTGCACTTCATCAATATATGCTGACTCCGGAAAACCGCTAACCAGTCGTTCCATATAATATTGCGCTTTTTCAGGATTTGACTCAACCGCATAAGCTCTGGATAACTGATAAAGAATCACATCATTATCTTTTCTCTCAGGATACACCTTCAGATATTGTTCATATCGATTAATGGCGGCCAAGATTTGCTGCTCTCCCTGATTAACCGTTTTTTCATTATCCGAAAGTTTATTATCCATACTGGCTTCCAGTTCCAGATCAGCCAGTCGTTGCATCTCTTTGCCATACTGTTCACCATGTGGAGTAATCAGGACAAGCTGACGATAACTGTCTATCAACTGCTGATGACTAACATCAAAATTGACATAGGGGCTGATGTTCTCTGTTTTGTATTGGAGATCAGCAATGGTTGGTGTGACTTCCCTCCCGCTACCGACACACGACTGCAGCATAAACGCACTCAGCCATACCAGCAAAAAAGAAAGACTGGAACAAAAAAACGGTTTCATTGTGTTTTCCGCTGTTTTGCTATTTCATCATAAACCCGGGTGAGCGAATAACGTGCATTCAGGCGCAACTGCACAAGCTGCTGCTTGCGGCTTTTTATTGCCTCAATAGCCAGCTGATTAATCAGCTGTTCCTGCTGCTCGATTAAACCGGATACTTTTGTTTGCTGTTGCTCAATTTCTTTGTTCTGACCGATAATGCGCTGACCAAGGTCAGCCAGTCCTGCTTCATGAATACTGGCTGCCTGCTGCAGTGAGCGCGCTGACACTTCAGCCTGACTCAATGCACGGTCAAGCAACTGCAACTGATGAAATATTTGCCAGTAGCGCCGCGGAAAATCCGTACTGATATCCCAGTAAAGCAAACCATAAATTAATCTATATTTTTCTTTTGCTGCTGCCAGATCCTGTTGCACGTCAAGACTGGAAAGCAACAGCTTAACGTCTTCCAGACGTTCCAGGTAGTCTGCTTCGTCTTCATCAGCCAGTGCCATTATATCCTGAGAATCCTTTACTCGACCGACTTCCTCGGCCAGAGCTGTCCGCTGTTGCCGTAAATTTTCCAGCTGTTGAAAGTCAGTACTCTGCTCGACCTGCGGGCGTTTATTTTCAAATGAGCTGCTGCGTTCGGCGAGCATTAGTTCAAAAACCGGCAGATTTTGTTTCCAGCGTGCCAGCGAGTTTTTTATTTCCAGTAACTCCCTATAATTCTGCAATGCATGTTGAAATGATTTGCTGGCAACAAGGTGCTGTATATAAGGTGTTGCCCGATAGCTCAACACATTGCTTTCCGGTAACTCAGGTGACCCTGTCTGAATCATCGCTTCATTATATAAAGTGTTAATCAGGTCCATCTGTTTAATACTTTTTATGAAACCATCCATCTCCTGCATATAGCGCTGAAACTGCTTCACCGCACGCTTATAACTTTTTGCGGCCAGCGCGTTATTGCCTAATTGTTCATAAGCGTAGGCAGTGGCAAGATATGCCTCCAGTGTTGCATCATCAACCTGCCGCTTTTCCAGCAAAACCTTCCAGTAGATTAATGCTTTTTCAGGATCAGCTTTCCGGCTCCAGGCCCAGCCGGTAGCCAGCAGTGCTTTATTACTTAATAAACCGGAAACACGGATAGCGGAAAAATATTCGATCGCCTCATCAAACTTGTTTTGCTGCAATAAAGACAGCCCCAGCACCAGCCGTGCTGAATCCTGAAGTGAAAGCAACTCTTCATCCGCTGAGTTTCTTGCTATCAGTTTTTCCAGCCACTCATGGCCATACTGTGCATTTTGTTTAGTGGTCAGTGCAATACCAAGATTATATTCAGAATACGCACGCCAGACATATTGCTCATCTATTGCTGCAATGGCCTGCTGCGCACGATCAAAAGACTGTTTCCGAATATTCAGCTCACTCAGAATATACTGTTTCTCAGCCTCTCGCAGTGGTGTCAGCTGCTTACTAATGCGGTTAAGCAGCACTTCCGCCTGTACAAAATTTGCCGCTTCATACTGTACTCTTGCCAGATTAAACCAGACTCTGTTTTTGACCGATGCTGAAATATTTTCATCCAGCAACTGACCGAAAATTGTTTCAGCTTTTTCGGGAAGGCCATAATCAAAATACAGACTGGCCAGTAAAAGCTCGGCATTTTCCGGATTGTTATTTAATAAATGCTTTTCTTTGGCAACCGTTAAATCGGTTATGGCCGCAAGTTTTTCATCCTGAAAAAGATGATACAAAGATACACCGTATGCCAGATCAGCGACCTTCTGTTCATGCCTGTATTCACTGGCATTTACTGTCAGTGATGCACAGCAGAAAAATATCTGCAGTGAGCGTTTATAATGAATAAGAGAAAAAAATTTCATTAAACCAAGACGAGTGTTTTATTCCCAGACACGCGTTTTAAAGACCGGCTGCTCTTTTGCAGGATCATCAATAATCTGCAATTCAATAAACAGAGGGTCACTTGCCTTTTCTATCTTTATAGTCTCACCGCGCCGGTAGTCGCGTTGGCTTGGCCCCTTGCCGGTAAAAATAGCAATAACTTCATGCTCACCGGAAGCCAGATTACCAATATAAAGCCGCTGCACACCACCACGTTTTAGCGCAGAAATTTCACGTTCCGTATAAAGATGACTGGCCAGAACCTTATCATCAATTTTCAGCTGCACAGAATCCAGGGAAAACAACTGCCCTGCATCCATGGAAAGAAAAACACTGAACTGGGTATTCGCCGGGAACAGCAAATCCTCTTCCAGAATAAACAGATTTCTATTCAGTTTCAGCACATCTTTTTTCAATGCCTGAATGTTTTTCTGTAGCTCGGTTTCTGCTTTGACTTCGGTTTCGGCAACCTCGGCATAAACCACGGTCGCAGAAAACAATATCTGTAACATGGCCAGGGATAAAATAAAAACGGTGCGAATTGCCTTATTCATAATCATATTCCAGTTCGTGTTTATTGTGAGCCTGTTATTTTTTATCCGGCAGCCAGGTTTAACACTGTGGCCTGCCATCATATTCATCGGGAATTTTCCGGCTCTTCCAGACCGGATGAATAATGTACAACACCCGATGCATCGATAACGATGGCATCTATATTTTCCAGTGAGTCAATCAGTTTTATGCCGGCTTCAGCACCTAAAATAAAAACCGTTGTTGATAACGCATCGCTTGTTGTTGCATCCGGCCCGATGACAGTAGCACTCCATGACTGCGCCGCCGAATGCCCTGTTTCAGGATTAATTATATGATGAATTCGTTCATTATTTGCGATAAAAAAACGTTCATAATCACCGGAAGTTGAAATCGCACTATCCGCCAGCGGTATACTTAAAACAATGGCTTTATCATTGCGTGGATGCTGAATGCCAATCATCCATGGCCGACCATGGCGATCACCAATAATACGGGTATCACCGCCAGCACTGACTAAAGCCTGCTGAATACCGCATTGCTGTAATATCCGGATTGCCTGGTCAACCGCATGGCCCTTGGCAATCCCACCCAGATCAATACGCATACCGGCACTGGCAAAACGCACTGACTGTTCGTTAATTATTAGATTTTTATAATTTATCTTATCCAGTTTCTGTTGCACAAGCTGTTCAGACGGCTGCTGCTGCTTGCGATAATCATAAAAGTAACCGATGGAGGCAAAGGTAACGTCAAACGCACCGGCAGAGAGCTTTGAAAACTCAACAGATTTTTTTAACAGAGAGCTTAATTCAGCACTAACAGGTACCGGTTTACTGGCAGCATTTCGGTTGATCGCGGATATTTCACTGCTGTCTTTAAAGGGGCTCATTAATTCATCAATACGAACCATTTCCGCAAAAACCCGGTCACTGCATAAGCCGGCCTGCGCAGTATTTTCGTACCAGAATTCAAGCTGAATACGGGTGCCCATGACATCCTGTGACTGCTTGAACCAATCAGCACTGACCTGACCGGTGATTGCTACAAGTAAAAAAAACAGGCCACAGTTCCGGCCAATCATCCATCGTTTAAACATTGAGCCGTTGACGGGCAACCCGCCTGCAAACAACTTAACTCCCATCAAAATCTCGACTTACCTAATCACAATTCAGAGATTATAGATTATAGAGCACCAAATGCAGCATATTGATCATAAGCACCGCCCAGGCCATGATTACCAAAAGCATTGGCAAACTGGGCAATATCTCCGTTTAATGACATGTAATTCAGTAATACCGTATTCACCAGCAAGTTAACGTTGTTGGCCGCCGGGCTGGAGGAAGTAACCACCGAACCATCAGCAGAAAAACGACCAATCTGCCGACCGGTGATTATTGGTGTTGGTTTGCCGGCGGGATTAAACACCAGGAAATAGGAGCAGGCGGTTGAAGAATTATCACCGGTCCATTGCCCTTTACCGCGACCACCAAGAACAGTACCGGCATCAGCGCTATCATCCCTGGCACCATTACTGGAAACCGAACCATCACTGTAAACATAAATCATAAGCGGTTTATTCAGTTTGGCGGCATAATTCAGACAGGCACCAATACAGCGTCCTGCCCGAAGGTCACGGTTCTCACCGGTTCTGCGATCCCCGGTATGATAATCGTAGCCACTCATGGTAATGCAACCACCGGCAGAATAACCGTTAAGTACCATTTTCATCACCGAAGCTGTTTTACGGAATTCCGCATCATCATCCAGTTCCTGTGTTGAAAAAATATCCAGGATATCGGTGTCTTTGCTCGGATCCACTTCTTTACCGGCAAAACGGTCAGCCAGATCGGCTGCTTTCAGATAACCACAACGTACCAGATCTTTCACCACTTCATCTCTGGTTAAACCGGTATTGACGGTTCCCAGTTTCAGTTTTTTATGGCTTATCCGCGCCATTGATTCCATAACCGCAGTAACATCGGCCGGATTACTCAGTGTTGCGGTCAGTTCACCGACATCAACCATGCCGGTAACATCGCTGGGCCGGTCGACCTTGGTCGGACGAAATTCAGGATTAACCATGTCCGCTGGTGCTACTGAATTGCCCCCTGAATCAGAGCTGCGCGAACCAATCAGGTCAACCACGCTGCCCCTGCCGCCGGCAATTGATATACCATACAGGGGATTATGCGGATTGTTACCGGTATCATTATCCGAACGTGCCGGTATCACACAGCCATCCACGTTACCGACAGCAAGCCCGGCTTTTTCCAGTATGCCTTTTAACATGGCACTGTCAGCATGAAACTGCAAACCAAGATCACTGTTGACGAAGTCATTATTTAAACTGGGGCTCAACAAACTGAAATTTGTTGAATCCAGGCCCGGCACCATATCACCGGGGATCCCCATTTTGCTGTAGCCGGCGGTGGTGATAGTGCCATCATTCTGTCCACCGGCGCCGCCAATCAACACATTTGAGCCCGCCAGATTGGCACCACCAGCCAGGTCAAAACAGATAAAGGGGACTTTTGCGTCACCGGTAAGTCCGCCCAATGAACAGTTTATATCGCTTGCCAGAGAATCAATATCAGAAGACAGCGCAGCCATCGCCTGATTGGGATTGGCAAACAGACTGAAAACACCACCGCTCAGTACGGTTGCCGAACCTGCAAGAAACCCCTGACGGATAAAATCACGGCGGCTAACAGGACGGGCATGGTCATTATGATAAAGCGGATCGTCAACAGACAATATCTGTTTTTTTGAACGGAGTTTTCGCATAGCTTCACGACTTAATTTACGGATCATAATATTTACCTATTGGATCAGCATGGCGGCACTGCCGACGACTGCTGCGCAAACAGCTTTTGTAATTTGAGCGGTACGTTCAGCAGTATAGATATCGCTGACCAGGTCACAGGGGAAATCAGCGTTATAGGCCGGATCCACCCCTGCCACAGGACAGGTCGTCATGCGTGATATCAAACTGTTATAGCTGTAACTTCCGGCAACGGTTGTGAGTGTCTGCGAAGTACTGGCACCCAGTAAATCGGCAATTTCTGTCAGATCCGGCTGTGAGTCAAGGTTCAATGACAATACCGCCGACAATACAGGATCTATAACATAAGCCCGTTTAGCTGGCGTATTAAATGCTGTTTCAGCCGATTCATTAAAGTCCACATTGGTAAACAGATAACGTCCGGTATCACCCGTCGGTAACAGACGATCGGCTTCCACCCGTTCACTGCAGGAGGTTAATGCCAGCTGCGCAATCGCCATTTGATGCGAGGAAAGAAACGCATCAATGGTTTCAACAGTGGGCAATTGCTGCTTGTATTGCAGAAATAAAGCATCAACCGCGCTATTGGTGATGGGGATTCCGGTTAATTCGGCAATAGTTGCATTAATTTCATCAAAGGTACGCACCCCGATATCGGCAACCGGATCAGCGTCAGCCGGTGCTGCCGGTGGTGTTGGCAGCGGTTCAACAAAAGCATTACTGTTATTGGCAATCACTTCAAAAGTCAGGAAAAATTCATCACTTTCCGGCCCTTTCTCCAGCGCAATGACCGCGCCGTTGGCCGACAGTAACTGACCATCAACCGCATTATAGGAGCTGTCAACAACGGTATCCATATAAGCAAATGACTGGCCGGCGACCGCCTGTTTGCCGTTAATGCCAATGCGCATTTTTTTGATACCAAAGCCACCGGGCACCCAGTCGCTGTTCAGGTTAATAAAGGTCGGCTGATCAAACAGATAACTGAAAGCATCAAATTGCGACACTTCAAAGCGGATATAACTTTCCGGAATGCCAACCTGATCTGCCACAGAAAATAACAGGAAATATTTCTGGCCGACGCCGGCATCAAAGTTCTGTTTTATCTGGGTATCGGTTAATGCACGATTATGAACCGCCACCAGACGCAGTTTGCCACTCCAGGGTTTACTGTTGGCGGAACTGTTACCGAGCACGAAAGCAAAGGTATCATCCCAGCCACTTAACGTTGTTGGCTCGGTGATCGGATCACTGACATTAATCAGTTCCCCGTTGACATAGATTTTACGGCCTTCAATCGGATCATAACTGGCTACCACGTGTTGTAAACTCGACTGCAGAATTTCTCCGGCATCCTCTGTTGACAGGAACGGTTCGCCATTATCATCAGAAGCATTACTGCGATTATTGAAATTATAGTTATACAGGGTTTGCGACAATGCCATGTTTTTCTGGCTGGAACCGGCATCCAGACTTACTATATTGGCATCTTCCTGAGTCACATTGGCGGGAATCACCCAGGCTTCAATGGAATATTCTCCTGATGACTGAATAAAGTCGTGCAGTTTTTTACTGCTGATGGTGTCGGCCCAGGCTTTACCACCGGCAAGATCCAGACCATAAGCGCCTAACCAGCTAACACTGCCGCTGAGGCTCAAATGCATGAAAGGTTCGATACCACTGGTATCAAAAGCCGTTGATCCGGTACCGGCTTTAAATTCCCAGATAGCAATCAGATTGGATTCATGGCGATTACCGCCGGAAGCAATAATGCCGTCTTCCAGCAACACCAGCGCCTTGCTGGTTAATAATGACGGGTCGATAACATCCGCGATAATAGCATCGGCAAACTGCTGAATCGCTGCCAGCATAATCCCGGCATCGCCATCAACATTGCCGCTAACCGGATCGATCTGACCACAGTCAGACCAGCAGTTATGGCCATCCAGTAAACGCTGCACCAGACGTGAATTGATCGGTAAATCAATATTAATCTTGGGTTTTGCCGCCTCGTAGGCGGACGTTACATCCGGGTTGGCAAAAAACGGTGACTGCTGCTGAATAATCGCTTCTTCATAATGGCAGGATAGACAGTATTGCTGTAACAGCGGGTGTACCGTGTCGGCAAAACTGGCAGGTGAATTATCGGTAGCCGCAGCAGGATAGGTTTTACTGTCCCCGGGATTTTTGATCTCAGGGGCGGTCAGTGGAATAACCCGGGCCGTATTAACATCACCGGAGACACCCGCCCAGTTGCTGATCATACTCTCAATACTGTCGGCACAAACACTGGCAAACTGCTCCCAGCAATTGTGGCCAGCGGCAACTTTTGTCACCAGTAATGAGCTCGCCGGATCCTGTAAATCAACCAGAGGAACCGCGAACGAATAAGCAACATTAACATCACCGGGATCAACAAACGTCGGTGACTGCAAACTGCCATGACACTGGCCGCAGCGATTTTCCGCTTTCAGGCTGTTCCAGAGATTAACTTCAAATGAACGTACATCCGCGGTCGCTGCCGGTGGACCCTCGTTAACACTGCCGCCATCATCCTGAATCTGGTTCTGCAGCGTTGCCGGGCCATCACAGGCGATAAGTATCAGCGGCAGGGTAAACAGCAAACCAGCTTTGGCAGCAGGTATTATATTGAATAGTTTTTTAACGTTATGATAGGCAGAGATCATCTTCAAATTCCTTTACAATAAGCGGCAACATCTCGAAATACCTGCTTCATTCTATAGCCGCCAGCCTTGAAATCCGTCACGATACTGTCCACTTCTGTGCGATCAGCACTATTACCCGGTTCGCGCAAACAAACCGTCTGAAAGGCTTTTTTCACCTGACACTGGGCAAACGCTTCGGTATTTGCCAGTTCCATGCCCAGAGATTTAGCACCGCTGCCAATGGCATGGCCTTTTTCATCCAGTGTTAAACCGGGGTAGTTATCAGACCAGCCCAGCAAGGCATTTTGACCATTACGCCAGTAGTTAATCCAGCTGTCATCAGTGGTCACATAACCGGGTTTAAAATTATTTTCATTATTCAGAAACTTTGCCTGTACCGCATTCGGGGTGTACTCCAGTTGTGCCGTATTCTCAACAACATTACCGTCACTATCAGCTGTGAAAATAAGATTGTAATAAGCAAAAGCTCCCATCATGCCATCCATACCTGCATGACAACCGACACAGCTGTTCAGATAAATGCGGCTGTCACCGCCCGGGCTACGCGATACATCCTGATGCACCCGGTCTGGTATGCGCGAATTATCTTTCAATGGCTCCAGATCCGTACATAAATGATTCATTAAAGTAAAACGAAACATGGCACGACTGGTACCAAGATAGAAAAAAGCCCGGGAAGCAGCACGCGTGGTCATAACACCTGCGGTGGCCGTACCGTCAAGGCCGGTAACAGCACTCTGTGTTTGTCGCAGCAAAATCGTATTATCCGCCAGATTGCCGGCCACCGGCCCCAGCGCTTCCAGTACTTCATAATGCTGGTTATCAGTATTGGCATATGCCGGTGAATTGTTACCGGTATACAGGATATCGCCATAAAGTACTTCACGAAAATCGATATCATCACGAATCATACCAATCACCGTAGCGGTATAATCATTCAGAGGCGTAAAAACAGATTGATCTTCGTTCGTCCATGGCGCCACAAAGTTCTTTAAAGTAACATTGTAAAAAGCAGGATTTTCCAGTGCTAAATCAGCAGCCGATTTACCGCCGGAATCAGTAAGCAGCAGGGCTTCCATCTCAGAAAGAACTGCTTCACTCGGTGGTATGCCGGTGAGACGATCGTGAATACGTTTCGCCTGACGCCTTTGTTCAGCATCAGCTAACACAACCTGGCTGAAAACAAGTGCTGTTGTTAGCGAAGAAAGAAGTAAGAATTTTTTAAGCATAGCTGAAAGATGTCCCTGAAAAAATAATCCACCAATGAATAACTGAATGCTATAAATAGCAACGCAGTACACTAGCATAGCCAACAAGCATGAATAAAGATTTATATTTAGGGATTTAGGGATAGTTTGCAAAAATAAAATCGGGTATTGGTTTACGCCCACACCTGAATTATCATCATAATTGCATACTCTTTATTGATTCTAGTTGGAAGTAAAAAAATTTGCTTACCGTTAAGCGTCGAAATACTGCCACTTATCGGTAACTTCTGACGAAATCTCAACAGGAGGCAATAATAAGCAATATCAGACAACTTTTAAGGATTATTATGGTGTGCTCACACTTTACCGGAATGGCAACCAGGCTATACGCTATCACGCTTGTGGCTTTTTCCCTGTCCTCCTGTACAGAAACTATCGGCAGTTCCGAAATAACCGGAGCCGACCCCGGTGTACTGGAAGCCCCTATCGCTTTTGTGAAACGACCGATTCCGGTCGACGATAATGATAATGAAATGCAGTCTGACCTGCGTGAGCCCTTGTTTTTTGCTGCTGGCGGCGATATTTATCTACGCAGCAACTCCACGGTAACCGCCACAGAACTGAATATCACCGCTGACATAACCGCAGGCCAGGGCGATGTGAAAGACTTAAAGCCTTCTTTTGATGGCACCCGCTTATTGTTCAGCCTCCGCCTGTTCGACCCGAACCCCAACGATGATGACACGCCCAGCTGGAATATTTATGAATATGACCTGGCAGCAAAAACAACACGGCGCATCATCAGCAATGACCTGACCGCTGAACAGGGTGATGATATCGGCCCTGCCTACCTGCCGGATGGCCGTATTGTTTTTAGTTCCAACAGACAGCGTCAGTCCGGAGAAATGCTGACCAATGAAGGCAAACCCCGCTTCCGCGCCCTTGATGAAGACAGAAACACCGTTGCCATGGTATTACATGTAATGGATAGTGACGGCGGTAATCTGCAGCAAATTTCCTTCAATCAAAGCCATGATCTTGATCCACTGGTATTAAGCAACAGTTACCCCGGTGAAATCGCCTTTACCCGCTGGGATAATACCGCGAGCAACGATGCCATGCATCTGTACAAAATAAACCCCGATGGCAGTGCTCTGCAGGTATTATACGGTGTCCACAGCCATGACACCGGTACCAATAATGCCGGGACAAATGATTCAACCATCCAGTTTACACAGGCAGAAGAAATGCTGGACGGAAGGATAATGGCAATCACCCGGCCATATACCGGAACTTATGGCGGCGGCAACATTGTTATTATCGATATTGAAAATTTTGTCAATCAAACACAGCCGGTATTTAACATGACCGGTTTACCGGGCCCGGCACAAACACCGGCAACCATCAATAACGTCAGCACTGCCGCTGACGAAATATCAACAGCCGGCCGCTACAGCGCCGCCTACCCGTTATGGGACGGCAGTAACCGTATTCTGGTCAGTAAAAGCATCTGCGTGCTGAAACTTGATGGTATCAGTCGCCCCTGCATAGAGCCCTATCTGTCAAATGTTGACAGCGTAGAAGTGTCACCGGTTTATGGCATCTGGCTCTATGACGTGAGCAACAATACAGAAAGAATCATCATTCTTGCCGAACAGGGTATGGTTATTACCGATATTGTGGCGCTGCAATCACGTCCTGCTCCCATGATAAAATCGAACGCTAATATCAATACGCTGTGGGCAGATGAAGGCATGGCCGCTGTTCATGTGAAAAGTGTTTATGATTTTGGCAATGCCGGCTTTGACGGTTGTTTTCTGTCAGAATGCAGCAGTGCCGCCGGCATAAACTCGGTCAATGACCTGGGTGATCCGATGCAGGCCACTGCCGACCAACGCCCTGCCCGTTTTATACGGCTGATAAAAGCGGTAGCACTGCCGGACCGCAATGATCCTGATCTGGGCAATGATGCTCCCAACCTTAATCGTGCTGCTTTCGGACCGTCAAGAAATCAGGGCATGCGTGAAATCATAGGTTATGCCCCGGTCGAACCCGATGGTTCAGTCAAGGTAAAAGTGCCGGCAAACATTCCTCTGGCGATCAATGTACTGGATAAATCCGGCAGACGTATCGGTGCACGACATGAAAACTGGTTTCAGTTAAAACCAGGTGAAACCATGACCTGCACCGGCTGCCACACACACAACACTGACAACAATGCGGCCCCGGAAATACACCATCGCCCTGATGCGGAAACACCCTCAATCAATACCGGCATACCCGCCAGTGGCATCTTTGAAAACACCCGCATCCCCGGCAGCACCGATGTTTATTTTGGCAATCCAGGGGAAACCATGGCCGAGGTCCGGTTCAAACTGGCAACCACAGAACCACAGCTCAGTCCGGATCTTTTTTATAGTGATGTCTGGACAAACCCGGATTTACGTGACGTGGACGCAGCATTCAGCCTTGAATATGCCAACCTTGCAACACCACCACCCGCCAGCAATAATTGCTTGCGCGATGCCGCTGCCTGGGATTTCAAATGCCGCATCGTAATTAATTATGAGCAGCACATACATCCGATGTGGTCAGTACCCCGTGGCGTAGATGGTGCCAACACCTGCACTAACTGCCATACCACTTTTGATAACACGCTCATGCTGGACAAAGTCGCTGACGGCCAGCTTGATCTGACTGATGGTTTTTCAGATCAGCAAATGGCACGCTTCAAATCATATCGGGAGTTATTTTTCAGTGATGCCGGACAGGAGCTGGATGCAACCGGCACACTGGTGAACATCCAGATTGAAGTGCCGATTCTTGATGAAAACGGTGCTCCTGCTGTCGATCTTAACGGCACTCCATTAACCGAATTTATCGATGACCCGGATGCCAGCACCGCCGCAAGCATGTCAGCAAATGGTGCCAGGAACAGTTATTTTATGGAAAAAATGACAGAAACCGAACTAATCGCCGGCAGAAGACTATTATCTCCAGGTCAGGCAAATTATCTCAATCATTCCACATTTATGAGTGCCGATGAACTGCGCCTGATCAGTGAATGGCTGGATATAGGTGCGCAATACTTTAATGACCCATTTGACCCTGATGTGCCGATGAATTAATGTCGCGTCGGCAATACTAATGCTTGCACCGGTCTGCAACAAACTGAGCGATAACCCAGTCATCACCCGCAGCAGCGAGTGCTGATACTAAAACCAGTAAAAAACCAGGGCCGGCACAGGGATGACTCTATTAATCATGTATGAATTTGTAAATGTTTGATTAGAATGTATAAAAATTGTAATCAACACCGGTTTTTTTACTGGCCTCTGTACATTTTTTTGTTGTTAGTTTTTTCAGCAGAAATACAGGCGTCATCAGAGGACACGGTATTACTGACCATCGCTGACCCGTTTATTGAAATGCGCACCGGGCCCGGTGAAGCTTATCCGGTATTCCATGTGCTTGATCGCGGCCAGCAGTTCAGCATCATAGAACGTAAAACTCTGTGGTATAAGATTCGCTCGCAGAACAAAAAAACCGGCAACAAAACCGGCTGGGTCAGCAAGCAACAGATGCAGCAGACACTGTTACCTTCGGGACAGTATTTACAGCTTAGTGAGGAAACACAGGAAGATTTTATTCAAAGACAGTGGGAGCTGGGAGTCACCTCGGGGCAGTTAGCAAATGCCCCGGTATTATCCGTATATGGCGGTTACCTGTTGACTGAAAATATATCCGCCGAAATCACCCTGGCGCATTCAGTTGCCAGTGTGTCCAGCAGTAATATGGTCAAATTAAATTTATTAATGCAACCTTTTCCAGAATGGTGGATTTCACCTTTTTTTACTCTGGGAGCAGGCTCCTTACAGGTGATTCCCAAGGCAACACTAATCGATCCGGCTGATAAACAGAATGCAATAAGTCAGGTTGGACTGGGCATAAAAACATATTTAACCCGAAAATTTATTTTACGCTTTGAATATAATCAATATATTATTTTCTCAGCCAATAATGACAAAGATGAAAACGAGGACATAGCTGAATGGAAACTTGGTTTCGCAATTTTTTTCTGATTTCACTGCTAATAAGCAACGTCCTTGTCAGTACCGCTGCATATTCGGCTGATGAGAAAAACATCGAAGATTCCGTATTGATTCAACCGGAAATACAACGCGTGGATTTTGATGAAGCGAAAATCGACAGTAATGATTTCGAGGTTTCATTATTTGCCGGTTACCTCAACATTGAAGACTTCGGCGTCAACCCTGTACTTGCTGCCAAACTGAATTATTATGTCAATGAGAATATCTTTGTCCAGTTAACACTGGCCCGCTCCAATGCCGGTGAAACCAGCTATGAAATTTTAAACGGCGGCGCACCGTTATTACCCGATGAAGAAAGAAAATTGCAATATTACAGTATTGATATTGGTTACAATCTGCTACCGGGTGAAGCTTTTCTCACTGACGAAACATCTTATAACACCGCCTTTTATATATCAGGCGGCATCGGTAATACCACGTTTGCCGGCAGCGACCGCTTTACCATTAACTTCGGCACCGGTTATCGCCTATTACTCAATGATTCGTTTTCAGTAACCGTAGATTTTCGTAACCTGGTCTTTGATAACGATGTCTTTGGTAAAAACAAAGTAACCAACAATTTACAGTTTTTAATTGGCGGCGGCTGGTTCTTCTGACATTTTTTAAAACGAATATTTTAAACAGGTGACTTCATGAATAATTTTATAAAAAAAATAATAACTACTTTTACATATTTTATATTTTCTTTTGCGGTTTTCAGCAGCACCTCCGGTATCGCACTGGCAGCAAAAGAAATGAATGTCCCGGCACCTGACTTCACCTTAAAAAGCCAGCATGGAAAAAACCTGAAATTAAGCGAGTATGCCGGCAACGTTGTATTATTAAATTTCTGGGCTTCCTGGTGCGGCCCCTGCCGTCTGGAAATGCCCTACCTCAACGCCCTCAATAACAAGTATCAGGCACTGGGATTTATCGTGCTGGGTGTTAATGTTGAAGAAAACACAGATAAAGCCAGAAACTACCTGAATGACATCCCCGTTGATTTCCCGATACTGTTTGACGATAAAAACATTGTCAGCAAACGATATGATGTCGTCGCCATGCCAACCACCGTTATCATCGACAGGAACGGCAACATGCGTTATTTGCACCAGGGTTATAAGCCCGGTGATGAAAAAAAATATAAAAAAATAGTAAACAAATTAATTCGTGAATAATTTTTCATTCCCCGATAATGCCTAATAAACTATTATTTTTTATTCTCATACTGATGTTGCAAGGCTGCGGTATCGAACCCTGGGTTAAACCCTATGAACGGGAAAACATTGCCGACCCGATCATGAATTTTAATCGTGACCCGGTGTCCAGCAATTATATACATCATGTATTTGATGCCCGTGAAGGCGCCAGAGGTGCGGGTGTTGCCACCGGTGGTGGTTGTGGCTGTAACTAAACCCATGACCATGTCTATGAATTTTCTGCGCACCCGGAAAAACAGCAAAACGGCAAGCCGGATAAATTTAATCAACGCTGCTCTTTATATTATTTTACTGAGTCTGTTGCTGGCATTAATGCAAAACCTGTCAGCCGAAGTGTTACCGGAAGATCGCGCCGATGCGCTCTACCATCAGTACCAGGGTGGCGGTGTTAAAGTCACCGGCCCGTCCCTGCTGGTCAGAAAAAAGTTCAGTGAACAATGGTCGGCCAGTGGCAACTATTATGTGGATAATATTTCCAGCGCCTCCATTGATGTGATCACCACCGCCAGCCCCTATACCGAGAATCGCAAAGAAGGCTCTATCGGTGTCGATTTCCTCAATAAAAAAACCCTGATGAGTCTGGGGGTTACAAAAAGTGTGGAAAGTGATTTTGATGCTTCCACCTTCGGCTTTAATATTTCACAAACCGTGTTTGGTGATTTAACCACCCTGAGCCTGGGTTATGCTGAAGGCAACAATATCATCCGCGATAACACAAACCCCGATTTCGAAAAAAATGCCAAAGTCCGCAATTATCGTTTATCACTGTCACAGGTCATCAGCAAAGACTTCCTTGTAGCGGTGGCACTGGAAACCATCACCGACCAGGGATTTTTAAACAACCCCTACCGCTCGATACGATATCTGGATGACAGTGTCGGCCTTGGTTACAGTTACCAGCTAGAAGTCTACCCCAATACCCGCACCAGTACCGCCACCGCCATCCGCGGCCGGTATTTTTTACCCTACCGTTCTGCGCTGCATGCCGGTTATCGTTATTTTAGCGATACCTGGGGCATCAGTGCACATACACTGGAGCTGGGCTATACTCTGCCCTACCGGGATAACTGGCTGCTGGATTTCAGCTACCGCTTTTACAACCAGTCAAAAGCCGATTTTTACAGCGACCTGTTTAATACCAAAGACGAATTTATCTTTCTCGCCAGGGACAAGGAGTTAAGCACCTTCAACTCACAAACACTGGGCCTGGGTGCCAGTTATGAATTCAGCAAAAACGGCACCGGTTTTATCAAACGCGGCAGTTTGAATGTAAACTATGACTTCATTATGTTTGACTATAAAGACTTCAGGGATTTACGGGTAACCGCTACACCGGGTACCGAGCCATTGTATTTTTTCAATGCCAGTGTTATCCGGCTGTTTGTTTCTGTCTGGTTTTAACACACACAGATAAACGCAAACAAAAAACTGTGTTTTTATTTTGTGTCATCCTGAACAACAGTAAAAGATCTTACTGAAAATGCTTCGCTACTATTCGAAATAATATTCTCTTCATTGTTTTTTCATGTTCATTTGCGGACACTATGTTAGCGGATAGTAGCGAGCCAATCCGAGCAAACCGATAACACCGGAACCGAATAACCAGAAGGCGGCTGGCAGTGGCACCGAGGAAACCGATAACCTTAGTACATCGGTACTGCCATTCAGATCTTCATATAATGTCAGTTTCCAGAACCGGCCCTGAGCAAGCTCGGGAAAAACCAGACGGGCAAAAGCACCGCTGATATTTTCCGCCATAAACAGATCAAAATAATCACCGTCTGCCGGTAAAAAAGTATCAAGCAGATCAATATCCAGCACTCCGGCCAGGCTTAAATTGCCATTGGTGTTAAAAGCATCATAGTCACTACCCTGCAGGGTACCTGCCAGTTCCATCATGGAGGTTAAGCCAAAGCCAAGATTCATATCCCCGCCGACCGTAATCAGCGCAGTGCTGTTACCCGGCGCTGGTCTGGGTTACCCCGTTATTGATGTAGTCATCATAAAAGGTGGCATTGCCGTTACCGGTAATCACCACCGAGCCGGTGTTATTGATATTGCCGGACACATCAGTGGTACCGAATGACAAACCCATACTGCCCCGGTTATCCAGTCCGCCGTTAAAACGCAGCGTGGCATCACGTGCAACAATATTGCCGGTACCGCTCTGGTTGAGCAGATTCCGGTCAAACTCGATTTCACCGCCAATCACTTCGATGCGACCGGCATTGGTATTACCCGCTGCGGTAAAGCGCATGGATTCCCCATTGGCAACACGTATTTGCCCACCACTGTTATTGCTGGTTTGTGCATCCACCCGGCCATTGCCTTTGAGAATGGCGTTATTTTGTAATGTTCCGGCCAGGCGTGATGAGGCACCGGTCAATACAATATCACCCTCATTGATAATTGCCGCTGAAGAAAACGAACCGTTGTTCAGGGTAAGCACACTGCCACCGGTAATCGTACTGCTATTACTCACATTCACCCGTTGCTCAGCAGACAGCTGCATATCACTGCCGAATAAACCACCACTACCAATGGTCAGTGCGGCACTGGTTAGATTAAAGGTGCCGCTATTGAACTGGAAGCTGCCATTATTGGCTAGCGTACCGGCGGAGAAAGTACCGCCATCCAGCGTTAATACACTGGCGGGATCAATGCTGGCAATACCTGCGACTCCCAGGTTTTGCTGACTGTTCAGGGCATACGATGAACCCAGAGGACCAGCTGCGCCCAGTACCAGATAAGCCGTAAAATCAAGCGTGCCGGCATTAAAGTTAAACACACCACCGGCAAAGGTCAGGGTTTCGATATTAAGCGTGCCGCCGTTCATATTAACCGTTCCCGGACTCCAGAGAATCAGCGCATTGTTGGCATTAACCACTCCGCCAAGAGTTAAATCCATGCTATTGGACCAGGTAGAGCCGGCACCATCCACATTGACCGTGCCGGTGGAACCGGCGTTACGGGCAATCGATGCATAGGTATTGAAAACCGTCGCACCGTTGCGCACATCCACTATGGCGCTGCCCGCCTCCCCGATTCGCATCTCACCAGCAACCGACCATGCTGAGTTCATGCCGTCAACCGTCACGGTTCCGCTGGAACCCGCACTATAAGTAATATATCCGTTATCACTAACGGTCACTGTGCCGCCATTCAGAATAGTCAGATTACCTGTACTGTTAGTCTCAGAAGCAATAAATTGCGTTTTTGTACTCCAGGATGAGGCTGCACCATCGACAGTAGCATTACCGATTGAACCTGACCTCTCACCAAGGATACCACTTCCATTATTGCTTACCATTCCACCATTGAGAATATTAAGGTTAGCCTCACCGTATTCACCAACAATTAACGCTGCGGTTGATGATAGTATGCCTCCCGAGGTGATGTTCAGTGTGCCTTTGCTGCCCGCCTGCACAGCTATCATGTTATGCATGGAAGTGACGGTACCGTTGGTAATCGTCAGCTGTCCAGTATCACCAGCAAGCTGACCAACCATCAGGCTGACATCAGGGTAATCAGTAGAGGACAATTTATAGGTTTGACTACCCAGGTCAAAAGTCACATTATCATTTCTAATCAATGCCTTTAAATTAACCGGGCTGGTGAAAAAATTGATGGTGTAGTTCGCGCCCAGGTTATAGAGCGCAACATCGGCACTCCCCGGCACTCCCCGGCACTCCTGCCGACCAGTTGGCCGCATCACCAAACGTTCCGCCAGTATTATTCGTCCAGTAAAGTGTTCCCGCAGAAGACGACAAAGAAGTCAGCATTAAACAGACACAGATAAAAACCAAATGAATTTTAGCTTTCATATTCTTCTCCCCACTATTTATTCATTCGTCATTGCAACGAACGTTTGTTCTACTGCACAGCATTACCTATATAAAGCGTAATGTTAAAAATACCTCTGATTTTTATAAAAAGCATTGATTTAAATCGTGATTAAGCAGAAAAATAAACGCCTGTTTCCGTGGGCTCACGGTCACTGCCAGAACGGCAGAGCAGAACAGCAAATTCAAGCTTTCTTATCGGCAACAATCAGCAATGGCGGCAAAAACAGAAAATCGGTCAGCAGGGCAAACACAATGGCGATGACGGTCAGCACCCCCATGGAAAAGTTGACATAAAATCCGGAAAACGCCAGCACCGCAAAACCGGCAGCCAGCGCAACAGAGGTAATCACAATAGCCGTACCGACCGTATTAAATGAATATTTCACTGCCTGTTCCGGACTCATATTTTTTTCTTTTCTGGCGAGCAGATATTTGGTAAGAAAATGCACGGTATCATCAACCACCACACCAATCGAAATGGCTGCCACCACCGCAACCGCAAGACCGACCTGGGTTTCAATATAACCCCATAAACCAAAAGCAAGAAACGCCGGAAAAAGGTTGGGCACCAGACTTAACAGGCCATATTTAACACTGCCAAGAGCAATAATCAGGATCAGTGAAATCAGTACCAGTGCTATGCTTAGTCCGGTCAGCATAGTATCAATGTTGCGCTTGGAAATATGCGCAAATACTACTGACAAGCCACTGCCATAACTATACATCTGCACCGGCAGATTCTGCTGCATCCATGCCCTTGCCCGCTCATCCAGTTGCCGCAGTTTTTTTGCCGAGGTTCTTTTCATAATAACCGTCAGCCGGGTTTTGGATTTATCAATATCAATACGGTTATTCAGGTCCAGCCCGTAGGGTAATGACAATTCATATAATAATAAATACTGCGCTGCCAGTTCAGCTGAATCCGGTGGTGAATAATACGCCGGGGCATCGCCGTTCATCTTCTGGTTAAGACGTTTCATAATATCGGCAAAGGTAGCCACGGTCATAACATCACTCTGCTGTTCAAACCACTGGCCGAGACGATCGAGATTGTGCAGATACTGCGGGGTAGTAATACCACCGGATTTCCCCGAATTAATCGAGTATTCAATAATGTCCATGCCGGTTACCTGTTCACTGGCAATCAGTTCAGTATCACGGCGAATCTGGTAACTTTCATCCAGGTACTCAATAAAGTTATCATTCAGTTCAATACGGAACATCCCCAGCATGATAAACAGAATGACCACACTGCTAGCCATTAGCAGTTGCTTTCTGTAATTGATAACAAAACCGGCAAAATGCTCGCGTAACGATACTTTATTCTGCACAACCGGTTTAACCCGTATCGGCAATACGGCGATAATCGCTGGTAGTAACACCACAGAAAAGATAAATGCGACCAGTACACCCACCGCGACAATATTGCCCAGTTCCCGGAACGGTGGCACGTCACTGCTGTTCATGCTGAGAAAACCAATGGCGGTGGTCAGGCTGGTGACAAACACAGGCTTTATATTAACGCGCAGTGATTCCAGTATTGCCGCCTTTTTATCCAGGCCACGGCGCATTTCACCGGACATGGTAGAAAGAATATGCACACTGTCAGCAATCGCCAGCGTCATAATAATGACCGGCGCGACGGCGGTTGCTGAGGTAATCATAATACCGGCATGCCCCATCGCGCCCATGGCGACCACTGTCGACAGTCCGATCACCACCAGGGTAACAAAAGACGCTGAAAAAGAGCGCAACAGCAGTCCGACACCGACAATAATAATCAGATACATCAGCGGCACCAGGGTTGCACTATCATCCTGACTCACCTGGCTGAATGCCTGGTCAAAAGGAACCGAACCGGTCAGATAAAAGTCATGTTGTGGATAGCGGCTTTTAAACTTTTCAAGCAACTGTTTTACATAAGCAACCGTCTCCGGCACTTCCTGCAGTGACTTACCCGGTTTCAGCAGATTGATATTGATACCGGTAATGGTACCGGCAGGATTAATCAGATGATGCACCAGCGCATGTTCATGCAACACGATCTCTCTGATGCTACTCATATCCTGAGAGCTTAAGGCCGATACCTCGGTGACAAGATTATCCACATAAAGATCATCTCCCTGAACCGCCATGTGCTGAAAATTGGTGATTGAGTCGACCCGGCTGGAAAACGGGATCTGCCAGCAGGCTTTGGTTAATGCTTTAACAATAGCCAGTGTTTTATGGTTAAAAACATCCCCCTGTTGCGGGCGCACTGCAATGTACACGTTTTCATTTTTTACAAAAGTATTCTCAATTTCTTCCAGCGCCAGCAGCTGCGGATTCTGACCGCTGAAAAAAACCCGGCTGTCCGGGTTAAAAGCAATATTTTGCAACCCGGTTGCCATGAGTACCGTAAACAAAACGCTACTAATAATAATTAGCCAGCGAAAACGGATGACCGGATAGAACATGTTTTTATTCGATGCCATAAAAATATTAATGACCAAAACACAAAAGAAAACAAAGTATATCTCATCACAAAAACTTGCGCCTGAAAGACAAAATAATTAGTGATCAACACTTGAAATTTCAGCTTATGTAATTATTTTTTAATCATAAGAGCAACAAGTATGAGGTCCCGAAAATTACTGAAAGATGCGTTAAACCATTAACTCAGGAGTACATGAAATGACAGACACAAATCAGAAACAGAGCAAACAAATTCTGTTAACAGGCTTATTGGTATTGCTTGTTATTATCGTTGGCATCCAGGCATGGTATATGGTGGCGATGAAAGAGCAACTGGATGTCATCCATAACCAGCAAATATCTGTGCAGCCAGTCACTCACAGCAGTGCCAACAATAACCCGGTCATACAAAACAAAGCCGCATCCCTGCCGGTAACACAACAAGCAGCACCGGTTGCAGTAGCACAACAAAACCAGCCGCAAAAACCGCACAGACCGCCATCACTGTTTAATGACCCGTTTTTCAATAGTGCACCTTATGATGCACAGACATGGAACCCTTATGAGGAAATCCAGCGTATGCAGCGTGATATGGACAGAATGTTTAACCATACCTTCAGCCGCTTCAATAACAGTCCGGATTTTCAGCATCTATTCAGGCAGGGTTTTACCACTCCGGAAATGGATGTTCAGGAAGATAGCAAGCAGTATACGGTCATTGTTAACCTTCCCGGAAGCAGTGAAGAAAATGTTTCGGTAGACCTTGATGGACAGATACTCACGGTGAAAGGCGAGCAGAATTATGAAAAACAGGATAAAGATGATATGGGTAATATTATTTTTCAGGAACGCCGCTCCGGTTCATTCCATCGCAGCATTACTTTGCCCGGCCCGGTTAAACAGAGTGGCATGCAAACAACAATTGATAATGGTGTGTTAACCATCACTATTCCTAAAGATGTTTAATTACCATCAGGAAAACAAGGGCAGAGAGCGCTAACTTCAGAATGATACTCTCTGCCCCGCTTAAGGAACCACTGATTAACTAAAGTGCCTCATTGTTATCATACGCATCAATACATTCTGTATCGGCAGGGAAATCGATGTTGGTATCACCATCATTATCGACACCGTCTGAACACTGCGGATTCACGCCTTCAAACGGGTCAATCGCACTGGAACAACCGGTGTCAGCCAGATCAATAGCACCATCACCGTCATTGTCGAGTCCGTCATTACATTGTGGATCCGGCGCCTCGCTACGGTCATTGGCACTTGAACAGCCGGCATCAGCCAGATCGATATTGCCATCACTATCATTATCCAGACCATCATTACATTCTGACAATACAGGTGCGTTATCATCGGACTCATTATTATCCCGCTCATCGTTGCAACCGGGGTCATCAGGATAATCCACAAGACCATCATTATCATTATCCAGTGCATCAAAACAATGCGGCTCAGGGAATTCCGTCATATCGGTATCGGAAGAGCAACCCGGATCATCCGGATAGTCAACAAAACCATCACCATCACTATCAACCCCGTCACTGCATTCAGCGACACTTTCAAATAAATCGTCTGCACTTAAACAGCCAACATCATCCGGAAAGTCGACAAAACCATCACCGTCATTATCGATACCATCAGAACATTCAATATCACTGGCCTGTGAACCGGACTCATCAGTATCCTGCACACTGCTGCAATCAGGATCAGAACCATAATCAATCAGCCCGTCACCATCATTGTCAAAACCATCACTGCACTGCGGACTGCCTTCACTGGAGTCAGTCAATGAGTAACAACCCAGATCCGCCGGATAATCAATTTTGCCATCATTGTCATTATCAAAACCATCACTACACTGTGGATTCTGTTCACTGGAATCGGCCAGTGAATAACAGCCAATATCAACCGGGTAATCCGTCTTGCCATCGCCGTCATTATCAATACCGTCACTGCATTGCGGATTTTCTTCGGTAGTATCTGTCAGCGAAGAGCAACCCACATCAGCCGGATAATCTGTCTTGCCATCACCATCATTATCAAAGCCATCACTGCACTGCTGATTTTCTTCAGTAGAATCTGACGCACTGCCACAACCAATATCTGCCGGATAATCAATTGCGCCATCACCGTCATTATCAATACCATCACTGCATTGAGGATTTTCTTCGGTAGTATCGGTTGCACTGCTGCAACCAACGTCTGCCGGATAATCAATAGCGCCGTCAGCATCATTATCAATACCATCGTTGCATTGGGCATTCACCTCGCTGGTATCGTCTAAACCGTAACAGCCGAGATCCGCCGGGTAGTCAATCTTGCCATCACCATCATTATCAAGGCCATCACTACATTGTGCATTAACTTCACTGCTATCGGTCAGTGAATAGCAACCAGTATCCGCAGGGTAATCAATTTTGCCATCTCCATCATTATCAATACCATCACTGCATTGAGGATTTTCTTCGGTAGTATCGGTTGCACTGCTGCAACCAACGTCTGCCGGATAATCAATAGCGCCGTCACCGTCATTATCAACACCATCACTGCATTTGGCATTCGCTTCATTGGTATCGACAAAACCATAACATCCAGGGTCAGCCGGGTAATCAATTTTGCCATCGCCATCATTATCAACACCATCACTGCATTGAGGATTTTCTTCGGTAGAATCGGTTGCACTGCTGCAACCAACGTCTGCCGGATAATCAATAGCACCATCACCGTCATTATCAATACCATCACTGCATTTGGCATTCTCTTCGCTGGTATCGTCTAAACCGTAACAACCGAGGTCAGCCGGATAGTCTGTCTTGCCATCATCATCATTATCGAGGCCATCACTACATTGTGCATTAACTTCATCGCCATCGGACAATGAAGAGCAGCCGGTATCCGCCGGGTAATCAATTTTGCCATCTCCATCATTATCAAGGCCATCACTGCATTGAGGATTTTCTTCGGTAGTATCGGTTGCACTGCTGCAACCAACGTCTGCCGGATAATCAATAGCGCCATCACCGTCATTATCAATACCGTCACTGCACTGAGAATTTTCCTCGGTGGTATCGTCTAAACCATAACAGCCGGTATCAGCCGGATAATCAATATTGCCATCACCATCGTTATCGATACCATCGTTACATTGTGCGTTGACTTCATCACTATCCGACAACGAATAGCAGCCGACATCTGCCGGATAGTCAATCTTACCGTCAGCGTCATTATCAATACCGTCATTGCATTGAGGATTCTCCTCGCTGGTATCGGCTAAACCATAACAACCGGGGTCTGCCGGATAATCAATATCACCATCACCATCGTTATCAATGCCATCGTTACATTGTGCGTTAACTTCATTGCTATCTGTCAACGAAATACAGCCAACATCTGCCGGATAATCAATATCCCCGTCACCATCATTATCAACACCATCACTGCATTGAGGATTTTCTTCGTTAGAATCGGTTGCACTGCTGCAGCCAATGTCAGCGGGATAATCAATCTTGCCATCGCTATCATTATCAATACCATCATTGCATTGAGCATTGATTTCATTAGCATCCAGCAAGGAAGTGCAACCGGTATCCGCCGGATAGTCGATTTTTGTATCACCGTCATTATCGATACCGTCATTGCACTGCGGATTTTCTTCGGTAGAATCCGTAATACTGGAACAACCGGGGTCTGCAGGAAAATCAATATCCCCGTCACCATCATTATCGATACCATCATTACAAAGAGCGTTGGTTTCACTCGAGTCCTGCAAAGAAGAACAACCGGTATCAGCCGGATAATCAATGTCCCCGTCGCCATCATTATCGATACCGTCATTACATTGCGGATTTTCTTCACTGGAATCCTCCGACCCGTAACAACCGGGATCAGCAGGAAAATCCGTCAGCCCGTCACTGTCGTTGTCCAGTCCATCAGCACAGCGCTGTGCATACTCGGAACTGTCCGTCAGACTGGTACAGTCCGTATCCGCCGGATAATCGACATCCCCGTCACCGTCATTATCAACAGCGTCATTACACATGGCATTGTCTTCGGTTGTGTCCATCGGGCTGGAGCAACCGGGGTCAGCAGGGTAATCGGTCAGGCCATCACTATCATTGTCAACGCCATCACCGCATTCACGGGGATACTCACTGTTACTGGTAGCGCTGGTGCAGTTAAGATCCTGCGGGAAGTCGGTATTACCGTCACCATCATTATCCACGCCATCTGAACACTGCGGTAAAAGATTTTCTGCACTGGATAAAGCATTGTTCAAACAACCCGGATCATCCAGATCGACAAGACCGTCACTATCGTTGTCCTTACCATCAGAGCAAACAAAAGCGCTTAATTGCAAACCACTGTTGGTTGTTGTATCACCACAGCCTGCAGTAAACAGCATGGCACCTAGCAGCAGGCCGGTAAGTATTGATTTCATGGTACTGCCTGATTTCAAAAAAAATGCAGCTGGTGACATCATCGGTGTGTGAATAACAAATTTAGCCAGATTATATGCCCTAGCATGATAAATGAAGGAATCAAGAAAATACAATAACTTAAAGCGTGCAGTAAACGGCAGCTGCAAAAGATGTATACCTGTTTTTTTAATAGAACCCCTGTTAGGGATACAACAATTTCCCCAAAATCGCAGCATGACAATCCCTCACTTTTTATAAGTGAACATCACTTAACATCCATAGTAAGAATTGACCTTAATAAGTCAAGTAATAATAATCAATTATTGATCCTGTTTTCGGGCTTCACAGCATTTTCAACCTCAGCCTTTATATTTATAAACGTTTGAGGCAATATGTTTATCTGGAGTCCTGTAAAATTCACCGACATAAGAGAGGCTATATCATGTACCTGATTAAACAGCAGTATAAAGCATTACTCGTCGTATTATTTTTTGTCCCTGTCAGCGCACAGGCGGATGCCTGGAGTTGCAGTCATGGTAATGATGTACGCGAAGTCAGTATCGAGCGCAGTACACCATCTCCGGTACCATGCCATGTGATCTACAAAAAACCAACCGAAGGTATCGAAGACCAGGTGCTGTGGGCGGCCAACCACGATGACAGCTACTGCGATGTCAAAGCCAATGGCCTGATTGCAACACTGGAATCTGCCGGCTGGGTTTGCACAGAAACCATCAGCGATAATACACAGTAAACAGGAAATGCTGACCGCCTGATCCGGTATGGCGGGTATCAGCGGTTTTATATAAATAGAAACCTGTGATACCCGGCTAACTTCTTTCAGTCGGTCAATTATTATCCTAATCAGCGTAATAACTGTCATTTTTTTTTACACAAAATAATGCAATGCCTTCTACACTCTTAATAACCAAATAAATAACAACAAGTTACAATAATGGCATGGATGTTGCTTTGTTCAATATAAGATTAATTTAAATGTGTATAGGAGATTTAAAAATGAAATACTTAACATTAACAACACTCGCAGCCACGCTGGTCTTGTCCGGCAATGCGAATGCCGTGGTAATGACCTTTGATGATGTGCCAGGTGGCAGCGTTCAAGGCATTTACGGCGCCATCGGTACCTATCAGGGTTTTAATTTTAGCTGCATTGACTGTAGCAACACAGACAGACTGGACTGGGTAGATACCGGCAGCGCCAATGCACCCTGGCCATATGGCTCTGTTAGCGGTGACTTCACCATGCTGAATAATTACGGTGGCACCGGTATTATTACCGAAGCCAACAATGCCGATTTTACCTTTAGCGGCTTATGGGCAAAAGCATGGGCAACAGCACCCGAATCAGGCGGTCCGGATACACTCTTCGGTACCCTGTCCGGTTATAATAACGGCTCACTGGTCTGGGAAGTAGCAACCGGATTGAACGGAAGTTTTGAATATTACGATGCCCAGGCGGGTGCTATTGATGAGTTAAGATTAGGCTTTGGCACCTATTTCCTTGTCGACAATCTTGCTTTGAATGAAGTTCCTGTACCTGCAGCATTCTGGTTGTTTGCTTCCGGCTTGCTTGGTTTGATGGGTGTTGCAAAACGTAAAACTCGCGCTTAATCGTTTTTTGTAGTAAAACATTCGTCTTTCAGAACCCCGCCCTGCGCGGGGTTTTGTCTGTATGAAATAAATTCGGTCGCTTGCAACTGATAACACGTCTACTGCCGATAAATTCAAGCCACTCATCACTGGAAACCCTGATTCCAGTATTCACCCGGCCCCCCTTCAGCCGTCACTAATCATTCAATATCGTTATTTTATAAGAGCATCATAAAATTCAGTTTTCTGTATAACTTTAATATTTCTGACAATATCACTGTTACATAATAAGCTCATTACTATATAATAATATACAAATAGCGCTATCCCTTTAAAGATTATGAGCTGCAATTGCCTGCTGTGACCTATGCCACACAGTCGCTGCATTCGAGCGCACAACGAAACCCACACAATAATCCCTGAACCCTACCAGGAAACTACCATGCCAGATAAAAAATCAGCAAAAACAAGTCCCGAAAAAACGGTCAGGAAAAAGGCTGTTAGTAAAAAAACCACGGTAAAAAAGAAAGCCAGCAGTAAGAAAAAATCCGCCGCCCGCCCGGCAGCACAAACCTCTTCCGTGGATACGAATATTCGCTCTATTATTGAAGAGATGAACCTTCAACGTAAAACCAGAGACAGTCAACTATCGGCATTAATCGAGGATGTTCGTCAAGGTTTCAGCACCTTATCCAGCAGCAGCATAAAGCAGGACGAAGAACACAAAAAAGAAATGACCGGACTGTACCAGTCACTGAAAAATGCCTTTACACAAATTAAAGACAGCAGCACTGATAACGAAAAACTCAATCTGGAGGTATTCAAAAGCCTGTCTGACTCAATGATGAATGACCATGAACAGACCCTGAAAGAAATAAAAGAACAGGGGAAGGTTCAGGACAAAAAAATTGAACACATGGCAAAAATACTGGAACAGCGCACCGGTCGAAACCGTTTAATTGCCATTCCCGGTGTGATCATTGCCATCACCGGTATTGTCTATATGTTTTATGTGGTTAGCATAATGGAAACCGCGATGACTAATATGTCAGCCAATATGCAACTTATGCAACAGGATGTCGGCAGCATGTCAGGCAGTGTAGGTAATATGTCCGGCAATATCGCCAGCATAACCCAGGACACCAATGCCATGAGCGGCAACATGGAAAAACTTAATGGCAATGTGGGTGACATGAGCAATGATTTAAATGTCTTGACTCACAATGTCGCCCCCGCCATGAAAGGCATGCGCGACATGATGCCCTGGGCACCCTGAACCAGCCTAATAACGGTATCAACTTCTGCTATTGAGTCTTAGCTGACGTTTAAAAGATTAGAAACTTTTGCCGCGAAGGACGCAAAAGACGCAAACAAAAATGCTTTTCTTCGCGCTCTTTGCGTCCTTAAATATTCAGGGGTCGGAGTCATTTTAGTAACCAACACAGCATAACAACTGGTAAGTAGTTAAAAATGACTCCGACCCAGGTTGCTGATAACTTAAAACTTTTAACTTACAACTTCTCTTTCTGGCCGATGTGAGCCATTACACCTTATTCATTGTCCTGGCTCTTG
>JAJRUQ010000089.1 GCA_024277705.1 Gammaproteobacteria bacterium
AAAGACATTGTCTTTATCCCGGTTGGTATCAATTATGACCGGGTTATCGAAGACAGAAGCCTGATCCGGCGTCTGGACAAGACTGCAAGCAAACGTTCTCTCTGGTTTATTATAAAAACCACTACCGGTTTTATTTTCAAGAATGCATTGCTGTCCAGAAAAAACCGCTGGCGGCGTTTTGGCTATGCCAGCGTAAACTTTGGCGAACCGTTATCAGCAAAAAACTATTGTCAGCAGCATAATGTTGACTTCAGCGCCCTGCAAACAGAGGATCGCTTTGCGCAGGTAGACTTATTAGCAAAATCAATCATGCATAATATTGAACAGGTGGTACCGGTGCTACCGATTGCATTGATGTGTGACGTCCTGATTCAGCATAGTGGCAGCTGGCGAAGTGAACTGGAGTTAAAATCTTTTTGTTCAGAAAAAATCAGTCAGCTTAAAAGCCTGGGGGCACCTATCGATATTTCATCCGGTGCCATTGAAAGTGTTTTAGGTGCGGCTCTGGATGTATTAACAGGACGCGGCCTGGTTGAAGAAAAAGACAATCTATTCAAAATAAAAAAGGATGAGATGGATATTATAAAATATTATGCAAACTCAATTGCACACTGGCAATAATCCGGCCATCCCTGCTGCGCCCTGGCTGACTCTTTAAAAGTTAAAAATGTTTTGCCATACAATACTCTTTTGATATTATCTCTGCCGCTTTCGAAATTTAATTGTTTTTATCGCTCCAGACAGCAAATTCATTACCCGAAGGTTCGCTAAAGTGAAACCGCCGGCCACCGGGAAAAGTGAAAATATCCCTGCTGATAATACCACCGGCATTTTGTATTTTGCTTAGCGTCGCAGATAAATCCTGACTATAAAAAACAATAAGTGCCGCACCCTTATCTGATTCCGATTGCAGATCAGCCTGATAAAAACCGCCATCAATACCCTGATTAAAAAACGCGGTATATTCCGGCCCGTAATCCTGAAACGACCAGTTGAAAACCTTCATAAAAAATGATTTTGTTTTATTCAGGTCTTTTGCCGGAAATTCAACATAACTTATTTTTTCATGTTCGCTCATAACCCTGTTTCTCTGTGAGTTTAATTACAGTATTTTTTAAATAAATCGTTATACTATCAAGCCGCTTATTTCTCAAACACAAGAAGAGGCAATAAACCATGAGAATACTTTTTACCCTGTTCACCAGCTTACTGTTTAGTGTATCGATCAGCAGTCATGCCGCTGAAATAACGCCGCCCTCCTCACACGGTATTGCTTATCCTGCAGGATGGCAGAACTGGGCGACCATTGCAGTCTCTCACCGTACTGACAATAACACTATAAGAACGATTCTGGGCAATGATATTGCGGTAAAGGCTGCCCGCACCGGCAACACCAATCCATGGCCGGACGGTAGCATTTTAGGCAAAGTGGTATGGAAAGATACACAACTTAAAGACTGGCAGGCTGCCACCTCCCCCGGCCGCTTTGTGCATGCAGAATTTATGTTTAAAAATTCAACAAAATATGCCGACAGTTATGGCTGGGGCTGGGCTCGCTGGGTTGGCCTGGAGCAAAAGCCGTTTACAAAAGGTACGCAGGTATGCACGTCATGCCACACGCCGGTAAAAAATCGTGACTGGGTTTTCACCGATGCTGCATCGCTACCATAAAAAACAAACTGCTCTACTGATGGGCGGGCAACGATTAACGTTATCAATGTCAGCCCCTTTTTAAATCATCACCCCCGGTTAACGCACAAAAATGGTGCGAACATACATGCGGGCTTGATATCATACCCAACCGGCCCTTAATAAGCCATTGATTATATTCTTGATGATTAGTTGGCACAGTCATTGCTTAACTAACATTAAACAAACAGAGAAATACAGGAAGCAATGATGTCCCAGGCCGGTTCAAAATCCAAACTTAACTTATTTTCTTTTTCAGGCAACATGCGCATTCTGCATTTAACCTGGTTTGCCTTTTTTCTTACCTTTATGGTGTGGTTCGCTCACGCACCGCTGATGGTTCTGATCCGCGATACCTTCGGCCTGTCGGATCAGGAAGTTAAAGCCCTGTTAATTCTTAATGTTGCAATGACAATTCCTGCCCGGATTGTTGTTGGTATGCTGGTCGACCGCCTGGGTCCCCGCATTATGTTTTCTGCGATTCTGGTGCTTTCCGGTATATTTTGTATTGCCTTCGCCATGGCGCAGAACTATCAGCAACTCGCAACCATTCGCTTCTTAATGGGATTTGTCGGTGCCGGTTTCGTTGTTGGCATCCGCATGATTTCTGAATGGTTTCCTGCTCGTCAGACCGGTGTTGCCCAGGGTATTTATGGTGGTTGGGGCAATTTTGGTTCAGCGGCATCCGCTTTGCTGCTGCCCAGCCTTGCGTTGATGTATGGTGGTGAAAATGGCTGGCGTTACGCCATTGCCTCTACCGGTATTATTGCAATCATATACGGAGCTTTTTATTACTTTTCTGTCACCAACACTCCCAAAGGCTCAACTTACTTTAAGCCCAAAAAAATGGGCGGCATGGAAGTCACCAGTAAATCTGATTTCTTTTTATACCTAGTTGTCAGTATTCCAATGTACGGCGCCCTTGCGGTACTGGCCTGGAAACTTTCACCCGCAGGTTTGAACTGGTTTGATAACAGCTTCACTTACAGTATTTACGGCCTGTTGACTGCACTCTATTTTTATCAGGCCTTTCATATTTACCAGGTCAACAAAGATATCTTTAAAAAAGAAGTGCCCGATATTTTCAAATACGATTTCAGCCAGGTGGCAATACTAAACCTTGCCTATCTGGTCACTTTCGGCTCCGAGCTTGCGCTGGTTTCAATGTTGCCGCTGTTTTACAAAGATGAATTTGGCATCTCAACCATTCTCGCCGGTATTCTGGCTGCAATATACCCGGTAATGAATTTGATCGCACGTCCTGCCGGCGGTATCATCAGCGACAGGTTTGGCCGTAAACGCACCCTTGTTGTCCTGTTTACCGGCATCACTTTCTCCTTTGCTTTATTAGGCCAGGTTGATCCCGGATGGGCGTTACCACTGGTGGTTGCCACCACGATAGTCTGTGGATTATTTTCCAAAGCCGGCTCCGGTGCGGTATTTGCCATGGTTCCGCTGATTCAGCGTCGCATGACCGGGCAGATTGCCGGCATGGCCGGTGCCTATGGTAATGTTGGCGGCGTACTGTTCCTGACCATTCTGTCGCTGGTTTCTACACAGGCCTTTTTCCTGTTTATCGCTGCTGCTGCCGGCATTGTATTATTTGCCATTATTCTTTTTTCTCGCGAACCGCGTGGTCAAATGGCTGAAGTCATGCCTGATGGCAGTGTTGAAATGATTGATGTTTCTTGATAGCTCTCTGAAAAAAAACACAAAGATAACTCTTTATTGTTATCATGCATTGCTTATCAATCGTTTTAATTTTACGCTTTTTACGTGCTTCACAGCGATGTGTTTTTTACCTGAGCATAAACAGAAAATATGCATTCACAACTGAAAATCAGTCTCGGTCAAAGCTCTGACAAAGGCATTAAAGATCGTAATGAAGATTTTTACGGTGCTTATATTCCTGAAGACTCCACCCTTGATAACAAAGGCATAGCCTGCGCCATCGCCGATGGCATGGGCAGCTGCGCCAATGCTCAGGAGGCCAGTGAACACTGTGTAAAAAGTTTTCTTAATGATTATTTCAGTACTCCGGAAACCTGGTCCGTCAAATCATCCGGCGCCAAAGTATTAACCGCGATCAATAACTGGCTGTTAAGTAACGGCAATAAAGATCATGCCAATGGTATGGTTACAACATTCAGTGCCATCGTTTTTAAATCGACCACCGCACACATTTTTCATATCGGTGACTCACGTATCTACCGCTTCCGTCAGCATGACAATGCTGCTGACCTGGAACTCATCACCAGCGACCATCGTGTCTGGATTTCAGATAAGAAAAACTACCTGAGCCGTGCCATGGGTATCGACAGTCATCTGGACATTGATTACAAAACACTGGCTATTGAACAGGATGATGTTTTTATAATGACCACGGATGGCATTCATGATTATCTGAATGATCAACAGATAAAAGAACATTTAAAGGCCAACAGCAATATCGAAGTGAAGGTCGATGAAATTGTTGCACATGCCCTGAGATTAAAAAGCCATGACAATGTCACCTGTCAGATTGTTAAAATCGAGAACCTGCCGTCACAGGACGCCAATGAAATTTACAACGAGTTAACGCGCCTGCCGTTTCCACCTCATCTTGGTCCGGGCATGACCATGGATGGTTATGAAATACTGGAAGAGGTTCATGCCAGCACCACCTCACAACTTTATAAGGTTCGTGACCGGGAAAGTGGTGAGCTGTTTATGATGAAAACTCCTTCGGTTAATTTTTCTGACGACCCTGCCTACATTGAACGTTTTTACATGGAGGAGTGGGCTGGAAAACGCATACAGAGTGATGCGGTATTAAAAATTATCGAACAATCCAGACAACGTAATTTCCTCTATTTCATCATGGAATACATTGATGGCATTACTTTAAAACAATGGGCGGAAGAAAATCCGACACCGGATTTTGAACGGGTTATTGAAATCATCAATAAAGTAATTAAAGGCCTGCGCGTTTTTCACCGCCTGGAAATGCTGCACCGTGACCTGAAGCCGGAAAATATCATGATTACCACTCATGGTGTGGTTAAGATTATTGATTTCGGCTCGGTAAAAATTGCTGGCATACAGGAAATAAGCACCCCGGTCGAGCGCCTGGAACTGCTCGGCACCAAAAACTACACGGCCCCTGAATATCTGCTGGGCATGGAAGGCAGCAATCGCTCCGATATTTATTCGCTGGGCGTACTGGTTTACAACCTGCTCACCGGTCAACTGCCTTACGGCGATAAAATGTCACGCGACCTTAACTGGCGTACGCTCAATAAAATAAAATACGAGTCCTCCATCAAACACAACCCGATGATCCCGCTATGGATGGATGGCGCTATTCATAAAGCGGTTAAAAAAGATCCGCGTTCACGTTATGATACTTTCTCGGAATTTCTATACGACCTGACCCACCCCAAGGAAGCCTTTATGGGACAGTCTGCGCCTCTGTTAGAACGCAACCCGACCGCCTTCTGGAAAATATCCACCGCTATTTTATTTGCCGCCAACATACTCTGGCTCATCCTTTTTTTATCATGAAGGAGCATGCCGAAGCTGTTAGCTGCATCATTCTTGCCGGCGGTGAAGGCAAACGGGTTGCCGGCTCGGACAAAGGCCTGCTCGACTATCAGGGCAAACCTCTTATCGAACATGTCATCAGTACGGTAAAAAAGCAGGTGAACGATATTGTTATCAGCGCCAACCGTAATCTAAACACTTATAAAAAATATAGCGACTGTGTTATCAGTGACTCAGCTTCAGATTACCATGGGCCTCTCGCCGGTATTGCTGCCTGCCTGCCGCATTGCCGGCAACAACAGGTGCTGGTTGTTGCCTGTGACATGCCAGCCCTGCCCGGAGATCTGGTGAAACGTCTTGAGCAGAACAAAAGCGCTCACGCAATAAGTATTGCCAGCATCGGAAAACATCATCAAATGGCGCTACTTGTTGACAAAAATCAATCGACAATTATTCAGCAACGCCTTGATGACAAAAAGTTAAGCCTGATTCAGTGGGTTGAGTCCGTATCTCATGTCAGTGTTAACTTTGATGAAAGAGCAGACGCTTTTTTAAATTTAAACCATCTGCCTGAAATCAGGAACAAGCGGAGCTGATAATAATGAAATTTTTATTCTTTATCTGTGTACTCCTGGCTTTTTCAGGCTCAGTTTTTGCCAGCAGTGAATACGATGACGAAGACATACCACCTTATGTGGAAATAGAATTTGCCAGAGATTTTACACAACTGGCAAAAATAGCACGCAGTGAATGCAAAATCATTCTGCTTGAGGTGTCTGCCAGTGACTGCGACTATTGTGTATTACTGGAAGATTATTACATTAAACCCATGTTACGCAGCGAAGATTACAACGCTAAAATCATTATCCGTAAAATGGATGCTGACAGTTTTGATACCCTCATTGATTTTTCCGGCAATAAAACCACAGGTGATAAACTGGCCCAACAGCTGAGCGTCAAGCTGACACCAACCATGTTATTTTTTGACAGCGATGGCAATGAAGTCGCACAGCGCATTATCGGCATTAATACACTGGAGTTATTTGGTGGCTATATTGATGCTGCCATAAAAACCGGCCGGAAAGCCATCGCAAGCGGACAGCAATAAAAAACAAGCCTGCTGCCGGTTTTGCTTTCATGCCAATATCGTCACACTTATCTGCATGAAAATTATACTTGCGCCACTTACCCCTGAGCATCAAAATACCCGCTATGGATTTTTCACTCCAACAACGTAAACATGAAATCAACCGAATCACCCTATGGGGTGTGGCGGTTAACCTTTTTCTATCGGTCATAAAGGTTGTCGGCGGCATCTACGGACAGTCGCAGGCGCTGCTCGCTGATGGCATACACTCACTTTCAGATCTTGCCAGCGACGCTATGGTACTGCTGGCGGCCAAACATGCCGGCGAGGATGCCGATGAAGACCATCCTTATGGCCACGCACGTTATGAAACCCTGGCCACTGTTGCTCTGGGCGTGCTGCTGATGATTGTCGCCAGCGGCATTGCCTATAAAGCTATCCTGCGCCTTGAACAACCCGAGGGTATTGCCATACCCGCATTTTTTACCCTGATTATTGCTGCGATATCCATTTTAAGTAATGAGTGGCTGTATCATGCCACCCAGAAAATTGCCAAAAAAATTCGCTCACCACTACTGGAAGCCAATGCATGGCATCATCGTAGTGATGCGGTTTCTTCTATTGTGGTACTCATCGGTATTGCTGCCACTTACCTTGGTTACCCGCTACTTGATTCCATTGCCGCCATTCTGGTGGCATTAATGATTGCTAAAATCGGCCTCGATCTCAGCCGCCAGAGTGTCCAGGAACTGGTGGATACCGCACTGGAACCTGAAATGGTTAAACAGATTAAACAAACCATTCTGGACATTGACGATGTTCGTGAGCTGCACCTGTTGCGTAGCCGCCGTATGGGACATAATGCCTTAGTTGATGTGCATATACAGGTATCACCCAAACTCAGCGTTTCGGAAGGCCACCATATTTCAGAGAGTGTCGAAAAAGCCCTGACCGACAAGTTTGATGAAATTAATGACGTCACCGTCCATATTGACCCTGAAAATGATGAACAGGCAGCCAGCTGCAAACACCTGCCGTTACGCAGTGAATTATTACTGGCGCTGAACCATGAGTGGTCAAAACATCAGGTTCTAAAAAATATTGATGACGTGACGCTGCATTACCTTGACGGACGTATAAGTGTTGAGGCCAGTCTGCCATTTAAATACCTGACGCAACTGGAAGATGTGGAAAAAATAAAACTGGCCTTTGAACAATTAAACAAAAATATAAGCTGTATCAGCGAAAGTCGCTTGCTGTTTCGCTGATACGCACCAATTTAGCGCGCATCAAAGCGATTTACCCCATGTTGGTGCGGTTATTGGCTGAATTGCTTAAAAAGCATACAATAATAGGATTTCCTTTTTACACACGTTTCGTGCAAAATCTACCCCTGTTAAAAAGAGCCTTTAATCAATTCTGTTTGCTCGGCAAATACCAGAATAAAAATCTGGCTGGCATATAACAGAATTGCTTAAAGGTTCTTTTATCCAGACCTGCATCAATAGATAATGGCTGGAGATATAAAATAAACGCCGCATATAACGCTCAAGCGCATTGACTCATAAACATAATGCATGAGCCGCATATCCGGGAATTACTACTAAAACTTTAGATTAGAGGCTCTTACAAAATGGCTGCAAGCGACGTTCTAAATATGATTAAGGAAAAAGACGTTAAATTCGTTGATTTCCGTTTTACTGACACCCAAGGCAAAGAACAGCATGTTTCTGTTCCTGCGACCACTGTTGACGAAGGCGAACTGGAAGACGGCAAAATGTTTGACGGTTCTTCAATTGCCGGCTGGAAGGGTATTAATGCATCAGATATGATTTTAATGCCGGATTGTGATTCACAGGTGATCGACCCGTTCTGTGAAGAAGTGACCATGAACATCCGTTGCGACATCATAGAACCTTCTGATATGAAAGGTTACAACCGTGACCCGCGCTCCATTGCAAAACGCGCTGAAGCCTACCTGAACTCTACCGGTATCGGTGACACGGCTTACTTTGGTCCTGAGAACGAATTTTTTGTTTTCGACAGCATTCGCTGGACAGACACCATGGGCGAAGTCGGTTACTCCATCGGCTCTGAAGAAGCGGCATGGTCAACCCATGAAAAATATGACGGCGGCAACATGGGTCACCGTCCCGGCGTTAAAGGCGGTTACTTCCCGGTCCCTCCTGTCGACTCACTGCAGGATCTGCGTTCATCTATGTGTCTGGTTATGGACGAAATGGGTGCCAAAACGGAAGTACATCACCACGAAGTGGGCACTGCCGGCCAATGTGAAATCGGCGCACTGTTCAACACCATGGTTCGCAAAGCAGACGAAGTACAGATCTACAAATATGTAGTGCATAACGTTGCTCACGCTTACGGCAAAACCGCGACTTTCATGCCCAAGCCTATCGTTGGTGATAACGGTAACGGCATGCACGTTCACCAGTCTATCTTCAAGAATGGTGAAAACATGTTCCACGGCGATTTATACGGCGGTCTGTCACAGGACGCTCTGTATTACATCGGCGGC
>JAJRUQ010000090.1 GCA_024277705.1 Gammaproteobacteria bacterium
ACGGTTAATCAGGGTTCTATTCCGGCAACCGCACCGTTAGCCTATGGTGAAGCAGCGGGTGTAGCGGCACTGGGTACAGTGACGATTGACCTTACCGATAATGTAACCGATGCCTTTGGTAATGCTGCGGATATCGACTTCTCAACCCTGTCTATTACTTATCCGGGTAGTGCGACACTGCTTGATAATGGTGATGGTACCGTGACCTATACCGATGTTGATGGTGTTGATGCTTCGGATAGTTTCACCTTCCGTGTGGCCGATACCAGTGGTCAGTTTACCAACTCTGCAACCGTTACTATTGCGGTAGCGACTGCGGGTAATAACCTGCCGCCAACGGCTTCCAGCTTCTCACAAAGAACTGCGATGGATACAGCGATTGATATCGATGTAACGGTTTATACGGCTGATCCGGATGGTAGTGTTAATGTTTCTACTGTCAGCGCTTCTCAGAGTGTTCTGGGTAATGGTACAACCAGTGTTTCAATGACGGGTATTGTGACTTATACCCCGAATACCGGCTTTACCGGAAGCGATAGCTTTACTTATACAATCAAGGATCTTGAAGGTCTGACATCGAATGTTGCGACAGTAACAATAACCGTGAATGATCCACCGGTGGCGGCTGATGAAACAGCAACCGTCGATAGAAATTCATCGGTTGATATTGACGTTATCTTTAACGATACTGACAGTGATGGATTTATCGACCCGTCGACTGTTGCTATTGTTAGTGGTGTAAGTAACGGCGCAATCGCTTTTGATCCTGTAACAGGGGTAGTAACTTATAAGCCTGCAACCGATTATCTCGGTACGGATAACTTCACTTATGAAGTAAACGATAATGCCGGTTATACCTCGAATGTTGCGACAGTGACTATTTCGGTGAATAATGCTGTGCCGGTAGCAGTTGATGATAATGGCGCTATCGATGTGTCAATAGCCGCTAATGTTACTGTGGTAGTGGTTGCCAATGATACGGATCCAGACGGTACCATTGATGCTACAACAGTGGCAGCAGTGACCTTACCGTCAAATGGTGGGATTGTTATTGACCCTGCAACGGGTGCGGTAACGTATACGCCAGATGCCGGTTTTGTTGGCTCCGATACCTTTACCTATACAGTGAATGATAATGACGCTGCGGTTTCAAATGAAGCAACGGTTATTATTGCTGTTAGTAACTCCAGCGGTGCGGTACTTGATGCGAATGCCTATCTGTTCCTCAATGCAGGTAATATCAGTGATGCCACAGCAACACCGGCAGTGGGTGATGGTTCATGGTTTAGTATGGAAGTACAACCAGGTGTTCCGTTACACACAGCGGTGGCTGGCTTTAACCAGATCAAGCTGAGTACAACACAACCGGCTTCCTCTGCACCTATGTCGCCAAACATCGATTCACCATGGAACTTCTTTGGTAACCTCGGTGTTCATCAGACTACGTCGGATATGACGATCCTGACAGATAACGGTGATGGTGATGTAACGCTGAACTTTACTGGCTGGGATGTATCCTGGAATTCGATTCCTTCCATTCCATTAGGTGAGGGTGCGCATTCAGGTGGAGTTAATGGCATTGCTACCATGACCTGTTACACCGACCTGGCTGCGTTGATTAAAGGTAAGTGTTTTGCAGGTGAAACCTATGTGATCAATTATTTTGCTACCGTACCTCCGGGTGATCCATCCGGCTTTGGTGGTGTGAAATATGTGTTCCATGCTGAGGGTGAAATATCTCTGATTGGTTCATCACTAGGCCCTGTTGTGCCACCTGCTGCTGATGAGACTGATCCTGTTGATGGTATTGATGCTAATGGTGATACAGTAGTGGTTGAGCCAGGTGATACCGCAAAGTCTGCGGGTAATACTTCTGGTGTCCGCCTTACTCCTGCCGACATCGGTATCGGTGATCCATTGCTGAACCCGAATGACGGTGTTCAATGTCAGGGTGGTTGTCTTGACTTTGTTGCAACCGACCTGACCTCAGCTTATGTTGATATCATCGTGTTGTTGAATGCGCCAATAGAAGAAGGTGCTGTGTATCGCAAGTTGATTAACGGACAATGGGTTAACTTTGATACTTCAGTCGCTGACCAGGTTGGTTCTAACTCATCAGTTAGTGGTGTTTGTAATGACCCGATCTTTAGTACTGGTTTAAGGGCGGGTGCTGACTGTCTGTTCCTGAGGATCTATGATAATGGTCCTAACGATACTGACAGTACTAAGGGCACGGTGGCTGATCCAAGCGGTGTTTTACTGCCAGGTTCTGCCAACGTACCTGAAAGCAGTACCAGTGGTTGTAGCATCTCAGCAAACCCTGTCAGTATTCGTGACAGAGCAGACTGGCTGATACTGGCTGGCTTCATGCTGATGTTTGCCATCTACAGAAGGAGACGTAGTCAGGTTTAATGTCTGGCTACGGCAGACTTCTGCTAGTCATTAACGGCGCGGCCCTGTTGGGTTGCGCCGTTTTTGATTTTGCGTTGCAGGCGCAATTACTCACGGTTTTATTATTGTTGCTGCCGTTTGCTGATAAAGACTGGCATTTGCCGGTTTTATCCGGCTATAAGAATCAGTGGCTGTGGTACCTGATGGTTCTTTCGTGCACAGCTGTGCTGCTGTTTCTGCATCCTGACACGGTACAAGCCGTGGTTTATATACTGCTGTTTACTGCTTTGCCGGAAGAGTGGTTTTTTAGAAGCTACTTTATGCAGCGTGTGCAGGCACTGAACGCAGGAATGTGGCGCGCGAATATCATTACCTCACTGTTGTTTGCGTTGTTGCACACGCCGGCGCAGGGCTGGCAGGGATTATCCGTGTTTATCCCGTCATTATTGTTCGGCTATCTGTACCAGCGTAACCGGGACTTGCTGCTGGTTATTCTGCTGCATACATTGTTCAATACCATCTATATTATTTATTTACATGATGTGCTGAATGAGCTCTGATGCTTAATTATTGACCAAAAAAACTGTATAAAAACCCGATTATTGTCGTTAACTTTTACACATTTATCTGACATTTTGGCTATATATATTCTATAAAATGCTATATTGCTGATTATTAAGGAGTTAAATTATTTGGCACAAAAAGTGCTGTAGATATCCCTAATTAATCTATTATCATTTTTGTGATGTACTTAACAGTAAAACTTGAGGAACTGGAGATGGGCGCAGATAACAATAATAAACAAACTGTTCCTGAAAGGCGTGTAAGCGAACGCAGGACAATGAACGATCGCCGCACGGTGACACGGTTTAGTGATGTACTCGGTCGCCGCTCGGGGGTGGATCGCCGTTTACCGGTAGAATCCGCCAGGCCGGAAAATCGTGTCACTTAAACAGCCGCATATAACTGATAGCTGAGCTGAAAATAGAGCCACATACTTTTGCTTTTAATTTCCGGATACGGCCAGAAAGAGAAGTTAAAAGTTTTAAGTTATAAGTAGAAAGTCAAAAACTGGATAACTTTATGTTTAACAAGCTTCTTTTGATTTATGTTTTTAAACTTACAACTTGTAACTTAAAACTTAAAACTTCTTTTAATGCTCAATAACGGTAGTTGAACTTTATTCTTTTATTTTTTCTTTTGGTACCGGGTTAATCTGTATCAGAATACCAACAAGTGGATGGTCAATGTAGTGCAGTACTTTGCTGCGCATACGTCGATGGCTGCTGATTTTAAATCGTTGACTGCGGATGGTCGCCAGCGGTGCTGGTTGTTCAGTCGGCTCTGCTGTTGCTTGCGCTTCGTTTTCATCAAACCGCTCATATTCCAGTTCACTGTAAAAATGCAGATATCGGGCAAGTACAACTTTTAATGTGCCGCTGATATGATTTTCTACTTGCTCTTTTTCATGTTGCGACTTAGCGGGCACTTGCGTACTGATTAACGGATGGAAATTGGTCAGATCGTTAATATCAATAGCTACTGCCTTCTCCCGTGGCAGGCCATTCTGTCGCCAGGAAGCGTAATACAGAACATTATATTCTGAAGACCGGCTAATTCTATCGTGTTCTTTTAGCAGTATACTGGGCTCGATACTGTCAAACCGGGTAAGGTCTTCTGCGGGTTTTTCGACTTTATCAATATTCTCGATCTCACTCAGGCTGAGTTTGTCCAGAGCGGTAATGTCATCAATCTTATGAGTGTTATCCGTGTTTTCGTCTGTTATCTGTATATTTTCATTCAGTGTTTCTGTGATATCAGCACCGTCCTGCTGTGGCCAGATTTCACTGTTTATATAACGCGCATGGGCATCTTCGAAAATGATAACTTCTATATCGTACTGGATTAATGTTTTTATTGTGTCTGAGTTACTGCTGGATTCAGCATGAAGGGTACTGGTATTTAATAGCAGAAGTAAAAGGACGCTTCGTATTTTCATTTTTTGATTATAGTGACTGGTTTTTTGTTGATTATAACCGAAAGCAGCCCTGGCAATATTATTGTTTTATTCCAGGCAGCGGTGACTCAGCGATGATCGACTGTCAGTTCATCGCTTGTTTCACAATGACTAAGAAGTCGTTTTCAAAGTAAAAAGATACTGAATCCAGTTATTCATTATTGTCATTTCGAGCAGCTATTGTCATCTCGACCAGCTATTGTCATTTCGACCAGCGGGAGAGATCTTTTACTCTGTCTACCTAAGATCTCTCCCGCTGGTCGAGATGACAGTGTTCATAACAGGTCGAGATGACAGTGTTCATAACAGGTCGAGATGACAGTGTTAAGGGTTAAGGGCAGTTCTATTTATTTTTGCTCTGTATTTGTATTAAGCTCATAGGGCAGTGTTTTAACCGTCACCACCGGGCCGTCGGCATCATTCAAGAATAATCCGGATTCTGTGTCAGCAATCTGAATAACCGCCAGTGCATCGTATCCGGATTCAGGATTTTTTGCAGCCATGATGATTTCACCTGTATTCTGTCCGGCACGGGCATTTTCGGCAAACAGTTTATCTCCGGCAAGCGGCGCGGTATCGGTAGCAATATGTATTTTGAAACAGCGCTTTTTCAGTTTGCCAAGATAATGCATACGGGCCACGATTTCCTGGCCGGTAAAACAGCCTTTGTTAAAACTGACGCCATTGATTAATTCCATATTGGCCATTTGCGGCACAAAGGTTTCGCTGGTGTTGATGTCTATGCAGGGGATGCCTGCCTGAATGTTCAGATAATCCCAGCTTGATGAATTGACCGCCTTAATCTGCTGACTGAGGTCATGCCAGAGTTGTCTGGCATGTTCGATATCGCAGAAGATTTCATAACGGGGTGTTTCTCCTGCAGCCCTTATAAAAATGTACTGTTCATTAAAAGAAACGCTGTCGATCTCGTCGCTGATAGTATCGACATAAGTGCTTAACAAGGTTGCTGCTTGTTCACCACAGATGCCCAGATGAATCAGTTGTTCACTGACATCCTGCAATACCACCTGAGAACGCAGAATATAGTTCTGTAAGTGGTTGATTGCCGTTTCAACCAGGCTGCTATGCAGGTTGATAAAATAATTGTTCTGGTGTTTGAACAAGCGAAAGTTGGCAATCATCCGGCCTTTGTTATTACAAAACGCGCTTAACTGGCTGTTGTTTTCGGTAACCAGATTGACATCATTAGTGAACTGTCCCTGCATAAATGTGGCCGCGTCCTCACCGGCAACCACCACCGTGCTGTATTGCGACAGGTCACAGATAACGGTGTTTTCCTGTGTTGTTTTATTACTGCCGGTTTCATTGTCAAATACCATCAAACCTGACGGGTTCGATTCTGCACCGTTTTCCAGTAAAAATGTCTGCCAGTTGTTGTTCATAGGTATGCCGTTTGTAGGTAGTTGGGTTGGCGGGGTCGGTGTCATTTTTAATTACTGCAGTAAAAATCAAACTGCTCAGCTTTTAAAAATGACGCCAACCCCGGTATTATTCAGCAGTTTAGTCAATAAGTGAGCTTTAATCATTATACTTTTCGTGAGGGTAAATGGTGAATATGAGTACAATAATTATAATGACAGTTTTTTTGCCCCGATGTGGTTGTTAAAATGATGTGCTTGCAGTGTCATTTCGACAGAGTATTGTTGTGTATTTGCAGCAATAAGACGAGGAATCCTGTGGTTGTGTTTGTCTGAGCGTTTTAAGATCTCTCCCGCTGGTCGAGATGACAGGTGTTGCTGGTCGAGATGAGATTGATGGGGTCGGAGTCATTTTTAATTACTGCAGTGAAAACTAAACTGTTCAGCTTTTAAAAATGACTCCGACCCCGGTATTAAAAGTATTGACTTAATTACGGTAAAAATACTGTCGTTTCAGGTTAATTGTCTGGCGTAAACGGTCAAGTGGTTTCAAGTGAGAGCACTAGACTGTATTAAACAGGCAAATATCCGGAGGTGATGATGGACGGTTTTTTACCGCGTGTAACACTTATAGCAGGATTGTTATTAACAGCCTTGCCGTTGATGGCAACTCCAAAGGTTGATGTGATGACTGACCGGGAAGTAACCGAGTATGCGGTTAGGATTTCTGAGTTACTGCAGCATATACAGCAGCAGGAAATTTGTCTGGAAAATGACGTTAGCTGTATGCGTGCAGAATTTCACCGCCACGGATTTTCCTATGATGATAAAGAGTCCGTGCACAAGCGGCTGATTATTATGGTTGGTTTTGTTCATTAATGTTATCGCTCATGGTTTAAACAAAACACATCTTTTTATCTGGGGTGAATGACTCAAAACGGTCAAAAAGACAAGTTGAAAGTTTTAAGTTGTAAGTAGAAAGTCAAAAACTGGATAACCTTATGTTTAACAAGCTTCTTTTGATTTATGTTTTTAAACCTACAACTTACAACCTACAACTTAAAACTTAAAACTTAAAACTTCTCTTAAGGCTCAACAACAGAAGCATGGTCTGTGATTTTTTACTGGAACACATTGCGTGTTCTTGACATCGTTTGGCTTTTGCTTCAAGTTAAAGCTTTAAGGTTTAATTCTGTGTTGAACCTTTATCAGTAATCAGCATCTATAAAAATACTATAAGCTGAGGTACGCATGACAGAGTTCTATGGACGGCAGAACCGGGTATTGTTTAATGAATAACAAACGCCCGGTTTATCTGAATTTACTAAAAATCCGTTTGCCGCTGGCCGGTATGATTTCTTTTGCGCACCGTATTACCGGTGTTATTTTATTTCTGGCACTGCCTTTTTCTGTTTATTTACTCGACCTCTCCATTGACTCCGAGCAGTCCTTTCAACAGGTACAACAGATTTTAAATCAACCATTGATGATGTTGTTGCAACTTGTGGTGTTGTGGTCGATCACTCATCACTTTTTTGCCGGTATTCGTTTTCTGTTAATTGACGCAGAGATCGGTGTTGAGAAATCTGCAGCAAACCGTGGTGCCTGGATGGTAATTTTTGCTGAAGTCGTAACGGTAATGATGATTGTCTACGGAGTCGTTTTATGAGCCTTTATGTACTGGAAGGTTTGCGGCCCTGGGTAATACAGCGGGTAAGCGCTGTGTATATGATTCTTTTTATCATTTATGCTGCTTACTGTGTGTTTAGCGCGGACAGTATTACCTATGACGGCTGGAAAGGCTGGTTGTATTATCCGTTTAATACTACGGTGGTGGGCATTTTTGTTATCGCCTTATTGTTCCATACCTGGATAGGTATACGTGATGTGGTACTGGATTATACGCATAACATCATGTTACGGATTTTTATTCTGTCGCTGCTGATGGGCGTTTTGATTGGTTGTGGTTTATGGATATTCCGGCTTTTGCTGTTATCGGTGGTGGGTTAAATGGCGACAATAGAAAGACGACAGTTTGATACTCTGATTATCGGTGCAGGTGGTGGGGGGTTACGTGCCTCACTGAAGTTGGCAGAAGCCGATTTAAGTGTTGCGGTGGTGTCAAAAGTATTCCCGACACGTTCGCATACGGTGGCCGCTCAGGGCGGCATGAATGCCGCGCTTGCCAATGTGCAGCCGGACAACTGGCACTGGCACATGTTTGATACGGTAAAAGGCAGTGACTATCTGGGGGACCAGGATGCCATTGAATATATGTGCCGGGCTGCGCCCAAAGCAGTTTATGAACTGGAACATTTCGGTGTGCCTTTTTCGCGGCTGGATAATGGCAAAATTTATCAGCGGGCTTTTGGCGGCCAGAGCCAGAATTTTGGCGGTGATCAGGCATCCAGAACCTGTGCTGCAGCAGACCGTACCGGTCACGCTATATTGCACAGTTTGTATCAGCAGAACATCCGCGCTAAAACCCATTTTTTTGATGAATATTTTGCCGTTGACTTAATGACAGATGAAGACGGTCATGTACTCGGTGCGGTCATCTTTAATATTCAGGATGGGCAGATTATTGTCATTGAAGCCAAGACCACATTACTGGCCACTGGTGGTGCCGGACAGCTGTATAAAACCACCACCAATGCTCTGATCAATACCGGTGATGGCATGGGGATGGCGATGCGTGCCGGTATTCCGTTGCAGGATATGGAGTTTTTTCAGTTTCATCCCACCGGTATTGCCGGTCGAGGCATGTTGATTACCGAAGGCGCACGTGGTGAGGGCGGCTATCTGGTGAATGCTGACGGTGAACGCCTGATGGAACGCTATGCGCCCAAAGCCAAAGACCTGGCCAGTCGTGATGTGGTCAGTCGTGCTATTGCTATCGAGATAAGAGAAGGCCGTGGCTGCGGGCCGAATAAAGATTATGTATTGTTAAAGCTGGATCACCTGGGTGAGGAGGTGATACAAAAACGCCTGCCGGGTATTCGCCAGACCTGCATCACCTTTCTTGGTATCGATCCTGCAGAACAGGCCATCCCGGTTTATCCAACCGCACATTACACCATGGGGGGGATTCCGACCAATCGTTTCGGCCAGGTGGTGGTACCGGTTAAAGATACTCCTGAAGAACCGGTTGCCGGTTTATATGCCGCCGGTGAGTGCGCCTGTGTTTCGGTGCATGGTGGTAACCGTCTTGGCGGCAATTCACTGCTGGATATTCTGGTTTTTGGTCGTGCTGCGGCTAATCACATCATTGACTACCTTAAAGAAAACAAATACCACCGGGCGATGAATGAAGATGCAGTGAGTACCATTGTTGAAAAAATCAGGTCTTATGATCAGCCAAAATCTAACGGTGAAAGTGTTGCAGAATTACGCAAAACCTTAAAGCAGGTAATGGAAGAACATTGCAGCGTATTTCGCAACAAAGAAGTACTGCAGCAGGGGGTTGATAAAGTAGAGCAGCTGGCTCAGCGGATGAAAAATATCAGCATTAATGACAGCAGCCATACTTTTAATACGGCTAAAGTGGAAGCTTTTGAACTGGAGAATCTGATGGCAGTGGCATTGGCAACCATACATTCAGCTTACGCCAGAGAAGAAAGCCGCGGTGCGCATTCACGCACGGATTTTACCGAGCGCGATGATAAATCATGGATGCGCCACAGCCTGTATTCATTTGAAAACGGCCTGGACTATAAGCCGGTAAGAACCAAACCGATGTCGGTTGAAAGTTTTCCGCCAAAACCGCGGGTGTATTAAGGCAGTTATCAGGCAGGGGTCGGAGTAATTTTGTCCGGGGGTGGGATTTGAATATTGGCTGCTTTGTTGAAAATGACTCCGACCCCGGTTGTTCGATTATTACCTCGGTTATTCACAAAAGAGTGATGTATGAAATTTAAAATATACCGTTACAATCCGGAAACAGATAAAAAGCCTTATGTTCAGGATTATGAACTGGATAATATTGAGCCGGGTACCATGCTGCTGACGGCACTGTTGCGAATTAAGGATGAGCAGGATGAGACCCTGAGTTTTCGCCGCTCCTGTGGTGAAGGTGTGTGCGGTTCTGATGGCATGAATATCAACGGTATTAACGGCCTTGCCTGTGTTACTTCGCTGGATAACCTAAAACAGCCGGTGGAAATCAAACCGTTGCCGGGGCTGCCGGTGATACGCGATTTGATTATCGACATGGATTTGTTTTATAAACAATATCGTGCAGTGAAGCCGTATTTAATTGTGAATGATCCAATGCCGGAAGTTGAACTGCCGCAAACGCCTGAACAGCGTGAAAAACTGGATGGTTTATATGAGTGTGTGTTGTGCGCCTGCTGCTCCACTTCATGCCCGTCATTCTGGTGGAACCCGGACAAATTTCTCGGGCCGGCGGCGTTATTGCAGGCATCACGTTTTATTGAAGACAGCCGCGACCAGGCATTTGAAAAACGCCTGGAAGATCTGGAAGGGCCCTTTAAATTATTTCGCTGTCACACGATTATGAGCTGTGTGCAGGTTTGCCCGAAAGGCCTGAATCCTACCCGGGCGATCGGCAGAATTAAAAGTAAAATGGTCAGCCGTTCATTGTGATTTAACGAATAACCGGAATAACCAGGGGCGGAATGAATAACCGGGGTCGGAGTCATTTTTAAAAGCTGAACAGTTTGTTTTCCACAGTCGTTATTAAAAATGACTCCGACCCCTAAAGTTGTTAATGAATGAAGAGTGACTGTGTTAGTCAATATTTTTTTTGCGTTTTTCGCGGACCAAAGCCTGGTTTTCAAAGTATGAATAATATAGATAGTGTTGAAAATGTTAATTACCGCTGGCAGTGTCGTCGTGGCATGCTGGAGCTGGATTTGTTACTCAACAATTTTGTTGATAAAAAAGCGGATACATTGTCGGCGGAACAGGGAAAAACATTTGAGCTGCTTTTATCCTATCCTGACCAGACACTGTTCGATTTATTAATGGCTAATGCCAGTTCTAGTGATGCTGCTATTTCCTTAATGGTAAAACAGATTCGTCACACGCCTTTTGAACCTTAGGGGGCGTGTAGTCGGGGTAGCAGTCATTTTTAATAACTATTGTGAAAAACAAACTGTTCAGTTTTTAAAAATGACTCCGTCCCCTGAGTTACGACAACGATTACAAGCATGGTGCTAATCAATGGATTTTAAGCCGGCATGGTGGTTACGTTCGCCGCATCTGCAAACTTTATGGCCGGTGTTTTTTAAAAAGCGCTATCAATTAAAAGTAGTCAACGAACAGGTTGAGCTGGTTGATGGTGATTTTATTGATTTGTGCTGGAGCCAGTCGAATGCTGACAAAACCATACTGGTTTTGCATGGTCTGGAAGGTGGCATTGATTCGCATTATGTTAACGGTATTATGTACCGTTTGCAGCAGGCGAATTATAAACCTGTGTTAATGCACTTTCGAGGTTGCAGCGGTCGCTTGAACCGGCTGGCCAGAGCCTATCATTCCGGTGAAACAGGTGATCTCGCTTTTATTGTTGAGCATATTAAACAGCAAACCGGTCATTATCCGTATGCAGTGGTAGCGTATTCACTGGGCGCGAATGTATTATTAAAATGGCTGGGGGAAACAGCGGAGAACAACCCGTTAAGCAAAGCGGTGGCGGTTTCGGTACCATTCAGGCTGCATGACGCGGCTAAGAGGCTGCAGTTGGGGGTGTCAAAAATTTATCGTGAACATCTGCTTACCTCCTTAAGAAAAACGTACGTGAAAAAGTTTTCTGTGATTCAATCACCGCTAACGGTCGATGTTAAACAGTTAAAAAGTTTCTGGGATTATGATGACAGAATCACTGCGCCATTACATGGTTTTCGCGGTGCAAAACATTATTACGACAGTTGCAGCAGCCGTCAGTTTCTGAGAACGATAAGCGTACCGACTCGCATTATCCACGCGGCTGATGATCCGTTTATGTTTAAAAGTACTGCGCCGGAAAAAAATGAGTTAAGCAGTAGTGTAGAGTTGTTACTGGCTGAAAATGGCGGTCACGTTGGTTTTGTTTCAGGCAGAAATCCGTTTAAAGTTGAATACTGGTGTGAGGATAAAATTATTGAATTTTTATCACTGAAATAAATAACCGGGATCGGCGTCATTTTCAGTAACGACTCTGAAAAACAAACGCTTCAGCTTTAAAAAATGACGCCGATCCCGGTTATTTCCTTTTAATAAACAATAGTTGAGAAATTCGAGTAATGGAAAAAGCAGATATAGGCCTGATCGGGCTGGCAGTGATGGGGCAGAACCTGGTTCTGAATATGGCTGATCATGGCCACCGTGTTGCCGTGTTCAACCGCACCACCAGTAAAGTCGATGACTTTATCAACGGCCCTGCCAGTGGTACAAATATTATCGGAACGCATAGCCTGGAACAGCTGGTGGCATCACTGGTCAAACCGCGCAAGGTGATGCTGATGGTAAAAGCCGGTGAAGTGGTGGACCGTTTTATTGACATGCTGGTACCACTGCTTGAGCCGGGTGATGTTATCATCGATGGTGGTAATTCTCATTTTCCGGATTCCACAAGGCGCACCTCCGAGTTGAGAGACAAGGGTCTGTTGTTTATCGGCACCGGTATTTCCGGCGGCGAAGATGGCGCCCGTTTTGGTCCATCTATTATGCCGGGTGGTAATCCGCAAGCCTGGCCGCTGGTAAAAGATATTTTTCAGTCAATTTCTGCCAAGGTCGATGGCCAGCCCTGTTGTCAATG
>JAJRUQ010000091.1 GCA_024277705.1 Gammaproteobacteria bacterium
AATACGGTCACGGTTTCTTGGTGATTTTCGCCACCATGACGAACCTTTACGCAGGATCCAGCCAACGCCATCACGACGACGACCGATGGTTTCCAGTAGTGCCATGCCAACCAGCAATACAATAACAATGTCACCGACCCAGCCGTATATTATATTGGCATAATAACGGAATGCGTTACTGTCTTTTTTACTGGTGGGGTGAGGGTCGAGCTGAGCGTAATTTTCATCCGCATGTACATGGCAGTTACGGCAGGTATCGACTTTATTTTTTGCATTAACCGGTGATTCCGGATCGCGGGATGCGCGAATGTCATGCACGTTCATGTAATAGTTTTTCTTTTTGGCGTGACAGTCAAGGCAGTTGGCGGCTTTGGTGAACCCGTAACGGGTGACTTTTCCGTGAAAACTTTCATCGTAGGATTCGACCGCAATTGGATATTTTCTGCCTAATTCACGGCCTTCTTTTTTAGCCGCTTCAACATGGCGTTCTATCAGTGCTTTGTCGCTGTGACAGTTTGAGCACAGTTCAACAATTTCAGACGGTGAACGTTTCACTTCATGTATACGGCGGCTGGTATGTTTATACCAGTTAACAACAAAGTCGCGGTCTTCGTGGCAGACTACGCAACGGTCAACGATCTGTTCAGGCAGCTTATCTTCATCCGGGTTGTATATTGGATTGGTATGGCAGGTAACACAGTAGGGCTTGTCGGCATCCAGGCCGGTTTCAATTTTTTCTCTACCGTGTACACTTTCCTTGAATTTGTTATAAATCGGTTTATGGCTGAAATTTTTTCCGGTAGCCGGGTTTTTAATTGAATGACATTCAGAGTCACAGCGTACGCCTTCGCTTACTTCACGATGTGGCAGTTGCTTGATGTAATTATGGCAGTCTGTACAAGGTACGTTACGGTGTACCGTTGAGCCAAAAGTGCCGGGGATAACCTGATAGGTTCTTTTGGAACCTTGCTCAGTGATACGTCCCATCTTTGGATATTTGTGGCAGAGTAAACAACCTGAGTCATCTTCAAAAGCCTGTAATGGATTGCTGAACAATAGTGTAAGCAGGCCTGTGATGAAAAAGATGTGTTTCATATTGTATGTGTTTTTTTATAGTTGTGTGATTTCACTATCATCACGTATGTTGGATAATAAGGAAATCATTATAAAATAGATTGATTTCAGTCAAGTATACTGACTTTTGTTGTGTAACTGAATATATAATGGAACTTTTTCAAATTTCAGAGTTACTTTTTAGGAACCTAAAATAGATTGATCATTATATATGGCTAAAATAAATCGTATTTTCTGGATAGTATTATTTCTTTCAGGTTTTGTCTATTCCGCTTTGCTGGAATGGGAGGGGCAGCAGAATATGGCGATTGGCTGGTTTTTACTCACCGGAGTATGGTCTGCTGTCTGTGGTATTGGATTTACAGTTTTTGACTGGTGGTTAAAGTTTAAATGAAGTTAAGGGTAGCTTCATATTGTTATGAGTAAATCAGATTGCCTGCAAAATTGCTCGTAATCATGTCTCTCACTGTTAACGGGGCAGTGGTGTGGTGAGATGATTATTGATGAACTAATAGAGGTGTGCTTAAAGTATAAAGATTGATATAAATCAATATGCTATTTTGAGAAAAAGAGTACTTTTTCTGCGGGTGTGATTAAAATGAAAAAAAATGAAACAGGTTTGAAAAAAAAATGTATCTGGTGTATCGCAGCGCTGGTTTCAATCTTGCCTTTGCTGATAATTATAGTGATTATGCTGATGAATGACAGTCAGTAATTTATCGACAGTCATACACTAAAAGGGTACAAGTTAAAATTATTATATTCCATTCAGAGAATATCTGTATATGGCAGGTTTGCTCTCGTCCATAAATCTCCGGAATTATGTACTGTTCTTTTTTAAAAAGTTGACAGCTCTCTTCATGACACTCTGCTGCGGGTTTTTATGTGATAGCGCCAGGGCAGGGGTTACTGGTATATTACGGTTTCAAAGCATTGCTGCCTCGTTAACTTTGTGGGCGGAGTGGGAATTATTATGCTGTCTGTACAGTTTGTTGTTATCTGTTGATCCGGGATATGAATACGCGTTGTTCTGAGACGCGCTATAAACACATCCATGCGGCATTCGGTCGCAGCAACAATGAGTACATGCCTCACCGATAACGGGACGGTAGTGGCTTCAAGGGTATCAGGAGAGATTGATGAAGCCGGTTAAATCGGGCGGCCGTAAAATGTTTTCCGCTAACTGCTGATGCTCTTTATCCCGGCGCCAGTATCATGATTGCTGAAGTTACCATCAGTGATGAGGCATTAATTAATTTAAAGCTGTTTTGATATGTATCAACTAATAGTACGGTCTGATTCTATACATAATAGAATTAACTATGTAGTATTTGTTATGACTACTTTTGATATCTGCAGATTCTTTTTTAATAAGTATCTTGATTGTTTGCAGTGACTATGCAGGTGCTGTACAGGTAGCGACTACATGCACTATATAAATGAGAAACAGGGATAATAGTATGAGAGATCTTCGGCCAGCCTATTACGTTAAACTTCTGTTAACAATTGTTTCTTTAATGTTTATTTCATCAGAGGTTTATGCTGAGGATGAACTTAACTGCGTGCTTTGTCATAAGCACCGGGGTTTGAGCCGGATTGATGAAAATGGTGAGTTCAGACTATTTTATATCAATCAGGATCTGTTCGAAAGTGGACCGCACAGGCGCAACAAGTGTAGCGACTGCCATACCGATATCGACCGTATTCCTCACCAGCCGGCAAAAAAAGTTGACTGTGCTCAGCAATGCCACATTATAGAACCTTCTGGTCAGAAAAAGTTTTCACATAAAAATATTGCAAAAACCCTGGCAAAAAGTGTACATGGCAAGCTGGATGAAAACGGAGAACCTAAAGAATTTGCAGAAGATTATCCACAATGTAAAAACTGCCATGACCAGCCTTTATATCGTCCGTTCTCGTTTTATAAAGGTAAAAAAACCCCGGGTATTTCCAAGCGTTCCATCAGCCGGTGTAAAAGCTGCCATACCGATGGTAACTTTGCAGAGGATTTTTATGAACATGTAACGACTCGTTTACACAAGTCGCGATATTCAGTCGAAACAATCGAAGTATGTGCCAAGTGCCATCAGGATAAAGCATTTAGAGAGCGGCATGAACTGGATGATGTGATTACCAGCTATAAAGAGACTTTTCATGGCAAGATGGTTATCCTCGGATCTGAACGTACTCCTGACTGTATCGACTGTCATGTTGTTGCCGGTGAGAATGCACATTTAATCGAGAGTCAGGACACGCCAACATCTGCTGTACATAAAAATAATATCAGTACTACCTGTCGTGCCTCCGGTTGTCACGAAAAGGCGGCTGCACAGCTGGCAAGTTTTCAGACACATGTAACATATGATCGTGAAAAATATCCTATGCAGTTTTATATGCTGATATTTTTTAAGGCATTGATGGCACTGATTTTATATTTCTTCCTGACGCTTATTTTCTTTGAATT
>JAJRUQ010000092.1 GCA_024277705.1 Gammaproteobacteria bacterium
AGCCCGGCGTAGACCCGCTCTCTCCCTTTTGCGGGTCATCGGAATCGGCATCCCCAATCCGGTTCCATCTTTGTTGCCCGGCCTTTTGGCCGGGTTTTTTTTGGTGGAAATTAAAGTCGAAAATTTTTTACCACAGAGGCACGGAGAACTCTGAGAAAAACTTTTATTTAGTCTCGCGTTGCAGGCGCATGACTGCAAAAAAATCTGTGTCCTCCGTGCCTCTGTGGTGAATTCGTTTTTAATTTTTGAATCCGGCAATATTTAGTGGCTTAGTTCCAGCCAGCCATTGAGTTTGGTGGCCAGTTCTTCCAGCCCGGTTTTTTTCAATGCTGAAAAGGTTTGTACGCTGGCATTTACTTCGGCTTCTTTTAGCAGCTTGCGGGTTTTCAACAGGCTGTTTTGCTGTGCGCCGCGTTTGATTTTGTCGGCTTTGGTGAGCAGGATGTGTGCCGGCAGCTGAAAGTGCTGACACCATTCCAGCATCTGCCAGTCAGTATCGTTCAGTGGGTGGCGAATGTCCATGATCACGACCAGGCCTTTCAGCGGCGCCTGTTCGCTGAGGTATTGTGTCATCAGTTTCTGCCATTCATTTTTCATGGCAACCGGTACTTTGGCGAAACCGTAGCCGGGCAGGTCGACCAGACGATGCTCTTCGTCCAGTTCAAAAAAATTGACCAGGCGTGTGCGCCCCGGCGTTTTACTGGTGCGTGCCAGGCCTTTGTTGTCGCATAAGGTATTGATGGCACTGGATTTTCCGGCGTTGGATCGCCCGGCAAAAGCAACTTCATGGCCGCCTTGCGGAAACTGGTGTGCCTTGCCGGCGCTGATAAGAAAATGTGCCTGGCGGTAGTAGCGGTTGTCGATGGCGGGTTTTGCGGCTCTTTTTGTAGGGGGCTTGTTCATAGGCGGCATATTATGCGCCATCACATTTCAATAGTGAACCGGTCTTCGCCAGCCGGTGTTTGCTGCAGCGGGTTGCCGGCGCATGATTGATATTGATGGAATGGTAGCGGTGGTGTAGAATTCCGCCACTTTTTTTACCCTTTCCGGGTTTGCATGTTTGGAGTTCAAACAATGAAAAAATTAATCTTAGCGGTTGTTGCCAGTTTAAGTATGTTCATGGCTGTTACAGCCGTTGCGGGTGATGCTGTCGCTGGCAAGACGAAAGCGGCTGCGTGTGGTGGTTGTCATGGTATGGATGGGAACAGCCTGATTCCGATGTATCCCAAGCTTGCCGGTCAGAACGTGGCTTATATTGTTAAGCAGGTTAAGGACTTTAAGGCCAACAGTGATCGCCAGAATGCTATCATGCTGGGCATGGTTGCTGCATTGACGGATGAGGATGCAGCTGATATCGGTGCTTATTTCCAGTCGCAGAGTGTAAAAGATGCAGCGCCTTTTGATGCGGACAAAATAGCAGCCGGTCGTGAGTTGTACAAAGGTGGTGATCTGCAGAAAGGTATTCCTGCCTGTCAGGGGTGTCACGGTCCCACTGGCGCAGGCACGGCTGGTATTGGTTACCCGCAGGTTGGCGGTCAATATGTTGATTACACACTGGCGCAGTTAAAAGCATTTAAAGATGGCAGCCGTAAAAATGATGACAAGAAGTTGATGCGTGCCATCGTTGAAAAAATGTCTGAAGCAGACATGGTTGCTGTTGCAAACTACATCGCCAGCCTTAAATAAAGCAGCGCTTTAATTAAGTCATGGTAAAAAGGGGGTGGCTCAGGCCATCCTTTTTTGTTTATAAGCTATAGTCATGTCTGTATAATTTTTCTCGGCAAAAATGATGCTTGAAACCCTGTCTTTAGAATGTGTACGCGATGATCGTTTGTTGTTTAATGATTTGAATTTTACTGTGGATGAAGCACAGGTTCTGCAAATTGAAGGGCCGAACGGCAGCGGTAAAACCAGCTTGTTGCGAATTATCTGCGGTCTGCGTCAGGCGGAGGCGGGCAAGGTGTTGTGGCAGGGTGAATCCATTACGTCAAACCGTGAAGATTATTATGCCAATATGGTTTACATTGGCCACCTGCCATGCATCAAGGGTGATTTGACGGTTCTGGAAAATGTGCGGGCCTTGCTTGATACCCGTTCATTATCATTGAGCACAAGTGATATCGAAGTTGCGCTGGCCAAAGTTGGTCTGGCAACCTATGAAGATGTGCAGGGCAAGGCTTTATCATCGGGGCAGCGCCGGCGAATTTTGCTGGCCTTTGTTGAGCTGTCACGAGCGAAGCTGTGGATACTGGATGAGCCACTGACCGCGCTGGATGTGCAGGGTGTCGCTCTGATGGAGTCGATGATTCTTGATCACAGGAATGCCGGCGGCAGCGTGATTTTTACCACGCATCATGGTATGCAGCTTGATTGTGAGATGTCTTCGGTGCAGCTTGGTCGCAAGGCGCGATTACAGGGTGGCGGGGTGAAATAATGTTAAAAGCTTATTATCATTTGCTCATCCGTGATCTGCGCCTGGCATTGCGTAATCGTCATGAACTGGCGAACCCGCTAATCTTTTTTGTGCTGGTGGTTACCTTGTTTCCACTGGCGGTAACGCCGACTTCGGAAGCGTTGCGGGCGATGGCGCCGGGCGTGATCTGGGTATCAGCCCTGCTGGCGGTGTTGCTGTCACTGGATCGTTTATTCAAGCAGGACTATGACGATGGCTCTCTGGATCAGTTAATGCTGAGCCCCAACCCGTTGATGATTCTGGTGCTGGCCAAGGTTTCGGCGCACTGGTTGCTGACCGGTTTGCCGCTGGTGATTATCGCGCCACTGCTGGGTTTGTTTATGAGTTTGCCTTCAGAAGCGGTCAGCGTTCTCATTTATAGTTTGCTGCTGGGTACGCCGGTACTCAGTTTAGTGGGAGCTATTGGCGTTTCTTTAACGGTTGCAGTGAACCGTGGTGGTGTTTTGTTGTCTTTAATCATTCTGCCGCTATACATTCCTATTTTGATTTTTGGAGCGAATGCGGTTGATGTGGCTTCGGATGGCCTGCCTGTTACTGGTCAATTACTATTTTTAGGCGCTGTGTTAGCATTGGCCCTGTCACTGGCACCGCTGGCAACTTCAGTCGCATTGCGCATTACCGCTGCACGCTAGGCAGCATCATAAAAAGAAAAGATTTGAATTATGTGGAAGTGGATACAACGATTTTCTTCACCTAAGTATTTTTACAGCATGTCAGCGCCGTTGATTACCTGGTTTTCTATCAGCGCGTTGCTGCTCGGGCTGTATGGTTTGTATCTGGGTCTGTTCGTGGCACCGCCTGATTATCAACAGGGCGAAAGTTATCGTATTATTTTTATTCATGTACCGGCGGCCTGGATGTCATTATTTATTTATATGGTGATGGCCATATCTGCGGCAATAGGCATCATCTGGCAAATTCGGCTGGCGGATATGGTAGCGGCGGCCAGTGCGCCGATTGGAGCCTCGTTTGCTTTTGTCGCGCTGGTTACCGGCGCACTCTGGGGCAAGCCGATGTGGGGCGCTTACTGGGTGTGGGATGCGCGCTTAACCTCCGAGTTAATTTTACTGTTTTTATACCTGGGTTATATGGCGCTGCAATCGGCTATCGAAGACCAGCGCAGCGCGGATAAGGCCAGTGGTCTGCTCGCCATCGTCGGCGTGGTTAATATCCCCATCATTCATTATTCCGTTGAGTGGTGGAATACCCTGCACCAGGGTGCGACGGTGGCAAAATTTGATAAACCTTCCATGCATATCGATATGCTTATTCCTTTGTTGCTGATGGCGGTGGCATTTAAGTTGTTTTATGCTGCACTGGTTCTGGTAAGGGCGCGAAACGAAGCGTTGTATCGCGATCGTAATCGGCGCTGGGTAAGGGAGCTAATCGAGAATGAGAAACTGTAAGTCATCATGGGTAGAGTGTAGATAATGAACTGGTCAGAATTTTTTCACATGGGTGGCTATGCCTTTTTTGTGTGGACTTCGTACGGGATAACATTAATTGTTGTTCTGGCGAATATTATTGCGCCTGTCATGCAGCGCAAAAAAATTATTGCGCGTATCAAGCGAGCAGTTAAGCGTGAACAAATCGAACTGGCTAATAGCAAACAAATGGCTAATGGCGGGAAAGCAGAGCAATGAATAAAAGAAGTCGCAGAAAAGTTTTGGTGATTGGTATCGTCTTTGGTATTTCGCTGGCGGCGGTACTGGGTCTGACCGCGTTTGAAGAAAATCTACTGTATTTCTACAGTCCGACACAGGTGAAAGCCGGCGAAGCACCGGACAAGCATTCATTTCGTGTCGGTGGTGTGGTGGTTGCGGGTAGCGTGAAGCGTGAGCCGGACAGCTTGAAAGTAGCATTTGATGTTACCGACAATCAGGAAAGCATGAGCATTGAATACACCGGCATCCTGCCTGATTTGTTCCGCGAAGGGCAGGGCATTGTTGCGATGGGAAATTTGCAACCTGATGGTCGCTTTGTTGCGCAGGAAGTGCTGGCTAAACATGATGAAAATTATATGCCGCCGGAGGTTGCGGATGCTTTAAAAACGGCGGAAGACGCGGCTAAAAAAGCAGCATACTAAAAACGCATCAAGCGACATTAACAGAACCTTCATTTAAATTGATAGCTATTACAATATTATGATTCCTGAACTCGGACATTTTGCTTTAATCATCGCTTTTGCCATTGCTATCGTGCAGAGCATCGTGCCGCTAGTCGGTGTGGCTAGAAATCAGGCGGCGTTAATTGCTCTGGTCAGACCAGCTGTGCTGGCGCAGCTTTTGTTTATGAGTTTGTCTTATGCGGCTTTAACCTACGCGTTTATCGTGCATGATTTTTCGGTACTATATGTGTCGCAGCATTCAAATATGGTGCAGCCGTTGATGTACCGTATTTCTGGTGTCTGGGGATCACACGAAGGTTCTTTGTTGTTGTGGGGGCTGATTCTTGCGCTGTGGTCGGTGGCAGTCGCGGTATACAGTAAAAATCTGCCAGAAATTTTAATGGCGCGGGTGCTAGCGGTAATGGGTATGGTCAGCGCGGGTTTCATCGCGTTTATGCTGTTCACATCCAACCCTTTCGAGCGTATTTTTCCTGTGCCGCTTGATGGCAGTGAATTAAATCCAATGTTGCAGGATCCCGGTTTGATTTTTCATCCGCCATTGTTATATATGGGTTATGTCGGTTTTTCGGTGGCGTTTGCTTTTGCGGTCGCGGCTTTGCTTGGTGGTAAGCTGGATGCGACCTGGGCGCGCTGGTCGCGTCCGTGGACAACCATTGCCTGGAGTTTTTTGACCGTCGGTATTGCGTTGGGTAGCTGGTGGGCTTATAACGAGCTTGGCTGGGGTGGCTGGTGGTTCTGGGATCCGGTTGAGAATGCCTCGTTTATGCCGTGGCTGGTTGGTACCGCGTTGATTCACTCGCTGGCAAGCACCGAAAAACGCGGTGTGTTCAAAAGTTGGACCGTGTTGCTGGCCATTCTGGCTTTTTCCCTGAGTCTGCTGGGCATGTTTATCGTGCGTTCCGGCGTGCTGGTTTCGGTGCATGCCTTTGCTACGGATCCGGCGCGAGGTGTCTTTATTCTTGGTTTCCTGATAGTGGTTGTCGGTGGTTCGCTGGCCTTATATGCATGGCGTTCTGCGACCGTGATCAGCTTCGGTCGTTTCCAGTGGTTCTCGCGAGAGACGGCGTTGCTGATAAATAACATTATTTTCCTCACAGCGGCTACGGCGGTGTTTGTCGGTACCATGTATCCGCTGGTGGTTGATGCTTTTGGTCTCGGCAAGATTTCTGTTGGCCGACCTTATTTCGATACAATGTTTGCACTGGTTGCGATTCCGCTTTTATTGCTGTTGGGCGCTGGGCCGAGCATCCGCTGGAAAGGGGATAGCTGGTCACGTGTTGTCAGAAGTTATGCGGCGTATTTTATGATATCGCTGACCGTTGGCCTGTTAATTCCGTTTTTGATCGAAGATAAGTTAAACATTGCCACGGGCCTGGGTCTGGCGGGCGCGTTATGGGTGGCATTGACGGCATTGAGAGATCTGTTTCAGCGAATGTCGCGCAAGCTGAAATTGTCGGCGTCTTTCCTTGGCATGGTGATGGCGCACTTTGGTGTAGCGGTTTTTGTAGCCGGCGTTACCGTCACCATGACTTATAGTGAAGAAAAAGATTTACGCATGGTGCCGGGCAGCAGTTATAACGTCTCCGGCTACGATTTCCACTTTAAAGGTACGCGAAAAGTACAGGGACCGAACTACCTTGCCGATGAAGCCATTATCGAGATTTGGGAGGATGGTGAGAGAATTGGTGAGTTGTTGCCACAAAAACGTGTTTACACCGGCAAGAGTAACCCAATGACCGATGCTTCTATTAATATAACCTTTACCCGAGACCTGTATGCGGCATTAGGTGAAGAGCTCGAGGGCGGCGCCTGGAGTATGCGGGTGTATTACAAACCGTTGATCCGCTGGATATGGCTGGGCACTCTTTTCATGACGTTTGGAGGTGTGTTGGCAGTGAGTGACCGGCGTTATCGTCAAACGGTCAAACAGAAGCTGACAGGGAAATTTTCTGCTGCAGCCAGCGCCTGATAAGTGAATCTTGAGAAAATAGCAACCGGTAGATGCTCGTATGGAAAATAATCAGCCTTCGATGTTGAAACGTTTTATGCCACTGATGATATTTGTGGCACTGGCCGCATTGCTTAGCATTGGTTTGACGCTTAACCCCCGCGAAGTGCCTTCACCTTTGATTGGTAAGCCGGCGCCGGAGTTTGATCTGCCGCTGTTGTTGAGCGAAGGCAGGTTTACCAATAAAGATCTTATCGGTCAGATAACGCTGGTTAATGTTTGGGCCAGCTGGTGCTTTGCCTGTCGGCAGGAGCATGAAACAGTCAAATTTCTCAGCCGTAACGGTGTGCGAATTATTGGTTTGAATTATAAGGATGAGCCGGATGATGCAAAGAACTGGTTGGCGACACTGGGTAATCCGTATCGGGCCGTGGCGGTTGATTACAGCGGGCGTATATCGATCGATTGGGGCGTTTATGGCGCACCGGAGACTTTTTTGATTGATAAACAGGGTATCATCCGTCATAAGGTTATCGGGCCGCTGTCTGATAAAGAAAAATACGACGAATTGATGTCGGTGATGAATTCTCTCGAAAAATAGTAAACCCTATGTATAACATCCTCTCAAAATTAATTTTGTTGATAGTACTGTCATGTCCTTTTAATGTGGTTGCAGCGCCTGTTGAAATCTTTCAGTTTGATTCCCCGGAAAAAGAGAAAATTTTTCACAAGTTAAGTGAAGAATTACGTTGCCTGGTTTGTCAGAACCAGAGCGTCGCAGAATCAAATGCGGATCTGGCGAAAGACCTGCGTTTAGAAATTTACACTATGTTGCAAAAAGGAAAAACAGAAGAAGAGATTGTCAGTTTTATGGTTGACCGTTATGGCGATTATGTTTTATACCGGCCGCCGTTTGAACCGATGACCTGGTTGCTGTGGTTTGGTCCTGTCATTATTTTCTTTGTTGGAATGGTTTTTGTCGTGCGTTATGTGAAGGCACAGAATATGAGCAAGCAGGTGGATGGTTTGAGTAAAGAAGAAGTAGAGCGTATAAAAAATTTACATGCGGAACAGGATAAATAATGAATATTACGTTCTGGGTTTTAATGATTTTAATGCTGCTGGTCGCAATCGGCATGCTGGTGTATCCATTATTAAAAGCACGGCAGCATTCGACTCTGGCGTACAGAGACAGTAATTTAACGATCAATGATGAAAAAATTCAGGAGCTTGAGCTGGATTTGCAGGAGGGTCGTATTGATCAACAATATTATAAATCGGCGCGGGAAGAGCTCGATCGGGAGCTGTTGATCGATATTCCGGCAGAGAATACAGAAAATGCCGCTGATCATTACACTAATATTGCCAGGCGTCATCCGGCGCTGGCACTGGTTGTTTCAGTTTTTGTGCCAATGGTGGCGTTATTGTTATACCTTGAGCTTGGTATGCACAATGCCAGTGACGAAGGGTTTGTTGCCAGCCAGCAACAGCAGGCGACAGATAAGCAGCCTTCGATTGAAGAGATGACGCGTAAGCTGGAAGCGAAAATTGCAGAAAGCGGCGGCTCGGTTCAAGAGTGGATCATGCTTGCTCGTTCACATAAATATCTGGGGGAGAATGATCTGGCGGCTAAAGCTTTTGCTGTTGCGTTGGAGCAGGATGCGAATAATGCGCAGTTGATGTTAGAGCTTGCCGAAGTTCTGGCGTTAAACAACAACCGCGTGTTTAGTGATGAGGCCAGAACGCTGGTGCTGAGGGCGCAGGCGCTGGAGCCGGATAATCCTAATACGCTCTGGTTTGCCGGCGTTGTAGAATTTCAACAAGGCTACCATCATAAAGCGATTGCGCATTTGACAAAGTTGTTGCCTTTGACTGGTGGCGATGTTGAAGTAATGAAATCAATAATTTCTGTTATTGCTAAATCGCGGCAGGCGATAGTTGATGCCGGCGAGGAAATGCCTGAGCTTGAAAAAATGATAGGGTTGGAGCATATGATGGCTGAGGCCAGAGTTGCGAGCCAGGCAGCTTCCATGGAAGCGACTCCAGAACCGGCGGCTGCCAAAGCCTCGGATATGCGTTTGGAGGTTACGGTGGATGTCAGTGATCAGGTGAGGCAGAAGTTTGCTGCAAATGATATTGTTTTTGTTTATGCTAAAGCAAAGCATGGGCCGCGCATGCCGCTGGCGGCAAAGCGACTGACGCTGGCTGAGCTGCCGGCAAGTGTCGTGCTGGATGACAGCATGGCGATGGTTGAAGGCATGAATATGAGTGCTTTTGATGAGCTGGTGATTTCAGCGCGTGTTTCAAAGGTAGGTTCAGCTATCGCGCAGAGCGGTGACTATATCGGTCAGATTGATGTCACTGACAAGAGCGCTGACACAATATTAAATATCATTATCGATACAGTTGTTCCCTAAAAGAAAAAACAAACAGTAAAGCACCATTATTTAGATAGATGGAGATTGTATGAAAAAGTCATTAATGTTTATGTTGCTGATGATGAGCTCGCTAGCGATACAGGCGGCAGGTTTTAGTGAAGGCGTTAATTATAAAAAAGTTACGCCACAGCCAACCGATACAGGTTCTAAAATAGAGGTTCTGGAATTCTTCTGGTACGGTTGCCCGCATTGTTATTCTTTTGAGCCGTACATAAAAGCATGGAAAAAAACCAAACCGGCTAACGTTGAGTTTGTTCGTGTTCCGGCTATATTTCGTCCGGACTGGGAAGTGCAGGCGCGGACATATTATGCCTTAAGCAATATGGGTGTTATTGAAGATTTACACGGCAAGATTTTTTCCGCCATTCATAAAGATAAAAAACGGTTGAACAAAAAAGCGCTGCTCACAGATTTTGTTGTGAGTAATGGGGTTGACCGAAAAAAGTTTGAGGCTGAATATAATTCATTTTCGGTTGACAGCATGGTAAGAAAAGCCAGGAAGAAGCAGACCGCCTACCAGATTCAGGGCGTGCCCTCTATTGTTGTTAACGGTAAATATCTGACCAGTGGTTCAATGGCCGGTTCGTACGAGAATATGATCAAAATCATGGATCACCTGATACAAAAGGAAGCGAGATAAAAATCTGAGAAGCAGGGGTGCGCGAAATAACTCACCGTCTTTCCCTGTCCGAAAACAAACAATGTGACGGGGTTAACAGCTTTGCAAAGCAGCAGTGCCTTCCTCTTTGACTTGTAATCGCAACTGCGGTAAAAATTGGTTAAGTTGTATTGCATAATACCGCGGATAAAATATAAAACTACTTTGGGAGATGAAAACATGAACATGAAAACAGGAATGCTTAGTATAAGTGCAGTAGCGATGGCTCTGTTACTGACAGCATGTGGTGGTTCAGATGAAATTAAGCAGGCAGCGCCGGATTGTGTATTCCCTGATGCGCCTAATACAGCAGCGCCCGGCTGGATTTGTGATGAGCCGGTTGAGGGTGTGGCGGTATCAGCGATTGGTGTGGCAGAGAAATCTGCGGCCGGTCACAGTTTTATGAAAAATATGGCAGCAACTGACGCACGTGTTCAACTGGCACAGGCGATGAAAGTGCATGTGCAGAACATGGTGAAACAGTATGCGGAAACCACTGGTGCAGCGGATTCTGAAACCGTTGATAAAGTAAATACCTCGGTAACAAAACAGATTACCGATGAAACGCTGGTTGGTACAAAAATATTTAAAACACGAACCAGTCCGAATGGTGTTTTATATGTACTGCTTGGCATGGATGGCTCTGTCGCCGCAGCAGCAACTGAAAATGCATTAAAAACCAGCATGAATAATGACCGTGCTTTATGGCAGCAGTTTAAAGCGCAAAAGGGTCAGGATGAGCTGGCGGCATCGATTGCCAGGATGAAACAGTAAATATTCGCAACACGATGGTATGATAAAACCGGCCTCCGATTTTCTGGATGCCGGTTTTTTTATGGCTGTAAATTTTGCAGGGAGAAATAATGAACACGAAAAAAATTATGGCGGCGTGTCTGTTTTCAGGGCTGGTGCTTTATGGTTTTCCCGGTGGCGCGAACAGTGAGTTTCAGCAATGGATGCAGCAGCAGGCTCAGGGCGTAACGGCGGAGAAAAAGGCGTTTCAGGAATATAGAGACAAGCGGGACAAAGAGTTTACAGATTTTTTAAAGTCGCAATGGAAGGCGGTGGATGTTGTTAAAGGTGAGGTACTGGATGAAGTGCCTAAACCGGATGTAATGCCGGTGGCTGTTCCGGAGCCGGTTTTGCCTGCCCCTGTTGAAAAGCCGGTTGTCGTTACTGTGCCAAAGCCTGTCGTAATAACGAAACCTGTTCCTGCGCCGCTGGTTGTGGCACCGAAGGGGCGTTCGCTTCATATTGATTTTTTCGGCAGGCGGCTGGGTTTTTATTATGATGCAGGTTTGCAGCAAACACTGGCTTCGACCATCGATAAGAATGCTGTTAGTAATTACTGGTCGGCATTAAGCCGGGCAGAATATGAAGACCTGCTGAAGCAATTGAATGCGCAAAAAAAATCACTGCAATTGAATGACTGGGCTTACGCTTTGCTGGTTCATAAACTGGCGATGGCTATCAACAATAATCGTCGTAATGAAGGGGCGTTGTTAAGCTGGTTTTTATTGGCAAAATCCGGTTACCGGGCGCGGGTCGCCTATGATAGAAGTGCTATTTATCTGCTGGTGCCCTCTGAGCAGGAAATGTTCGAGGTGGTTTATTTTACCTTTGGCGGGAAACGATATTACGCTGTTGAGTTTGATGGCCGTAAACAGAATCCGGGGCAGGTGTTTACTTATGATGGTGAGTATCCTGATACGACAAAAGATTTTGATATGCGGGTAACGCCGGTGGTGGCATCAAATGATAAGGCTGAGCGCCGGCACCTGTCATTTGAGTTTGAAGGCAAAAAATATAATATTGAGGTGAGCTATGATCGTGGCAGGGTGAAATTCTTTAACACCTATCCGCAATTGAGCCTCGATTTGTATTTTGGCGCTGGCGTTTATAAGGCGACAGCAACACCGTTGCAAAAACAGCTTGCCGAGCACATGAAGGGCATGTCGGAGCAGCAGGCGGTGAGTTTTTTATTGCGCTTTGTGCAAACTTCGTTGAAGTATGAGACTGATGAGCAGCAGTTTGGCGAAGAGAACTATTTATTTCCGGAAGAAACATTGTTTTATCCATATTCCGACTGTGAGGATCGTGCCATTTTATTCGCCTGGCTGGTTCGAAGTTTGTTAAATCTGCAGGTGGTCGGGCTTGACTACCCGGGCCATGTGGCCACCGCTGTGCGTTTTAATGAGCTGGTCGCCGGTGACAGTATCAACTACCGGGGAAAGCGTTTTGTTGTTGCTGACCCAACCTACATTAATGCCAGTGCAGGTATGACCATGCCGGACTTTAAGCAGTATAAGCCAACAGTGATTGATTACTAGTTTAAAATACCACAGGCGGTTAAGTTACTAACTCGAACGATGATTAAGCAACACACAGCCGAAAAAAGCGTTGTTATGGCAAGGCATCAGAATACCGCTGTAGTCATCTACAGCAAGTTTGGATAATGCAGTCCATGGCAGCGATTTTTTCGGCCTGTCTTTATATAAAGGGTTAGGGACAACAAGACTGCCCCAGCTCCACGTTGCGCTTCTTGCCAATGGAATAACCATTAGCTTCGGACCACGCCTTGATCTGAGACAGTCTTGTTGTCCTGTGTGTCGCTTAATCATCGTTCGAGTTAGTATGTTTGATAGTGCGGTTTATAATGAAGCCCCCGGGCCTGGTTTCATTAAGCAAAAGTGATCTGTCGATCCGGGGCTGGTGAATTATAAAAATGGCGCGCCCGAGTGGACTTGAACCACCGACCCCAGGCTTCGGAGACCGATTTTATAGCATTTTATTAAGTTGTTTTAAACGACATGAAAATGTGTAAATATTGAAATATTTACTA
>JAJRUQ010000093.1 GCA_024277705.1 Gammaproteobacteria bacterium
AGGTGTTTTCGCGGGCTGGATCACCGGATTTTTGCTGGAGATTTCGGACGCAACACTTGCCCTGTGGTATGCACTCATTGCCGGGGGCTTAATTGTTATTGCGACAATATACGAAATTCCGAAGATCCAGTCACTCAGGGAATACGGCTATTTTTGTGTCGGTGCGGGTACGTTCTCCGCATTAATACTCACAGCGAATTACTTTGGGAACCTCTGAATAATTTTACAAACCTGAATCAGTGAACAATAATCCATGCGATACTGGCAATCACAAAAGCCATCGTTATATTTAAAATCAGACCCGTCTGCAGCATTTTCTTTTGTGGTACAAAACCAGAAAGATTGTGGCAGTGTGGTGTTAGCGGAGGTATCCGCAGGCTGGGTATTGAGCCGCGTAATAAGTAATTAAAGGTGGTGATGTTGTTAAGCGAAGCAGAAACCAACAATGATGATACTGCCATGGTGAAGTAACATCATACTTTTCTCTGTGTTTTAATACGAACGTCAGCTTTATTGCGCCAAAATTTTCGAATGTCTTAATATGACTCGAATTGTTAGGGTTTTCTTGTGCCCGGTAACGTTTGTAACGCAAGATCAAATGTATATACACCGTCTAATGATTCATTTAATGTATTGGCAACATACAGCGCTTTATTGATGATCAGTGCATCAGAAAAGTCAGCATCTTTTCGCTTATTGCCTGCCTTTATTGTTTTTGCTTGTTTAATGAGTCAGAAGTGAACTGTAGTGGTCAAGTAATATTAGTGAGTAATTTATACTTTTCCCAATATCGATTTGTGAGCAACAACTACTATTTAATGTTTTAACTGCTCAAAATTCTTTCCTGTAGGATTCTGGAAAACTTGCAGATCAAATTCAGTCAACACTGCCAGCAGATGATCAAAAATATCCGACTGTATCGCTTCATAAGCCAGCCAGTCGGTAGTGTTGGTAAAAACATAAATCTCAATAGGTAGACCTTTTTCACTCGGCGCCAGTTGCCGCACCAGAAAGGTATGCTTGTCATGAATCATGGGATGGCTCTTCAGATACGCCTCTATATATGCTCGAAAAGTACCGATATTGGTCAATCGACGGCCGTTGACCAGGGTTTCCATATTTATATTACTCCCTGAATTAGACACTTCGATCTCAGATATTTTTGATTCCAGATAGGGTGCAAGCAATTCGATAGACTTAAATTTGTTAATCATTTTCTCATCACAGAAACGAATGCTGGTCTGGTCTATGTTGATGGCACGTTTGATGCGGCGACCACCGCTTTCTGACATCCCGCGCCAGTTTTTAAACGATGAAGCAATTAATTTATGCGAAGGGATTATCGAGATCGTCTTATCCCAGTTCTGTATTTTCACTGTATGCAGAGCAATATCAATGACGTCACCGTCAGCACCAAACTGTGGCGCCTCCAACCAGTCACCTATTTTGAATAGATCATTTGAATGTATCTGAATACTTGCAATAAATGATAAAATCGTATCCTTGAAAATCAATAGTAAAACAGCGGTTAAAGCACCGATACCACTTAATAGATAGACCGGTGACTTATCGATCAGTATAGCGATAACAACGATGCCCGCCAGAATATTTAATATAAGTTTACTGATCTGCAAATAACTTTTGATATTCAACTGCTGAGAAAATTTACTCCTGCTGTAGATTTCATTGACCGCATCAAGCGTAGAATTGACAACGAGAACAACAACAATAACGAGCAATGCTGATAAAAACTGCTGTATAAGGTAACTGTAATCAGGGAGCAGATCTGAAAACAGGTAAATAACTATTATAGGAACTGCATAAGACAAACGATTAAGTACACCCTGTTCGATTAGAATATCGTCCAGATGCGTAGCGGTTTGTTGAAATATTTTTCTTAATAAAACCAGGATAATTCGACAGGAAAACAGATAAGACAGCCAGCTTGCAAACAAAATTACAGTAACTAATATATAAGAGCCTCCCTGTATATTAAGTATTGCATCTTTAACGACCATTATTTGATCATTCATTGGAGTAACCTAAAGTAGCAAGTTTAAAAATTATACGAATCGCCCTGGCTTTACCAGAGTGCTGGTTGCAGGTGAAGTTTCGGTGTAGATGTTGTTCCTGTCTTTTATTCATCATTCCACCTGATTCTTTAATGTGCATTTTAACAGCTCCTGTTAGATGGCTGATTTTACTGTATCACTACCCCTACAACCAGTAGAGGCAGTAAAGCATGATTTTATAGAATTAATCACTCTGTAATGAAAAAATAAAGTACGTCTATCCGTATTTTATTAATTGAGTGAATTGTTACTGTAAGCTCTAGCGGTTGAAGATTAAGTTTTAATCAGAGGTGTATTAGAGTTGAACATCTTTCCAGCTGAATTTAATTGTTTTACATTGGGATAACGTTTCTGTCAGACCTTGACGAATGGCAAGGTCATTACGGTTCTTGCAATGTGCCTGGGCTCTATATGCCAGTGCTTTATTACAGGCCTCCCTTGATGCACCTGTATCGACGATTTGTTTGTGATAGTAATCGGACCAGCTCATCAGACTGGTGACGGTGTTTTTTGTAGGGAACCGTTTGCAGTCAAGCAGTGCTTCCAGTGTTACAGTACTTGAATCAGGTTTTGTTTCTATCACCATAACAGGATTTGTGTTATTGCCTTCAACCCGGACTGCAGATATAACTGTATTGTCATCTTTAATCGGGTTTTCTACATCACTACCATTGCCACCGTTTACGGCGATGATGAGACCGGTAACAGCCGTTATAACGGCTGCCAGACCTGTGAGTATACCGGGAAATGAAGACCAGAAGCCCCGACTTTTATCAGACATGAAAATTTCCCTTTCAGTTAAGGTGTTTTATAGTAGGTAATGTGGATTATTGTAAACCATATGTGATTGAATTAAAAACTCATAAATTTCAGTTTCTTATGGATAACGCAGATGGTGAGCGAAGAACAACAGTTAAATCAAATTGGAGCAGACTCCTTTAAAAATATCTTTTTAACCATACCGATATATTCATAAAATAATCCTCGATAACATCATCGGCAGATAAAACAACATCATGCATAGCATTTTTAATTTCAATAATGTCAGCATTTGGGTATATCTCTCTACCAACAAACTTAATATCATCAACATTGAGCACTGCGTAAGCACACGGTTATGTCGCTCATCTATAGCGTTCAGTAGCTAAACAACAAACCTAACTTAATAATGTTTTCAGGTTTGTTATATAAATTAAAATAACGTTTGCCACTAATCGTAATGCCGAATTTTTGTGTTATTTCATAAACGGCACCTACTTCAGGGTAATAAGATGCGATATAGTCATCGTTATCCCAGTTGTAACCAAGCGCTACTCCGATGCCGGCAAACAATGAAACCTCCCATCTGAATACGTAATTTCCTCCTATATCCAGTGTCAAGCCATTGCCGCTGGTATCTGATTCCAGATAGCTTAAGTCAACATGTGATCCGGCATTATTGTTAAAAAGCAAGCCACCAATTGAGGTAACGGTCAGGTCATTATTTTCTGCAGGTAAACTACGCTCTATTCGGAGGTAGTTTTTTGTAGATTCTGCTTGCGCAGATACACCATAAAGCATGAGAATAAACAATAATATATATGTTGAAAGCTGTGTATCAAGGCGGCGCATGTTTTTGCTGTTATCCTGTCTGTGAAAAAAAGTCGGGCGTAAACTAAATATCATTAGTGATTTTTCCTGTTTTATAAAACTCATAAAATATCTGAAAAAAAGTATTCCAGACAGTTAGTAGCGCCATATGTCATCGCTCCATTTGTACGTTTATATGCTTTTGTTATTAAAAATAATGTGCCACATACAACACACCTGTTGTGTTGCCATGGATTGCGGATTCAGATATTTTGCAGTGGTGACCAGTTTCGATGCAAGCGCCCAGTCAACCTGGGAGGGTAACACAAAGCCGACTATTGAGTGGTTTTTCCGGTAATGGCAATGGCTTCGGCCGGTGTTATTTGTCATTGACTGTGCAGATTTTCAGGTTCTGCAGCATACGGTCGCAATAACCGCAGGTAACTCATGTTTCTCACTGTTGATGTGACAGCAGAGTATTCCCATCATTAACTCCCTTGCTGCTGACAGTTTTAAACAAAAGTTGTATTACGTGTGAAAAATATATCGACTTCAACATCGGGATAAAAATTACTAATCACCCTGCTTAACGTTTTACGCATGGTATCCTGCTCCGTCACCGTTGGATCGGTATTTTCCCGGTGTAAAAGTACGAAGATAGAAATGTATATCATTCTCCCGGTTTTTGCGATACGCAGCTTATTATTTGTGTAACCCTTTTCCAGCCGCTCAGCTTCCAGTTTCTGACGCAGCTGCTGCTGCAGTTCAGCATCCGGTGCACCCAGCAGTAACTCTTTTAGTCCATCTCGAATAATCAGGTCTGGAAATTGCTGTCACCCGGCTCATATACCAGTCTTGGAAGCACGTATGGCAGCCAGCGCCATAAAGAAACCCGGCAATGAAAATAGACCATCGAGCATCAGTGTTTCGGAATGTGTTAATACAGCAAAACCAAATCCCAGTATTGCCATTATCAGTGCGCCACCGGCTGATAGTATGAGTGCTTTATGTTCCAGTTTTTTTCTTTCGATAACATCTGTTCTTAATTTTTAAAATGGCTGTTGCTGCCTAAACTTTGCGCTGGAGCGAACCTGTCGGTTGATAACACCGGCAGCGAAGAACGATGGTGAAAAAATTTATTTCTTAATAATTGTTATATCGATAAGCATGCCCTCTTCAAACTTGAGCCGCCTGTTTTTTTTCTTGTAAACCCACACATTACCATTGCGCTGTGTTGGTTTGCCACAATATTTCAGAATATCTGATTGTAGTTGAGGTGTACGTGTGGTCGATGAAAAACTTTTGCTTCCACATCTGATTGACGCAGCATTTGCATTAAAAGAAACCAAGGTAAAACTGGCAACTATTACGAAAACAACAGATTTTTTCATGTGTTTCTCCTGAATGAAATATTTTTAGGTTTGCATATATCATAGCATTGATTAGTTGAGTCAATACATCAATGTTTGTAGTAAGCAGGCTGGCCTGATATGCCGCCATTTCCGGGGCAGTATACCTGTTTATATGACTTGTAATATAGAGTCTTTCTTCTGTTTACTTTGCAGCGTTTTAGCCTTCAGTAAATTTTCACCGGGATCGATTTGATGATATTTGCGAGTTCATATTGTTTACCGCAAGCTGTATAGGCTCATTATTCATACTGCGGGTGAGCAGATAACATCTTATGCAGGCACAATAACGCTTTCTACTCGCAATAACATGGTTAACAGGAGCGTAGTCAGTCAATATATACAATAATCTTTTAGCATTTCGTTAAATAGCCATGCCTTAAGCCTTGTATTGGCACGCCCAGATATGGATAATTCACGACTTGAATATCCTTAATCAATTATTTACGTTGATACGCCATTGTTACAGCTTCAAATTCCGGAAAAAAACAGCCAAACCTGGTGGAACAGGCTTTATGGTAGTGCCCTGGCACTATCCATCGTTGAGACTTCGTGCCGGCATAAAAATGGCCCGTTAGTCGTCGTTGTCGAAGATGTTACTCATGCGGATGTATTAACCCGTGAAATTGAGTTTTACAAAGATGAAAAGCAAACGATTTTTCATTTGCCGGACTGGGAAACCCTGCCCTATGATATTTTTTCACCACATCAGGACATTATTGCCGAGCGATTGACGACTTTACATGCACTGCAGAATGTTCGTTGTGGTGATATTTTGATTATTCCCTTAAGTACGCTGGCACAGCGACTGGCACCAAAAAGTTACATACAGGAAAATGTACTCCGCCTGAAAATAAATCAGCAGCTGGACTTAGGTTCTTTTCGTCGAGATCTTGAAGCCAGTGGTTATATCAATGTCAGTGAAGTTATGGAACACGGTGAATTTGCCATTCGCGGCTCCATTATTGACCTGTTTCCCGCCAGCTCGATGGTGCCCTACCGCATCGATCTGTTTGATGATGAAATCGAGAGCATTCGTTGCTTTGACCCGCAAAGTCAGCGTTCAGACAATAAAGTAGAAAACATTGAATTATTGCCGGCCCGCGAATTTCCGACTGATGAAGCCGGTATCAAACAGTTTCGCACGCGTTACCGCGAAATGCTGTCCGGTGATCCACTTAACAGTATTATTTACAAAAGTGTCAGTGATGGCATTATGCCATCCGGTATTGAATATTATCTGCCGGTTTTCTATAACGAAAACGAACTGAATACACTGTTTGATTATTTGCCAAAATCCTCGCTCTATATTGTGCCTGACGTGCTGACGCAACAGCTGGAAGTGTTTGAAGCCGAGGTTAATGACCGTTATGAGCAGCGACGGCACGATATCGAACGCCCCGTGCTTGCGCCGGAATATCTGTATCAGACAACGGTTGAAGTATCACAGGCACTGTCACAAACCAGTGTGATTTATACCTCAAAAAATAAGAACATTGATGAACAATATAATGCCAGTGTTAAAACCCCACCTGATCTGATATTACAAACCCGTCTGGATGAGCCCTCACAGGCGCTGAATAACTACATTCATTCGCATGAAGGCCGTTTATTGTTTGTTGCCGAAACCGATGGTCGTCGTGAAGTGCTCATCGAATTATTGCGTGACCAGCAGATTCATCCGAAAGTTTGTGACTCATGGCATGAATTTGTTTGCTGTGAGGACAGGATATGTATTACGGTTTCTGAGATAACACAGGGGCTGGTACTGATAGACAGCCATATCTCGATTATCACGGAATCCCAGATATATGGGCAGCGTGCGATTCAGAAACGGCGCAGAAAAAAACGGGGGGCGGATAATGAAAACATTGTACAGAACCTGACCGACTTAACCATTGGTGCGCCGGTGGTTCATATCGACCACGGTGTCGGTCGTTACCTGGGGCTGGAAAAACTCAGTGGTGACGGTTATGATGCCGAATTTTTATTATTGCAGTATGCCGGTAATGATAAATTATATGTGCCGGTTTCATCACTGCATTTAATCAGCCGTTATACCGGTGCTTCGGCAGAAAATGCACCGGTGCATAAACTGGGTTCGGACCAATGGGCGAAAGCACGTAAAAAAGCGGCCAAACAGGCACGTGATGTGGCCGCCGAACTGCTCGATATTCATGCCCGCCGCGCGGCTGTACAGGGCCGCTCCTATCATATTGATGAAAATGAATATGCCAGTTTCTGTAACAGCTTTCCGTTTGAGGAAACACCTGATCAGGAAACCGCTATCAATGCGGTACTGGATGATTTACGCAGTCCGCAGCCAATGGATAGAGTGGTTTGTGGTGATGTTGGTTTTGGTAAAACCGAAGTAGCGATGCGCGCGGCTTTTGCGGTGGCCAATGCCGGTAAGCAGGTGGCGATACTGGTGCCCACCACCTTGCTGGCGCAACAGCATTTTCAGAATTTTACCGACCGCTTTGCCGACTGGCCGATAAAAGTGGCCTGTTTATCACGTTTTAATACTGCCAAAAAACAAAAAGAAATCCTGGCGGATCTGGCTAACGGTAAAGTCGATATTGTTGTCGGCACCCATAAGCTGTTACAGAAAACGGTTAAGTTTCATGATCTTGGCTTGATTATTGTTGATGAAGAGCATCGTTTCGGGGTTCGCCATAAAGAACATGTGAAATCACTGCGTGCTGAAATTGATATTCTTACCCTGACGGCCACCCCTATTCCACGTACGCTGAATATGTCACTGGCCGGCATCCGTGACCTGTCGATTATCTCCACCCCTCCCCTGCAACGGCATTCAATTAATACATTTGTCACGCAGTGGAACGATACCCTGATAAAAGAGGCCTGCCAGCGTGAGTTAAAACGTGGCGGACAGATTTATTTTCTACACAATGAAGTTAAAACCATTGAAAAGATCACTCATGATATCCAGCAACTGGTGCCGGAGGCACGGGTGGAATTTGCTCATGGCCAGATGGCAGAAAAACAGCTGGAACAGGTGATGCTGGATTTTTACCACCAGCGATTTAATATTCTGGTGGCCACCACTATTATCGAAAGCGGCATTGACGTGCCCACGGCTAATACCATCATCATCAATAAGGCGGATCGTTTAGGTCTGGCGCAGTTACACCAGATACGGGGCCGTGTTGGCCGCTCTCATCATCGCGCCTATGCCTATATGTTAACGCCGCCGGAATCACTGATGAGCGATGATGCTAAAAAACGCCTGGCCGCAATTGAATCACTGGAAGATCTGGGTGTCGGGTTTACCCTTGCTACTCATGATCTGGAAATCCGCGGTGCCGGCGAACTGCTGGGTGAAAATCAAAGCGGACAGATATCCGAAGTGGGCTTTACCCTGTACAGTGAATTGCTGGAGCGAGCGGTGAAAGCATTAAAACAGGGCAAGGTTCCCGACCCGGATGCGCCTTTACATGCCGGTATTGAAATCGATCTCGATATTCCGGCCTTGATTCCTGATGATTATGTTTACGATATTCATCAGCGATTGATGCTGTATAAGCGCATTTCAAATGCGGCTGAACAGGAAGCACTGGATGAAATCCGGGTTGAGCTTATCGACCGCTTCGGATTATTGCCGGACTATCTTAAAAATCTGTTTGCTGTCACCGAAATCAAACTGGTGGCGCAGCATATTGGCATAACAAACATCAAAGCCTCAGACACAGTGATAAAAATTCAGTTTGATGAGCAGCCCAATATTAATCCGATGAAATTAATCGAGCTGATCCAGACACAGTCATCACTTTATCATTTTGATGGTAAACAGACCTTTAGAATTTTAAAGTCCGAAGAAAATATAGAGCAGCGTTGCCAGCAGATTTTCGATGTGATGAATATTCTTGCAGTGCCGCAGGCAGCGTAACCGCACTGTTACATGATACATACATGAATTTAATGCATGAATTGATCAGAGTGCTACTAAAAATAACTTGCGAATAATGCCAGTAGCGCAAATAGCACAAAGGATGCAAAAAAAACATAATAAATATTTTTTTTCAGTTCTTTCATGATATCTGTGTGCTAAGGGTTTCCTGAATGGCCGGCGACTGGTGACCAGCCGCCGCCCTGAATTCATAAATAACACTGGCCGAGGCGCTGCCAACAACGCAGGCAAGTGCAAAAAAAGAAAATAGGCCACTGAAAAGTCTGCTGCTTTTATTCATTGTCATCCCCTTCTTTTTAATTATTTTTTTGTACGCTACCCTTAATGATCAGTTTCAATTCATCGTTATACATCATTATGAAACATGCAAAATACAGACCAAAATATGCAATGATTTTATAATACAAGGAGTTAAGAAAGTGCTGCTTAGAAATATTGAAATTAACAGCTCTAATTGTAAAAATAATTGACACTAAATGAGGTCATTTTTTATAAACGACTATGCTTCACTGCCGCTTATCCAACATCATTTAAAAATTAATTTTATTATGCGTATAATCAGCGCATCTAAAAAACGTTAACCTTCTGTGTGTGAAACTTTATGGCTCAATATGTCTATACAATGAACGGTGTTGGTAAAGTCGTTCCTCCTAAAAAAGTTATTCTTGAAGATATCAGTCTGAATTTTTTCCCGGGCGCGAAAATTGGCGTGCTGGGTTATAACGGTGCCGGTAAATCGACGCTATTGCGTATTATGGCGGGTGTCGATACGGATTATATCGGCGAAGCCCGTCCGGCTTCAGATTTACGTATTGGTTACCTGTCGCAGGAGCCGCAGCTTGATGAAGACAAAGATGTCCGGGGCAATGTTGAACAGGGTTTAAGCGTTATCATTGATACGCAAAAACGCCTGGAAGAGGTTTATGCCGCCTATGCCGAAGCAGATGCAGATTTTGATGCACTGGCGACAGAGCAGGCGAAACTGGAAAATATTATTCAGGCGGCAGATGCTCATAATTTGGAGAATAAACTGGAAGTTGCTGCCGATGCCTTGCGTTTGCCGCCCTGGGAGGCTGATGTCAGTAAGCTTTCCGGTGGTGAACGCCGGCGTGTGGCTTTATGCCGCTTGCTGCTGTCATCCCCGGATATGCTAATTCTGGACGAGCCGACCAATCACCTTGATGCGGAATCGGTTGCCTGGCTGGAACGTTTCCTGAAAGAATATCCGGGTACCGTGGTGGCGGTTACCCACGACCGTTACTTTCTGGATAATGTTGCCGGCTGGATTCTGGAACTTGACCGCGGTCGCGGCATTCCCTGGGAGGGTAACTATTCTTCCTGGCTGGAACAGAAAGAGCAGCGCCTGGCCAGCGAAGAGAAAAAAGAAGCCAAGCGCCAGAAAACTATTAAAGCCGAACTGGAATGGGTACGTTCCAATCCGAAAGCCCGGCAGGCAAAAAGCAAAGCCCGTATGCAGCAGTTTGAAGAACTGTCTTCGGCCGATTATCAGAAACGTTCAGAAACACAGTCACTGTATATCCCGCCCGGCCCGCGACTGGGAGAGCTGGTGATTGAAGCTAATCACATCAGTAAAAAGTTTGATCATAAGCTGTTATATGATGATCTTAGTTTCAAGCTGCCACGTGGTGGCATTGTCGGTATTATCGGTGCCAATGGTGCCGGTAAAACCACCCTGTTCCGTTTGATTACCGGTGAGGAAAAACCGGATGCCGGTGAGTTTAAAACCGGTGAAACCGTTAAAATCGCCTATGTTGATCAGTCACGCGACAGCCTGACCGGTAATAACACAGTGTGGCAGGAAATTTCTGACGGTCTGGATAATATTACTATCGGCAATTACACGGTGGCATCACGAGGTTATGTCAGTCGCTTTAACTTTAAAGGTGAGGATCAGCAGAAATTTATTAAAGATCTGTCCGGTGGTGAACGTAACCGGGTGCATCTGGCAAAACTGCTTAAGAGTGGTGGCAATCTGCTGCTGCTTGATGAACCGACCAATGATCTGGATGTTGAAACTCTGCGTGCACTGGAAGAAGCCATCCTCAATTTTCCCGGCTGTGTAGTCGTTATTTCTCACGATCGCTGGTTCCTCGACCGCATCGCTACCCATATTCTGGCCTTTGAAGGTGACAGTAAAGCCACCTGGTATGAAGGCAATTATACCGAGTACGAAGTCGACCGGGTACAGCGTCTGGGAGAAGAAGCCGCGATTAATCCACATCGGATTAAATTTAAAAAACTGGCTTAACGGCTGCCGCCGTCAAGATAAATTATGTGGACGCGAATGCAGCTAAATGAAACAGACAATAGCGGGCTAATGTTTTACAGGCGCCGCTAACGATAAAGGCTTGTGCAGGGTTGCAAAAATATCATGCAAATAATCAAATGTTTTGTTGCTATCCCTGGCAGCCCGCCATGTTGCTTACTTGCACTTCGTTAAGCCAGCAGGTATGGTCGCGCAATGAAAAACATTGATACCCTGTTACAGGCACGCTGGGTGATTCCTGTTGATGGCCGGCAGTCATTACTGGAAAATCACAGTATTGCTATTCATCACGATAAAATTATTGATATTCTTCCGACGGTTCGCGCCAATACGCTTTATCAGGCCAATACCACGCGTAATCTAGAGCAGCATGCCCTTATTCCCGGTTTAATCAACAGTCATACGCATGCGGCGATGAGTCTGTTTCGTGGCCTGGCGGATGATTTACAGCTGATGGACTGGCTGGAAAATCATATCTGGCCGGCAGAGGCGCAACATGTGAATGAAGCGTTCGTACATACCGGCACTGAACTGGCGATTGCTGAAATGTTGCGCAGCGGTACCACCTGTTTTAATGATATGTATTTTTATCCCGATATCTGTGCAAAAGTGGCGACTGATATTGGTATTCGCGCCAGTGTTGGATTGATCCTGATTGATTTTCCTACTGTCTGGGCTAATAACAGCGAAGAATATATTGATAAAGGACTGACGGTTTTCGACCACTATAAAAGCAGTGATCTCATTACAACGGCTTTTGCGCCGCATGCACCGTATACGGTTTCCGATGAACCGTTACAACAGATACGCACGTTGTCTAATGAACTTGAACTAAGTGTTCATATTCATCTTCATGAAACTGCTTTTGAAGTTGAGCAGGCAAGGAAACACTCAGCAAAGCGCCCGCTGCAACGTTTACATGAACTGGGTTTACTCAGCCCGGCACTGCAGGCGATACATATGACGCAACTGCTTGATGATGAAATTGAGTTACTTGCGGCCAATGGTAGTCATGTGGTGCACTGCCCCGAATCAAACATGAAACTTGCCAGCGGCATCTGCCCGGTAACAAAATTAATAAAAGCCGGTGTCAACGTTGCCCTTGGCACTGACAGCAGTTCGAGTAATAATGATCTGGATATGTTCGGTGAAATGCGTTCGGCAGCACTATTGGCTAAAATCAGTACTATGGACGCGACTGTACTGAGCGCGGATCAGGTTTTACAAATGGCCACCATTAATGGTGCCAGAGCGCTGGGCATTGATGATATTACCGGTTCGCTGGAAGTTGGTAAATCGGCTGATATTGTGGCGGTGAATTTTGATAGTATTGAAATGCTACCGGTTTATAACCCGGTGTCACATCTGGTGTATAGTTGTTCACGTGAAAATGTTACAGATGTCTGGGTTGCCGGCAAACAGCGATTAACCGATAATGTACTCAATACCATTGATGAAACGAAACTGAAGCAGGACTGTATTCATATCAGTGATGAAGTTCGAAAAATATAGTTCTAATAAAACATCTATATTCATATAGTTAAGTACTTTACTTAAATCAAATTATAATTAAAAGAGTGTTCCTTTAAATGACTCAGAAAAATAATATAGACCCCGCTGAAATTAAAAAATTTGAAGATCTGGCTTCACGCTGGTGGGATGAACAGGGTGAATTTAAACCGTTGCATGAAATGAACCCTTTGCGGCTGAACTTCATTAATAGCGGTTCTCCCCTGCAGGGAAAAGTCGTTTGCGACATCGGTTGTGGCGGTGGCATTCTGACTGAAAGCATGGTGAAGTGCGGCGCGGTAGTGACCGGCATCGACATGGGTAAAGCACCGCTGTCTGTGGCAAAACTGCATGCTCTGGAAAGCGATCTTGAGATTGAGTATTTGCAAATAACCGCTGAAGAATTCTCACAGGAAAATCCGCAAAAATTTGATGTCGTCACCTGTATGGAAATGCTGGAACACGTACCTGATCCTGCCTCTGTTATCAGTGCCTGTTTTAACCTGTGCAAACCCGGTGGTTCTGTGTATTTTTCCACCATCAACCGTAATCCGAAGTCCTATCTATTTGCTATTATCGGCGCTGAATATGTCATGAAAATGTTGCCTCGCGGCACTCATAATTATGCCCGTTTCATCAAACCATCAGAACTTGATGTCTGGGCTCGCAGTGCCGGTTTACAACTCAGTAATTTAAAAGGTGTTGTCTACAACCCACTAACCGGTTTATTCAGTCAGTCTCAGGATGTTGATGTGAATTATATGGTGCATTATGTGCGTCCTGCCGAGACTGCAGAAACCACTACCGATGCTGATGCTGAGTCCGAATAAACGCTTCAACAGCAGGCATCTGTGACACAACAACACGTCAGTACCGTTTTGTTTGATCTTGACGGAACCCTTATTGATACCGCTCCTGACATGGCAGCGGCGCTGGAGATACTATGTGATGAACAGCAGCAGCCGCGGTTAGCCTTTGATAAGGTTCGTCCCATTGTTTCTGATGGTAGCGTGGCACTGGTCAAGCTGGCTTTTGGCCAGACACTTGATGAAGCCCGGCTGGAACAGCTGAAAACCCGCTATCTTGATATTTACCAGAACCATCTGGCCGTTCACTCATGCTTGTTTGATGAGATGGAAGCCTTGTTGACCCGGCTGGAAAACAATAATATCAAGTGGGGTGTGGTGACCAATAAACCCGGCTGGTTAACTGAACCGTTGATGGAAGCACTCGACCTGAGCAGACGGGCAGCCTGCATTGTTAGTTCGGATTCGACAAAAAATCGAAAACCGCATCCGGAACCTATGTACTACGCCTGTAAGCTGACCCGTGCCGAGCCTGAACAATGCATATATGTTGGTGATGCGCGGCGTGATATCGAAGCTGGACAAAATGCCGGTATGAAAACCATAGTTGCTGAATACGGTTACATTGGTGATGATGAAGACACAAAAAACTGGCAGGCGGATTATATTATACAAAGCCCGGCACAGATTTTTTCCTGCCTGTGATTGAGCCATTATGTGATTGACGGACCCAGATGATGTCTCTCAATAAATACATCTTGTTGACGCCGGCTTTGTTTCTGCCCACCCTCGTATTTGCTTTCAGCCCTGAATCTTCTATAGATTCACATCATGCACCGGTCAACCTGACCGATCATGCTATTGGTTATATCGCTATTATTATTTTTGTACTTGCCTATCTGCTGGTGATGGGTGAAGAATTTATGCGTTTGCGAAAATCCAAACCGGTCATTATTGCTGCAGGCATTATCTGGGGTATGATCGGCTGGTATTATAAACAGCATGGCATGCCGCAACTGGCAGAGCAGGCAGTACGCCACAATCTGCTTGAATATGCGGAGCTGATGTTATTTCTGCTGGTTGCCATGACGTATGTCAATACCATGGAGGAGCGGCGTATTTTTGATGCCCTGCGATCCTGGTTGATCAACAAGGGTTTTGGTTTTCGCGCCATCTTCTGGTTAACCGGCAGCCTGGCTTTTTTTATATCACCACTGGCAGACAACCTGACAACAGCACTTTTAATGTGTGCCGTTGTACTTGCGGTCGGTGGTAATAATACAAAATTTATTTCTCTTTCCTGTATCAATATTGTGGTTGCAGCCAATGCCGGCGGCGCTTTTTCACCCTTTGGTGACATAACGACACTTATGGTCTGGCAAAAAGGCCAAGTTGGTTTTGCCGCTTTTTTTGTTTTGTTTCTGCCTGCAGTGGTTAATTTTCTGGTACCGGCAGTGATGATGCATTTTTCCATACCGGATGAAAAGCCCATGGCTGAGAATAAAAAGATAAAAATGTTGCGCGGTGCAAAACGTATCATCGTATTATTTTTATTGACCATCGCTACTGCTGTCGGTTTTCACAGTTTTCTTGGTTTGCCACCGGTCATCGGTATGTTAACCGGTCTCGGTTATTTGAAATTTATGGGTTTTTATCTGAAAAAAACACATTACAGGTATTATCCTGAACGCATGAATAATAATGCTAACGAAAAAGATGGCAATGTTGGCAGCGTAGTGCCTTTTGATGTATTTGCCCGCATTGCTCATGCTGAGTGGGATACCTTATTCTTTTTTTACGGCATTGTTTTGTGTGTTGGCGGTTTAGGCTTTATTGGTTACCTGACAATGGTTTCAGATATTATGTACAGTGACTGGGGAGCAACCAATGCCAACATTACGGTTGGTTTGTTATCGGCAGTTATCGATAATATTCCGGTTATGTTTGCCGTGTTATCGATGAATCCTGATATGTCGCTGGGGCAATGGTTGTTAGTGACACTGACGGCCGGTGTGGGTGGTTCATTATTATCCATTGGATCCGCTGCCGGCGTTGCGTTGATGGGGCAGGCACGAGGCCGGTACACCTTCTTCGGTCACCTTAAATGGACACCGGCAATCGCTATGGGTTACGCGGCAAGCATTGCTACCCACATGTGGGTGAATGCAGCTTATTTTTGAGTTCTTTCTCTTTGTGATGAGATAATTGCAAATAACGTTGATAGTCTTTCACACCATCAACATCCCAGCATTCATCGAGTTCCGTGAACGCTATCTTTTTCTGTTTTAATATCTCTCTGGACTGCTGCATAACCTGCGCAGTTCCCCAATGGATATTCTGGAAAATAAAATCATAACATTGATGTAAACCCAGCAGAACATAACCACCATCCTCGGCCGGCACAAAGACCACATCGCGTTGCTTATGTAAGGTATTGATAGCACACTGGATTTCACCTGCCTTTAGTGCGGGTGCATCGGTACCGATAACAATGCAATAGCGGTAATGTTTTAATGCCTGCTTAACACCATGTAGCATACGCTGACCAAGATCAGAACCGCTTTGTTCGATTAAAAGCAGTGGGTATTTCTGCCGGCATTGCTGAAAGCATTCATGCTGAGTGTCGGGTGCACACATTAATCTTACATCACATAACCTGGCGGTTGACAACATCTGTAAGCGTTGATGAATAAAATCAGCCTGTAACTGTGTTGCGGCGGCTTCACCGATATCAGGAATTAAACGTGTATTTACCTGTCCGCTGACCGGCGCTTTGGCGTAAAGTAAAATAACCGTATCCTTGTATAACATAAGTATTCGCTATCAATAAATGTCTTTTAATAATACAGGCGTTTTAGTTTGTCGGGTGCTACTCCCAGATAATAATACAAACGTAAGCGCCACATTAACAATACTGTTTTTACAACACCGTTGGTTTCCCAGCGCCGGCTTGAAGTTATTACTTTTGGCTTTAAACAACTGGCTTTAGCTATTTTTTTTAATTGCTGACTAATAGCGATATCTTCCATTAATGCAATTTCCGGATATCCCTGAACAAACCTGAAAAGATTTTTTTCGATAAATATCGCCTGATCGCCAGTAGCTATTGAGCTTGCACAGGAGCGTAGATTCATCATGGTTTCAATTATCCGATAGACGAAGCGCTTATTCGACAGGCGTACATCAAAACGCCCCCAGAGATTTTTCGGCTGACTGTGTTTTTCCCGGAACAAGCTTGTAATGGATGATAAAGCCTCAGCCGGTAAAAAAGTATCGGCATGTAAAAACAACAGTACATCACCATCGGCAATAGCTGCACCGTTGTTCATTTGCCGGGCTCTACCGCGTTTTGAAATAATAACCTGGGGGGTTATTTGGTGAGAGATCATCAGGCTGTTATCGTGACTGCCGCCGTCAACAATAATAACTTCATGCCCCTGTTGCTGAACGGACTGTAAAAAGGTACTCAGCTGAGACAGGTTTGACTGTTCATTGAGGACCGGGATAATAATAGATATTTTGCAAGCAGCCGTTTGTTTATTTTGCTGTTTTTGTTGCTCTGAATTCAAGCCAGCGCACCGCCACAACTGCTACCCTGTCCTGCGGTACAGCCGTAACAATGATCCATAATAGCAATATCCCGACCTTTTAAATCGCTCTGCAATAAATCATTCAGATGTGTTTTTTCTGTGGATAGACCGGCGGTTAATTGCAGCATCTGGTTAAAGTCACAATCATAAACATAACCCTGCCAGTCGACGCTCAGCGTTGTTCGGCACATAACACCGCTGAGATTATCTTTACTGTAAGATGATTTTAACAATTGCATGTATTGCTCGAATAAGCCGTTGGAAATCAAACTGCTGCCAAAGCGTTTGATCGGCATGTTGGTAATGGTGTAAAGATTATTAAAGATAATACCAAAACGCTGTTTTAATTCTTTTTTATAAGCGGGTTCGAGTTCAGCCTGAGATGGCGGTAAATTGATGCCCTGAGGGTTGTAGACAAGATTCAGTTGCAGCTTTTCATCGCTACCATAACCAAGACTGTTTAATAATTGTAGGCCTTTGATACTGCCGTCAAAAACGCCTTTTCCTCTTTGTGCGTCGACATTTTCCTGTAAATAACAGGGTAGCGATGCCACTATTTCCACTGCATTTTCGGCAAGGAAATCAGCGGTTTTTTCATAGCCAGGTTCTAGCAATACGGTTAAATTACAGCGATCGATAACATGTATATCCAGTTTACGGGCGGCTTTTACCAGGGTAGAAAAATGCGGGTTCATTTCCGGTGCCCCGCCGGTAAGATCCAGTGTTTTAATGTTTTTAAGCTGCAAAAAAGTTAATACATTGGTGATTGTTTCGTGTGACATGATTTCCTTACGTCGCGGGCTGGCATCGACATGGCAGTGTAAACATTGCTGGTTGCATAAGTAGCCCAGGTTGACCTGCAGGGTTTCAAGCGGGGCACGTTTTATTGCAGGAAAGTCTGTTTTTTCGAGTAATGGGTAGGTATCTTTCATAACTACAGAAAATTTCAATAATCAGGGTTTATCTTACAGGTGACAGTTATGCACTGCTGACGTTCATAATTTTTTTGCTGGTGTTAAATAACAAGCTCTTTTAATACTAAAAAAGGCTGGTAATAAACCAGCCTTTTTTAGTATATATGACAATTAAAGTTAACTCAGAGGACTTTTCCCATCAATGCAAATGACTTAACAAAAGCCGATGCCAGACTTGGGTCTTTAATCATGGTTGCATAATCACCTTTGGTGAAACGTAACTTTCGTGAAGTATAAGCAATCCCTAGCTTCATTAAACCCGGTGGTTTTACAATAAGTGAAATCCAGTCATCTTTAGTCGCACGGATGTCCCATTTGATATCATCTGTAGGCGTTTCGTTGATTGATGAAACCATACCATTTTGAATGTTCATAACAAATGATGGTGTTTCCTCATCCGGTAAACCAAAAGCGACAACAGAGTTGAAGCTTGCGCGCTGAAGTGATTCGGTAATTTCTTTATCCGTATTCCACGCATCCTTATAGGCTTGCGCCCACTCATTTGAAAATAAATCGGCCATTGAGTAAATCCTGCTTTGTAATACATTTGTTTATAGATAGTCGGAGTTTCTATGAAAAAAGTGATTTTGTCAAAAGATTCAGTAACTTCCGACTAACTAAATGTACATAATTTATAATGAATACAGATTTTCAGGCTTTAAAGTACAATAAATAGCGATTAAAGCTCAAATATTTATAAATATACCGGCCTGTTAATGGTGAGGGACATGGCTACGAGTTGAAGCTGTGGCCGTATGTCGCATGGATATGTGTCTATCGCGAGCTCAGCATCAGCCCGTATTAATCAGCGCTATTTTCAATTTATTTTACAACGCTCGCTATCCACGTCTGAATATCACCGGCACTCATTGCACCCGATTGCCGGGCAATTTCTTTACCTTTTTTAAACATCACCATTGTTGGGATGCTTCGAATATTAAACCGGGCGGCAATGCCCTGCTCATCCTCGGTGTTTAACCTGGTTAATGTTACCTGTGAAGACAGCGCGGTAGCTGCCTGTTCAAATGCGGGCGCCATCATTTTGCAGGGACCGCACCAGGGTGCCCAGAAATCTACGACCACAGGGATGTCATTTTGAGTGATGAATTTTTGAAAATTATCACTGTGCAGGGTCACCGGTTTACCGGTAAATATTGCCTTGTGACATTTGCCACAGGCTGGTTGCTGATTCATTTTGTTTGCAGGTATTCTGTTGGTAGCATTACAGAATGGACAAACGATATGTTTTGATTCGCTCATAATTATTCATTTTAAACAGTGCTCTGGAGTCATTATTATGAGGCTGAATGTTAATTATTCAAGCCGGAAACCTGCCTTTAGCTAAACAGGGCCGGTCAACCATTTGGCGCGTTTTGTCAATTAATCTTTGCAAGGGGTGATTATTCTTTAATTATGTAATTATTGCAGGAGATTAAGATGTTTAATCCATATAAAAAGAAAAATAATGCACTGGAAGAATTCAGAATTAAAGCTCATATGCGATCCTACGTTAAGGATCCGATTGAAATTAATCAGACACTGTTGGATGACGCGGTCGAGAAACTTAAAAAGCTGCCCTTTCAGTATAATGACCCGACTAATTCAATTGCCAGTGAATTATTGATTGAAGGTTATCGTGAAGGTTATTTCAGGTACGACAACTTAACGAAAGAAGGTTGCAAGGTTATTAAGAGATGTAAACATCGCCGTCATCATCAGTTAAACAATAATCTTCAAATGAATCTTTTTTTAAGGCATAATCATTAGCATTTTCGAGCTGTACGTATAAAAGTGAAGTGAATGAACATTTTGCTGGAACTATGCCCGAGACAGGATTATCATTAACAACGATAAATTGCGTATCTACGCCCGCTATTTCTTTTGGAGAGCCATAGAATTATGAACGTTGTAAAATTATCTTCTATTGCCATTGCTATTATTTCAGTTACATCGGCATTCGCATTACAGGCAAATAATGAGGCCGGCCATAACTGGGTGCCTAAACAGTCCAGTAACAGTTACTGGCAGGCACCTGACTGGTCAAACCTGAGTACTCCGCCGGAAGCTCGCAGACAGGCTCCAGCACCTTATATTCCACCGGCTACGGCAGAATTTAGCCAGCAGCCAGCCGCGCCAGCTTCACCACATGCATATACTCGGCCACATGCCTACAGTTACAACCGGCCTAACCGGCAGAATTATTACCCGCCAGCGAATATGAACCGGCCAAACTATAATACACGTCCTAATACACAGGCATATCCCCCTGCGCAAAACATGAACAATAATTATCCGCAAGGTCGTTATCAGCAGGGTAACTATCCACCGGCTGGCGCTGGCTATCCGCCTTCACATCGACCGGGTCCGTATCAGGGGCCTTCTGCTTTTTATACACCCGGTTACCACAGGTATCGTAACAATGGCTGGAATAATAATAAATTCTGGGGTAGAAGTGGCCCGGGTAAATGGATGAACCCTAACAAGCGCAATATGGAACAGGGTTGGGATGACATGATCAATGCACCAAGCCGTATGGGTAATATGCCGGGTGGCTGGTCAGCACCTGAAGTGACCATGCCAAACCCGATCGATATGGGAGACCAGATGCAGGATAATGTTCGTGATTTACCTGAACAGATACGTGATATGAACGTTGGTAATGACGTTAAATAAACATTGCCTGCAGTCTGTATAGAAAAAATCCCTGTTTGACAGGGATTTTTTTTGCCTGAAAAATAGCTTTGATCTTGATTTTAATATGATTATATCAATCCGGAAATATGTCAGCTGTTTTCGTTTGATTAAAACAGTTTAATATATCAATAAGTTATAAATTAATTTAAATGTATATTATTACCATCATGCAGGCGTATATACAGAAAAAAAGCTAACAATCGCAAGGGAATAGTCTATTCTTGTAGCTATTAAAAGGGGATTTATCTAAGATTGGTTACGCATAAATAAGCTGTTTTGGCTTGCTTGAGAGTTATTGCAGGATGTGTGAATTTGTAACAGCTGGATTATTAAAAATAAATTTACATTAAGTATATGTCTGAAGCAATATCAAACACCAATCAGGACCTGTTATTAAAACAGGTAAAACCATTCTTTGAAGCTACACGCTCCGGTGGTCTTGCTAATATATTTGCTGTCTGGCTGGTCTATGGCATTGTGATTGATACGCAGTATCAGGCAAATGCTTTTTTACTTGGCGTTGTTGTTAGCATTGTATCGGTTATCAGAATTCTGTTATCTGATGAATTCATAAAGTGTAAAGATCAAAGTAAAAATATAAATTTCTTTCTCATCAGTCACCTGTTTCTTATCCTTATTATTGGTATAGCCTGGGGAATGTTTGCACTGATGCAAATATCACAGGAAGATGAGTCTATACGAAATCTGGTTTACCTGATCAATTTTGGCATGATCGCGGGAAGCATTGCTACCCTGTCAGTCTGGATGCCGGCCTATATTGCCTATATAGCGCCTCAGGCAATAAGTATCTTTTCCGTATTATCTATTCAGGCTACTCACACCAGCCTTTACATGGCATTAGCATTTTTTGTATTTATTATGATAATGATATCCACCAGTCTCATGGTAAACCGGAGTCACAAAAAAGAATTAGCCCTTAACATTAAAAATAACCAGCTGATTAATGAACTGAATAATGAAGTTTCGCACCGTGCACATACTCAGGTTTTATTAGAAGACAGTAAACGCGACCTGAAACAGAAGGTTAAAGAAAGAACTCTGGAACTGGAAACAATTAACGATGATTTAACCAAGGAAATTCTTGAAAAAGAAAAAGCTGAAGAAAGTCTGGAATATATTGCCTATCATGATGAATTAACCGGCCTGCCAAACAGAAACCTTCTTATTGAGCGAATAAATAACGCCATTCAGATAGCACACAAAACAAATTTTAACCTGGGAATCCTTTTTCTTGACCTTGATCGTTTTAAAACGATTAATGACAGCCTGGGACATAATGTCGGAGATAAGCTGATTCAGGGTGTTGCCAGACGCTTACAGAAGACATTACGAAAAGAAGATATTATCTCTCGTAATGGTGGAGATGAATTTGTTATTGTACTGCAGCAGATGGAAAACAGTGATGAGGCGATACTTGTTGCGCAGAAGTTAATTGGAAACATGACCAGCATTTTTGAAATAGACGGTCATAAAATTCATATCGGTGTCAGTATCGGTATCAGTCTTTATCCTCATGATGGCGATACCGCGATAGAACTATTAAGAAACGCTGATACTGCTATGTTCACGGCAAAGAAAATCGGCGGTAATTGCTTGCAGTTCTATGACGAAAGTATGTCAAACAAACTGCGTGAGCGTCTGATCCTTGAAAATGAGCTGTATACAGCACTTGAGCGTAATGAATTTTATATGGTGTATCAACCGCAGATTAACTGCCGGACTGGAAAAACCGTTGGTTTTGAGTCCTTGCTCAGATGGCAGAACAGAAACCTGGGGGCGGTTTCACCTGACCGCTTCATCCCGCTGCTGGAAGAAACCGGACTTATCTATGAAGTCGGAAAATGGATTATAAAAGATATCATTAATTATATTCGCACCAACCGTATTGGTGATAACACCGTGGCAATAAATCTGTCTGCACTTCAGTGTGGCGATATATTCTTTGTTGATTTTATTAAAAACGAAATTACTAAATCCGGTATCGATGCTACCCGTATTGAATTTGAAATTACTGAGTCACTGCTTATCAATGATTTTGAAAAAACCGAAACTTTTTTAAACGAACTTCACGAAATAGGTTGTTCCATTGCATTAGATGATTTCGGCACCGGTTACACCTCGATGAGTTATTTAACGCGCTTACCTATTGACTGCATTAAAATTGACCAGAGTTTTATTCGTGGCATTGATCAAATCGATACCCTGAAAAATATTGTCAAAGCGATTGTTAATATGTGTTCCAGCCTTGAAATGAAAAACATATTTGAGGGTGTTGAAACTGCTGCTGAATTAGAAGTAATTAAACAGTTAAATGGCGAGATCGTTCAGGGTTACCTGTACAGCAAACCTCTTGATGTTTACGGTGTTGATAACTGGCTGGCGAATAATAAAACGAATGTTAGCCATTTACGAATCAAACATTAAATCCGGGAATAAATGTGCATCAACAGAACCGTAATTTACGGTTAAACGTCTGTAGTTGAGCCTTAAGAGAAGTTGCAAGTTTTAAGATACAAGTTGTAAGTTTAAAAACATAAATCAAAAGAAGCTTGTTAAACAGAAGGTTATTCAGCTTTTAACTTGCTACTTGTAACTTAAAACTTTTAACTTACAACGTCTC
>JAJRUQ010000094.1 GCA_024277705.1 Gammaproteobacteria bacterium
AAGTTGTAAGTTTAAAAACATAAATCAAAAGAAGCTTGTTAAACATAAAGTTATCCAGTTTTTGACTTTCTACTTATAACTTAAAACTTTTAACTTACAACTTCTCTTTCTGGCCGATCTGAGCCCTTCATTCAGTCTCATTTTCGCGACGGTGTATTATTGATCCAGTAGTTTATTTACCCGTTTAACAAACCCGGCAGCGTCTTCCAGCGGTTCACCGGCTGACAATTGTGCCTGTTCGAACAGCAGACAGGTATAATCTTCAAATACATCATCATCGGTAATATCATTCAGTTTTTTCACCAGACTATGGTCAGGGTTTAATTCTAATGCCGGCTCTGCTTTGGGTACATATTGTCCGGCGGCCTGCATGATCTGTTGCATTTGTGCGCTCATATCATGTTCATTCAATACCAGACATGATGGTGAATCCGTCAGGCGTTTGGATAAACGCACTTCACTGACTTTATCGCCCAGTACTTTTTTGGCATGTTCAATGACCGAAGTAAACGTTTTTTCTGCCTCTTCCAGCTCTTTCTTGTCGCTATCTTCTTCAAGATCCAGTACACCGCGAGCTACTGACTGCAGTTTTTTGCCGTCGAACTCAGTCAAATGAGAGACCAGCCATTCATCAACACGGTCACTGAGCAACAGAACCTCAATACCTTTTTTCTTAAACACTTCAAGATGTGGACTGTTTTTGGCAGCAGCATAACTATCGGCAACAATGTAGTAGATTTTATCCTGGTTATCCGCAGTTTCTGCATCGGCGTCTTTATCACTGTCGGTATCGGCCGCCGCTTTTGCCTCCACTTTTGCAGGCATTCTGGAGATATAGTCTTCCAGTGTTACAGTTTGTTCATCACTGTCATTATGGGTACTGGCAAACATCAGCAGTTTGGCAATACGCTCTTTGTTGGCCATGTCTTCAATCGGACCTTCTTTCAGTACCTGGCCAAATGACTTCCAGAAAGTTTCATATTTTTCCGGATCATTCTTTTTAATCGATTCCAGCATACTCAGCACTTTCTTTACCGAAGCGCCTCGAATACGGTCAATCACCTTGTTCTGCTGTAAAATTTCACGTGATACATTCAATGGCAGATCATCAGAATCGATAACCCCTTTAACAAAACGCAGATAGGTCGGCATCAGCTGTTCAGCGTCATCCATAATAAATATGCGCTTTACATACAGTTTTATGCCGCGTTTGTGATCACGGTCAAACAGGTCAAACGGCGGGTTTGTCGGTATATACAATAACGAGGTATAACTCTGGTTACCTTCAACTTTTGAATGTATCCAGGTTAGCGGGTCAGCAAAGTCCAGACTCACATGTTTATAAAATTCTTTGTATTCTTCCTCGCTGATATCGGCCTTGTCACGCGCCCATAATGCGGATGCAGCATTTACCCGCTCTTCTTTTGTTACCGGTTTACCGTCTTCATCAAGTTTTTCCTTACCTTCTTCGTCAAGCTCCGCTTCCGTCATCATTACCGGTATAGAGATATGGTCTGAATATTGTTTAATAATATGTTTTAAGCGATGAGAGGTGGCAAATTCTGTTTCACCATCTTTCAGGTGCAGGGTAACGGTGGTTCCCCGGCCGGGTTTGCTGATATTTTCCAGTGAGAAGTTGCCTTCACCACTTGATTCCCAGCGAACGGCTTCATCCGGGTTGTCACCGGCACGCCGGGTTTCCAGTGTCACTTTATCGGCAACAATAAAACTTGAATAAAAACCAACACCAAACTGGCCGATCATCTGTGCATCTTTCGCCTGATCACCACTCATGGCCTCAAGGAATTTTTTAGTACCGGAGCTGGCGATCGTACCGATATGGTCGATCACTTCCTGGCGTGTCATACCGATACCATTGTCGGTAATCGTTACTGTTTTTGCCTCTTCATCATAAGCAACATGAATAGACAGTTCGGAGTCACCCTCATACAGACTGTCGTTGCCGAGCGCGTCAAAACGCAGCTTGTCACAGGCATCCGAAGCATTGGAAATCAGTTCACGCAGAAAGATTTCTTTGTTTGAATACAGCGAATGTGTCATCAAATGCAGTATTTGACGGGCTTCAGTTTGAAATTCGAGGGTTTCTTTACTCGCTTCAACGCTCATTTTTTACTCCGGAATATATAAATTGGTAGTGAAATTACAGTTGTCAATAACTATGGGGATATTTTCCAGCTTATCAAGGCCAAAAATAAAATTTTAACGGAATGTATATATCTGACTGTCGGCTACTGCGTAAGCAGGCCGGATTAAAACAGATTATTATTAAAAAATAATACCTTCGCGTGCCAGCAGGCGTTGTTTTATCGCCAGTAATTCGCCCGATTTCGCTCCGTCATATCCCCCTATGCCATTAGCCGCTACCACGCGATGACAGGGAATAATAATGGGCAGTGGATTTCGGCGACAGGCATTACCAACAGCCCGTGGTGAAGTTTTGAGTATTTTGGCAATGTCACCATAGGTCCGGGTTTCACCATAAGGAATCAGCACTAGCTGTTGCAAAACTTTCTGCTGAAAAGCACTGCCTTTAAGCCGTGAATCAAGCGTGATTTTTGTTAGTTTATATTTTGCATCCAGGTATTTTTCAATTTTATTTTTTACCCTTTCAGCCAGCCCGCTCTCTGATTTTTTCGTGGTTTTTTCAGCAAGATACGCAAGTTTGATTAAATACCTGCCATCAAACTGCAGGCCGATGGTGGCAATGTCAGTAGTAAAAATCGACGCATAATTTTCCATCTTACTGACTTCCATTATTTTTTACCGTACTTTTCAGCAATCTGATTTTCTGTAAGTTCTGTTTTATCAATGCTTTTCGTGAATCACTCAAGGTAATGGCCAGCAGATTTTTGAACACTCTTTCAGCATCATCATAGATCGCTGCCTGCACTAAAGCATTACCGGCTTTAAAACGTGCCGACTGCGCCCACAAATCATTATCCGCATCCGTTACTGCACGCGCAGAGGCAAGATAGTTCAGTGCTGCACGGTCATAATTTTTCAGTGAAAAATAAGATTCTGCTTTCCAGAAATATATTTCACGTTTCAGTTTTTCATCTAAACCGTCGAATGAAATCAACTCAAAGAGGGCCAGTGCCGAGTCGTGTTGATGAACGGTCTGAAAGTCAAATACCACCTGTATAAAACGGTCCAGTTCCTTATGGGTAATGGATTTTTTTTCTGCAAACGTGCGACGAATAATGTTTTCACTTTGTTTGTAAGCTCCCTGCAATATCAGGACACGTGCTTTTCGCATACGCCAGTCAAATAATGATTTACCGCCGGGAGGCTCCTGCAAACTGTTCATCAGGGTCGCGGCTTCAAAATAATTACCTTCTGACAGTGCATAATCAACCAGGCGGTAACGGACTTCATCCGGCAGAACATTCACATTTTGTACCTTGCTGCTATGCAGGTACAGTTGATTAATTAATTCCAGGCCATTTTTACGCTGTTCCAGATTTTCAACAATAAGCTTGTGCTGCTGCCTGGCAGCAAAGCCATCGGGCTGTAGAACCAGCGCTGCATTCAGGGCAAGTGCATTTTCCGCATCGGTTTTCATCAACAGTGTCGATTGCTGCAACCATTGTTCATTGTTACCAAGTAACAGTCCTTTATCATTGGCAACAATAAAACCCTGCTGGCTATACAGTGCCCATAAGTCATCCGCATTCACCCGGTAACTTTCATCAAGTACCGGATAATCAATTTTCAGTGATAACATCACTTCCATGTTCTGAATTTGTGACGGTATATCCGCCAGCAACTTTGCGGCAGTATAGGCTACATAGGAATATGCCCAGCGTGCACTGCGGCTTATCAGCTGACCATCCAGTAATTGACGCATTCGGGCATTAATCTGTTCCGCCTGTTCAGGGTTGGCCTGCAGGCGCGCAATTAAACCTAACGCTTTAGCCTCATCACCGGGCACCTGCTGCAAAATCTCCAGTGCCTGCAATGGCCTGCCGGTGCGCAGTAAAACGCGTGACTGTAATAACAGCCAGTCTGTATCGGTGTTTTCAGATTTATAATCAAGCTCATATTTAAGCAATGCTTTTCGTGCATCATCATCCTTATTCATTTGTAAATATGAACGTATAACCAGCCGCCGCCAGACTGATGACAAAGAAGGATTGCGTAATTCAGGTTCTGTTTGCCAGAGAAGTTTCTGCAATTGTTGCAGCGCCTGTTCACTTTGCTGCAACTGTAATCGCGCCATCACCTGCTGGGTTTCAAACCACAGTCGAATTTTAGCGGTAATATTTTTACCTTTTGTGGTAGTGGCAAACAACCAGTCTGCACGTTTGATCAGCTGATACCACTGCTCCAGTGCGGTAATTAACATAAACCGTTTATACTCAAAACTGTACCAGTCAGGAGAATAGGTTTTTCGTTTTTTCTGCTCATCTTCCAGCAGATTTAATGCCAGCGCCGGCACCCCCAGCTCAATCAGTTCATTCATTTGTGCCAGTGATTTGAAACTGACACTTTGTTTATTGTCAAACGCCTGATCACTGGCCGTTGCGGTGGAAGTTTGCAGCGTTTCGGCCTCGGGGCCTGCGATTTTCAACTGCGCCGGGGCAACAGGCTCTGCACTGGAAGAAACACTCGCTGTGGTAGCAAGATTATGCTCTGCTCCACTGACGGAAGCGGGCTGACCTGACTCGGCAACAGCTGCCGCCCGGCTGTTAGCGATAACAGCAAGTAACAGCAATGCAGATAATAGGATTCGCATTAATAACTCTTGAATGGTTGTCTGATTACGCAATAGTTTACAACAATAATTATTGTCTTCGCACAAAGCTTTACAGCGCCATAAAAACAGTACAGCCACTGCTGATGAATCGTAAAACGCGACAGGAATCATACAGACAAAAAAAGAGCGGTGCACAAAGCACCGCTCTTTTTTAAGCCCTTTTAACCCCCTTTGTTCAGCATTAAACCTTTAACGCTGAAAGTGGTGGTTATTTTTTATCGGACAGTTTCAATTTTTCGGTAATACGTGCAGCTTTACCGGTTCTACCACGTAAGTAGTAAAGTTTTGCGCGACGAACTTTACCGCTGCGTTTAACGGTAATCTCAGCGATAGCATTACTGTACGTCTGGAACACACGTTCAACACCTTCACCGTGCGATAATTTACGTACGGTAAACGCAGAATGCAAACCACGGTTACGTTTTGCTATGACGACACCTTCAAATGCCTGCAAACGTTCACGCTCGCCTTCTTTTACACGTACCTGAACCACTACCGTATCGCCGGGATAAAACGCCGGTACTTCACGTGTCATTTGTTCAGCTTCAAGCTGTTGAATTATGTTACTCATATCGTTACTCCGCTTTCGCGCCTAAATCTATGTTTATATCTTTGTTTGTTTTTTTGTACTTCAGGGTCGGAGTCAATTCAACTACGTTCCCTTTTAATAATGAGCAGGTGTTATCAAATTGACTCCGACCCCTTATTAATTTGAGCTCTTATTAATTTTTCCAGCTTCATACTCAGCCTGAAATTCAGCCAGCAGGTCTGCTTTTTCTGCATCCCATTGCGATGGCTTGTTTTTTACTGTATCCAGTAAATCAGGCCTTCTTAACCAGGTTCTGCCCAGTGACTGTTTTAATCGCCAGCGTTTAATCGCCTTGTGATCGCCACTCAACAATACATCCGGCACCGCAAGACCCGTTATATTTTCCGGTCGGGTGTAATGCGGGCAGTCCAGCAAACCCTGCATAAATGAATCCTGTATTGCTGATTCATCATCACCCAGCACACCCGGTAACAGACGGGCAACAGCATCAACCACAACCAGTGCGGCAAATTCGCCACCACTCAATACATAATCACCGATTGACCATTCTTCATCGATCAGTGATGCAATAATTCTTTCATCAATGCCTTCATAACGACCGGCAATCAAAACCAGATCTGCTACCGTTGCCGCTGTGTTAATCACCCGCTGCTGATTTAACGGCATGCCCTGTGGACTTAAATAAACCACTTTGGCGGTAGAACTCAGCACCTCTTTAGCGTTAGCTATGGATTTGGCTAACGGTTCCACTTTCATTAACATGCCGGGGCCGCCACCATAAGGCCGGTCATCCACGGTGCGATGTTTATCTTCCGCATAGTCCCGGGGGTTAAAACAATGCAGTTTTATCTGCCCCTGTTTTATCGCCCGACCCAGCACGCCAAAACCGGTGGCCTGCTGTATTAATTCCGGAAACAGTGTAATGAGAACTATATTCATTAAAACTGTCTCAATATTGCTGGCCGGTTGCGCCTAATCCTGCAAATAATCCGCATCCCAGTCAACTTCTATAATACCCTGCTCCAGATCGACATTGATAACCGTGTTATGCATTGACCACGGAATCAGGCGTTCGTTGTCACCGGAATCTGCATCATCTGATAGCGTTTTTTCCTCAGCAACAACCAGTACATCATTGGCACCGGTTTCCATTATATCTGTTACCACTCCCAGCTCGATATTCTGCTGGTTGATTACCCGCAGACCGATAAGGTCACGCCAGTAATATTCATTTTTTTCTTTTAAATCTTCCAGCTGTTCCGGATTAATCGCTATTTCAGTACCAATGTACGCCATTGCCTGATCGCGATCATTACAATGTTCCAGTTTCGCGACGACTGTTTTCGCATGGCGTTTGCCGGCTTTCAGCTTCACCATCGTCCATGAGGCATGCTTTCTGTTTTCAGCTCTGATAAACCACGGGCTGTAATCAACAATGGATTCCATCGGATCGGTGTAGGAAAATACCTTGACCCAGCCTTTTACACCATAGACACCGGTAATTCGTCCTAAAACTATTTTTTCCGATGAATCTATATCCATAACCTTTAGGGGGTCGGAGTCAATTTAGTTAAATATGCCTATACACATAGACAATCACTACGATAAATTGACACCGACCCCGGCTACACAGCTTCAGGTGTTAAACAGCCGCTTTTTGCGCCTGTTTAATCAGTGTAGAAACACGATCTGAAGTTTGCGCACCCACTGATTTCCAGTGAGTAATGCGGTCTAAATCAAGAACCAGACGCTGTTCGCCACCCGTTGCAGCAGGGTTAAAATAGCCTAAACGCTCAATATAACGACCATCTCGTGATCGACGTGAGTCTTTAACATCTATATGATAAAACGGCTTTTTCTTGGCACCGCCTCTTGATAAACGTATTGTTACCATTAGTTACTCTCAAAATTTGTTGTAAATGATCCATCGTACATGACCTTTCGGCCACAGGAAACCGCGCATTTTACGTGATTATTTCATCAGAGGGAAGCCTGTTTCACAATAAAAACAGGATCATTGCGTGAAAAACTCAAAAGACGCAAAAGAAAATTTCTTAAATTGGCTATAAAAAGAAGTTTTAAGTAGCAAGTTAAAAGCGGGATAACCATCCGGGGTCGGAGTCATTTTCAACTACTTACCAGTTGTTACGCTGTGTTGGTTATTAAAATGACTCCGACCCCTGAATAAAAACATTTTTTAATCTTTTAAAAGTCAGCTTTGATCCACATACGGTCATTGAAGCGACAGGTATTGACTCATATGGCTTTAAAGACCCATGCCACCCGGGCCACCCATGCCCGGGGGCATGCCGCCACCGCCTTTCATGGCGCGCATCATTTTCGCCATACCGCCCTTGGACATTTTTTTCATCATTTTTTTCATCTGCATCTGCTGTTTCATCAGGCGATTGACATCCTGTACCTGCAAACCACAACCGGCAGCAATACGGCGCTTACGTGAACCCTTGATAATGTCCGGAAAAGCCCGTTCTTTGGGTGTCATCGAATTGATAATGCCGATCATCCTGGCCATTTCCCTATCGTTCATCTTGTCTTTGATTTTATCGGCCATGCCCGGCATTCCGGGTAATTTGTCCATTAAACCGGCCATACCACCCATATTCTGCATTTGCTCAAACTGTTCTTTCAGATCATTAAAATTAAAACTTTTACCTTTCTGAATCTTTTTCGCCAGTTTTGCGGCTTTTTTATGGTCCACTTTCTGCTGGACTTCTTCCACCAGAGAGAGCACATCTCCCATGCCCAGTATGCGTGATGCCACACGGTCAGGATAAAACGCTTCCAGTGCTTCAACTTTCTCCCCGGAACCCATGAATTTAATCGGTTTACCGGTAATCTGGCGAATCGATAAGGCCGCACCACCACGAGCGTCACCATCTGTTTTGGTCAATACAATACCGGTCAATGGCAGTGCTTCATTAAAAGCCCGGGCAGTATTCGCTGCATCCTTACCGGTCATGCTGTCAACCACAAACAAGGTTTCAACCG
>JAJRUQ010000095.1 GCA_024277705.1 Gammaproteobacteria bacterium
CAGAAAGAGACGTTGTAAGTTAAAAGTTTTAAGTTACAAGTAGCAAGTTAAAAGCTGAATAACCTTCTGTTTAACAAGCTTCTTTTGATTTACGTTTTTAAACTTACAACTTGTAACTTACAACTTCTCCTTTGGCTCAACAGCTGACCTTCATGTATGGACAATATTTCACCAGTTCCGGTTATAAGTGATTTTGGCGACTCCCGGTGTCATGGCTTCACTGCTGCCTAAGGGACATTGTCCGGCATCCAGTGCGTTATACCATTGCCGGTAATCCAGCATGATCGTCGGCGACATAATGCAGTGTTTGTTACCAAAGGGATGACCGAGATGTAAAAGCATATGGCCCAGCTCATGTGTTAGCAGTGCTGCAGTATAATTAACGATCTGTTGTTCACTGTAGCTTTTTTCATTACGCAGCATGGTCAGCAGATCGGTATCATTTAGTATTGGATAAGTCATGATATAAACATAAGCATTTGAAGCAGTATTTTTATTATACGTTGTTGTACCTGCGGTTAAACCGCCACGTATCGATGAATGTACATCCATCGCATGATATTCCGCGCTGGCTACCAGCTGGTTGGTAATCATCACGTCATAAGCTAAATCACTGTAACCCAGACTGTCCCACCACACCCATTCATGATATTTGTCAGCTGTTAATACCGGCTGTCCATCACCTGCTTTCTGTTTTTTCCAGTAGGACAGCCTTGAAATCAAGGTGTCCACCAAAGCATAGGATAAACCGGTAAAATCCTTTTGCTGCAGATCCGGATTGATTAAATACGGCTGGGCAAAATTTATAACATTCTGTTTGTTGTCAGAATAATTTTCCAGTGTTTGATAGATCGATTGCTGCATTTTTTTACGCACAGCATGATCAATAAAGTCAAGATTGACAATTTCATCCCTGCGCTGCTTTATTACATTGGCATTAAGGTGTTTAAATATTTCCTCAATTGGCCGTGTTTCAACCGCCAGAAAACGAACCTCAATAGCAAAATTCTGTTTTACCAGTTGTTGCGTACGAGAAAGAATTTTTTTTATCTGCTGATCATTGAGTTGTTTAAACCGGGCGTTAACAACATGAGCCACGCGCAAACGAACAGGCTGTTGAGAAATGTCAGGCATGCTGACTTCCAGCCACTGTGCTGATTCATCAGCTGATGGCGTTATCTGCGGTGGCTCGGCAGCATTGTTACAGGCACTTAACAGCCACAACAAACATATAAACAGAATAGATCTATAAAATAAAAAACCTGATATGAACGATATCTTTTTATTCATTTAATACAGAATCCTGTTATTAACGTCATAAAAAACGACTATCCTTTATTGCCGGTATCTGCTGTGCAACACAAAGTGAAAATACGTTTTCAACATCGCCCTGATGAAAAAAACACTTCATGCCAGGTTCTCCTGTTATTCTTTTTGAACCAGATATTTTGCCAGTATTATTGCATCTTCCCGGCCATTTTCAGCCGGATAGTATGCTTTGCGAACACCCAGTTCATGAAAATTTTCTGAAAGATACAGTTGCTTGGCCTTTGTATTAGAGCGTCGGACTTCAAGCAATATCATATCAATATCACTTTTCCTGGATTTTTTGATCAGGTATCGCAGCAAATACCTTCCCAGCCCCCTGCCCTGATACTGCGGATCGATACAGATATTTAAAATATGTGCTTCACCCGGTGACAACATCACAATACCATAACCAACAATATTATTATCCAGTGTCATGACCCATGAGGTATACCCCACTCGCAGGCAATCACGAAATATACCGATGGTCCACGGCTGTGGATAAGCTTGCTGCTCAATGCCTATTACCGGCTTTAAATCCGAATAATTCATTGTACGAATATCAACCAGAGCCGTTAAGCTCTCATTCATATTATCAATATTCACTGCCATTATTAACAACGCTGCTGTATGCTGCGAAAAAACAGGGGGCTTAATATCACTTGTTGCTTCATGATTTAATTGAAGGCTGTACAGCAAGTAATTGTTGCAACTGCTGCAGGTCAGTCCATGCCTTACGTTTATTTTCAGCTTGCAACAGTAGCTCCTCTGGTGAATAACTGACTAACAATGATACACCTTCAATGTTTTGCTGTAACGAATTGACGTTAGCACGTATATCATCCAGCGGCATATTTTTCTGTAATAAACAACGCGCTGCCGTTTCTCCCAGCACAACAAGCTGTTTAGGCTGCAACAGTTGAATTTGCTGTTTAAGATACTGCCGGCAGCTGTCTATTTCGCTGACCGATATTGTGTGATTGTCCGGCACCGGGCATTTTAACAATGAACTTATATACACTTTATTCATGGGCAGATTAATCGCCGCCAGCATCTTTTCGAACAGGGCATTTGCCGACTCTGTTAACAGGGCACCGTGTTCATCAGGTGCCAGTAGAACCACCATCAGTAATGGCGTTTTACTGCCGCCAGTGCCTGTCGCCACCGTCATCTGCTGCCGTGCTTCATGTAATGAACATAATTCACATTGCTGCACCGATGCCTGCAACTGTCGCCAGCTGGCAGCCACTGTGTTGCTGGCATCTGCAGTTACCCGGGACTCCTGTAGCGGTTCGGTTTCAGACGGCCGGGCTGGTGCCAGCCCGGCCGGTATCACTTCGCTTTTTTCTTTACCGGCTAACTCCCAGCATTGTATGCCCATGGTCTGCAGATAATAACGACGGGTATTTTCATCCATAGAAGTCAAATCGGTATGTTTCATAACATAGCAAAAGTTTTACACATCACCAAGTTGCGGATGCTCCCGTTGATCAGAGTTACTCAGTTTATTTAAAGCATTAACATAAGCATTTGCCGAAGCGATAACAATATCGGTATCGGCACCCTGGCCACTCACAATACGACCACCACTTTCCAGCCGAACGGTAACTTCACCCTGAGCATCCGTGCCACTGGTAATGTTATTCACCGAATATAACTGCAACTGAGCGCCGCTGTTAACCACGCTTTCAATAGCGCGGAATGAAGCATCAACCGGGCCACCACCACTGGCGCTGGCATTAACCTCATTACCGCCTATTTCCAGTACCAGCGAAGCATTGGGAATCTCACCCGTTTCAGAGCAAACTCGCAGACTTACCAGTTTATAATGCTCATTTTCAATTGACCAGTTGGTATCAGCAACCAGCGCAGTTAAATCTTCATCAAAGATTTCGTGCTTTTTATCAGCCAGCTCTTTAAATCTTGCAAAAGCCTCGTTTAACTCATGCTCGGTGGAAAGCTCAATATTCAATTCCTTCAGGCGACTTTTGAAGGCATTGCGACCGGAATGCTTACCCAGCACCATGCGATTATCTGACCAGCCAACATCCTGAGCACGCATAATTTCGTAGGTTTCACGGCTTTTTAAAATACCATCCTGATGAATACCCGACTCATGTGCAAAAGCATTCGCGCCTACAATTGCTTTGTTCGGCTGTACCGGAAATCCGGTAATACCGGATACCAGTTTTGAGCACGGCACAATCTGAGTGGCATCCAGCAGAGTGTCACAGCTGAACACGTCCTGACGTGTACGCACCGCCATCACAATTTCTTCTAATGAAGCATTGCCGGCACGTTCACCCAGACCATTGATGGTACATTCAACCTGCCGGGCTCCATTTAACACCGCTGACAATGAATTACCGACCGCCAGCCCCAGATCATTATGACAATGCACAGAAAAGATAGCTTTATCAGAATTAGGGATACGCTCTAACAAGGTCTGAATCAAATGCCCGAACTGGTGCGGAATATTATATCCCACGGTATCCGGAATATTGATAGTGGTGGCACCGGCATCGATTACCGCTTCAATAATGCGGCATAAAAAATCGGTTTCCGAGCGACCGGCGTCTTCCGGTGAAAATTCAACATCACCGGTAAACTGTCGTGCCATTTTCACCGAAGCCACCGCCTGTGCCAGTACATCATCAGGATGCATTCGCAGCTTCATTTTCATATGAATGGGAGAGGTGGCAATAAAAGTATGAATACGGGAGGAAGCCGCAGGCTTCAACGCATCCCCCGCACGCTGTATATCCTTTTCCAGCGCTCTGGCAAGGCCACAAACAGTACTGTTTTTTATGACCGATGCCACTGCTTTCACCGACTCAAAATCACCGGGGCTGGCAATCGGAAAACCGGCTTCAATGACGTCAACACGCATTTTTTCCAGGGCTTTGGCAATACGCACTTTTTCATCTTTCGTCATGGAAGCGCCCGGGCTTTGTTCACCATCACGTAAGGTTGTATCAAATATTATTAAGTGATCACTGCTGCGGTCACTAACGATAGATTCATTACTCATGACTTGACCTTCAAATCAATTTTTTTAACGGGTATATGTGGGTGCGTACTCTCCTCGCCAGGAATCATATATTCGCCCTAGGGCAGGAGAAGAAGTGAAGAGTCTAACAGGAATAAGCTAGCAGGAGCCACAGCCGGTGCAAACAGATTGCAGGCAGATATAGAATCAAATTGTGGTGAAAAGCTGTTCATGATGATAAAGACTATAACGATAACGCAGCAGATTTTCAACAAAAATATAAAAACTTTTTTCCATAGATGCCAGCAGCAGCATCCGGCAGATAAAACAAATAAATATTTTTTCTTTTTACCCGGCCACACCACGTTTTTTAAACCGACGGATAAGACTGACCACCGGACCGGACAGAGCATAAACCATAAAACCACCAAACAGGGTAATCGGTGGGTAGATGGCAGAAAACACAAAAATCAAAACCACAACCAGCATCGCCATAAAAGGCACTTTATTATGAAAATCGATATCCTTAAAACTGTAATAAGAAATATTACTTACCATCATGATACCGGCAAACACAATAATGGGCAGGGCAAACATGGCTGCATCCGCACCGGCGATACCGTTATCAGAACAGGCCCAGACAAAACCGACAACAACTGCCGCTGCTGCCGGGCTTGGCAGCCCCTGAAAATAACGTTTATCGGTATTACTGGCTTTGGTGTTAAAGCGGGCAAGACGCAATGCCCCTGAAGCAACATATAAAAATGCAGCAAGCCAGCCAAGTTTTCCCCAGTGCCAGCCGACATCTATCAGTGATGATAATGACCATTCATACATGACTAATGCCGGTGCCAGCCCGAAAGAGCCCATATCGGCAAGGCTGTCATATTCGGCACCAAACTCGGTTTGCGTATTGGTCATACGCGCTACCCTGCCATCAAGCGCATCCAGAATCATGGCGATAAAAATAGCCACACATGCCTGTTCGAACTTGTCCTGGGTGGCAGCAACTATGCCATAAAAACCGGCGAACAGCGCTGCGGTAGTAATCAGGTTAGGCAGTAAATAAATACCACGACTGCGTTTCTTGACCACTTTGTTTTGTGATGTTTCCATAAGGGTAAGGATAGCCTAGTCTTGCGGTATCGTCTAACTTTAAAAAAATTTTATGCCTTTCCAGTGAAGTGCTGGTTTCACTAATTGAGCGGCGTTTCCCTGAAACAAAGAAAGGGCCGAAGCCCTTTCTTTGTTATGCAATCTGCTGATATTAGTTTTTGCTCTTATCAACGATCTTGTTGGCTTTAATCCATGGCATCATTGAACGCAGGCTGGCACCCACTTCTTCAATCTGATGTTCACGGCCTTTTTTGCGTAAGGCTTCCAGATTTTTTGCACCGGAATGCATTTCTTCAATAAATTCTTTGGCAAACTGGCCGCTTTGAATTTCTTCAAGAATCTTTTTCATTTCCGCTTTGGTGTTCTCATTAACAATACGTGGACCACGTGTTACATCACCGTATTCTGCTGTATTTGAAATTGAATAACGCATATCGGCAATACCACCCTGATACATCAGGTCAACAATCAGTTTCAGCTCATGCAGACATTCGAAATAAGCCATCTCAGGTGCATAACCGGCTTCTACCAGAGTTTCAAAACCGGCCTGTACCAGTGCGGTAGTGCCACCGCACAATACTGCCTGCTCACCGAATAAATCAGTTTCTGTTTCTTCACGGAAGGTGGTTTCAATAATTGCTGTACGACCACCGCCAATAGCAGACGCATAAGACAGTGCAATATCTTTTGCAGCGCCTGTTGCATCCTGTGCAATAGCGATCAGATCGGGAATGCCACCACCGTTAACAAATTCACTGCGTACCGTATGTCCCGGTGCCTTTGGTGCAATCATAATAACGTCAAGATCGGCACGCGGACTGATGGCTTCAAAATGAATGTTAAAACCATGAGCAAAAGCCATTGCTGCGCCCTGCTTGATATTTGGCTCAATCTGCTCTTTATAAATAGCAGCCTGATGTTCATCGGGAGCCAGCACCATAACAACATCTGCCCAGGCAACACCGTCCTCAATGGATTTAACAGCAATACCGGCAGCCTCTGCTTTAGCGGCCGAAGAAGAACCTTCACGCAGGCCAACACAGACATCCGCACCGGAATCCTGCAAGTTGTTTGCATGCGCATGCCCCTGTGAACCATAACCGATGATGCATACTTTTTTGCTTTGAATAATTGCAAGATCGCAATCTTTGTCATAATAAATATTCATTGTTACTTAATCCGTAAATGTTTTTAAATTTAAAAAATCGTTTATATTCCTGCCACTGGTGACCAGCCGGCAAGTTGTTCAGGGTGTGATTCTCAGCACATACCTTTATCGCCACGTCCCATACCCAGCTGACCTGAACGCACGACTTCCAGCATAGGTATATGCTCGAGCGCTTTTAATACTGCATCAATTTTTTCGCTGTCACCGGTAACTTCTATGGTGTAAGTCGTATCGGTCATATCAATAACATGGCCATTAAAAATATCCACGATACGTTTAACTTCATCACGCTGCTCACTTTCCGCTTTAACCTTGATCAGAATTAATTCACGCTCCACATGAGTGTCATCTGTCAGATTAACCAGCTTGACGACATCAACCAGTTTATTCAGCTGCTTACAGACCTGTTCAACAATATCATCCGTACCGGTAGTCACCAGCGTCATACGTGACAGGGATGGATCATCCGTCGGCGCAACAGTCAATGATTCAATATTATATGCCCGCGCAGAAAACAGGCCGGCAACACGCGACAATGCACCCGCCTCATTTTCCAGCAAGATCGAAATGATGTGTCTCATTTCTGTTGCTTCACTATTATCTTCTTCATAAACCACGATAATTACACCAGTATCATTTCATTCAAACCGGCACCAGCCGGAATCATTGGGTAAACGTTTTCTTCCCGATCAGTAATAAAATCAAGAAAAACCAGCCGGTCTTTTTGTTTAAACGCCTGCTCAAGTGCCGGCCGAACATCTTCCGGTTTTTCTACCTTGATGCCAATATGGCCATAACTTTCTGCTACTGCAACAAAATCCGGCAGTGAATCAAAATAGGACATTGCATAACGTTTTTCATAGAAAAACTCCTGCCATTGTCTCACCATGCCCATATAACCATTATTCAGATTAATAATTTTTAACGGCATCGCATACTGTTTGCAGGTAGAGAGTTCCTGAATACACATCTGAATACTGGATTCACCGGTAATACAGGCAACCGTTTCATCAGGATGTGCCAGTTGCACACCCATAGCGGCCGGTAAACCGAAGCCCATGGTGCCGAGTCCACCGGAGTTGATCCAGCGTCGCGGTTTATCAAAACCATAATACTGTGCAGCAAACATCTGATGCTGACCAACATCAGAGGTGATAAAAGCATCACCCTTTGTGACCTTATGCAGCTCTTCAATAACAAACTGGGGTTTTATGGTGCCGCTGTCACGGTCATATTTTAAACAATCCTGTGCCCGCCACTCTTTAATCTGAGCCCACCATTTTTCAATTGCGGCCGTATTTTTAAATTCAGCTATTTTAGACAGCTCGCTGTTGATCGCATCCAGTACCGGTGCCACCTGGCCAACGATAGGAATATCAACTTTTACATTTTTTGATATCGAAGCCGGATCAACATCAATATGAATGATTTTTGCATCAGGACAGAATTTTTCCAGCGCACCCGTCACCCGGTCATCAAAACGGGCACCGATGGCAATCAGCACATCACAATGATGCATGCCCATGTTTGCTTCATAGGTACCGTGCATACCCAGCATGCCCAACGACAGTGGATCACTCGCAGGGAAAGCCCCCAACCCCATTAAGGTCTGGGTAATCGGGTAACCCAGAGTACGCGTAAATTGTCGTAATTCTGCTGAACCATTGCCCAGAATAACACCGCCACCAGTATAAATCATCGGCCGCTGTGCAGCAGCAATCATCTCTACCGCGCGTTTAATCTGACCATTATGGCCTTTAAACGTCGGGTTATACGAGCGCATTTCTATTTTATCAGGATATTCAAAAGCAACTTTTTCAGCCGTAATATCTTTTGGAATATCAATAACCACAGGCCCGGGACGACCGGTGGTGGCAACAAAAAACGCTTTTTTAAAGGTGCTGGCAATATCATTAACATCATTAATTAAAAAATTATGTTTAACAATCGGGCGGGTAATACCAACAGAATCCACTTCCTGAAAAGCATCATTTCCTATCAGGTGCTTGGGTACCTGACCGGTAATCACAATCATCGGAATAGAATCCATATAGGCGGTGGCGATACCGGTGACCGCATTGGTGGCACCCGGACCGGACGTTACCAGAACCACTCCCGGCTTACCGGTTGAACGCGCATAACCATCGGCCGCATGGGTTGCACCCTGTTCATGACGAACAAGAATATGCTGCACATCATCCTGTTGATAAAAAGCATCATAAATATGCAGTACGGCTCCACCCGGGTAGCCAAACACGTAATCTATGCCTTCTGCCTTCAGACATTCGATAATAACTTCTGCGCCGCTTAATTCCACTGTTTGCTCTATCTCTTGTTAAATTACAAAAAAGTCTTTATATATCATGGCTTTTTTAAAGCCGAAAATTTTCTGCCACTACTGGCGAACCGTGCATTCTAAACGGTTACACGGATAATTTCACGAACAATTTAAAGTAAACCGTACAAATAACAACACCCATAAGGTATTACATAAAAACCACGCCTGATACCACACTAGCGTACAATATCCCAACGCAAAAAAAACCCCGGTATTCCGGGGCCTCTTCCAACATCTAAATAATCAGATTATTTAGTCAGAACTGCCACCGGCAGTTTTTGTTAAAGCCGCTTCAATTGCATCAGGAGAAGGCATGATGTTCATAAAGCTGTTATCACCCATCATACTTAAATCAGGGAAGTTAACCGCAATACGGAAACGTGCATGCAAAGCTTCAACTTCATCACCGGTTACCAGGATGTCGTATGGAAGGTGTGCAGTAGAGCGAATTGGTTTGAAATCAATTTCATTCATGATGAAAGAATCATCCATGTACTTGTTGCTTTCGTTTCCAGACAAGGCAACACCGAACAATGTCTGCTTTTTACCGGGAATATCAATACGGTAAACTTTAGAAGCACCACCAGCCTTGGCTGCCAGACCTTTTTCTACAGCAGCAACTGCCTGCTCATAGCTGTCATATTCTGCCAGCTCATATGGCTCGTCAAAATATTCCATACCAAATGTATAGTGGTAACCTTCAAGATCATCAGCATCCAGACCTTCTTCAGGACCGTATTCTTTAATTGAACCTAAAGCATTTTTTAATGCCGTTGCAACAGAAGAGATATCACCTTTTATGTGATAAGCCGCTGCCATGTATACAGGGTTTGTATAGGTGATCTGTACCTGGTCGCCAACTTTAGTAATAGCAATACGTTGACCTGCGGCATAACCACCGCGATCGTGTGAACCCGCTGCTTTTTTCAGGGTATCGTTGGTTACAATAATGATGTGTGCAGTTTCATATGGTGAATATTCGCCTACAACTTCAAAACCATTATCAGTTAAAGATTTTTTAACGCCATCAACCTGATCAGCAACAGCACCTGTTGCGGTAGAACCCAGGATAAATGGTTTCATCTCACCAGCGGCATTGACTGCCATTGATGCTATACTCATCACAGCTGCAGCTGTCACCGCGAGCATTTTTGTACTAACTTTTATCATGCTATATCACTCCAAATAATTATTCTATTAAACTCATTTTCGCCTCACGCCTTTCACTGCAGAATAAGTACGAAGTAGATCCAATCTACTCAACAGTGGAAAACAAGGTACGATAATGTAAATAAAAGCATCAACTTATGCAAGCTTTTTCGACAAAATAATTAATATAATCAATAGTTTATAATATACTTATATAGACTAATTCAAAGCAAAAATAAGGAAAAAACATCGCTTATTATCAAACATTAAAGAATTGTTAACACTAATGACTTAAAGGTGATTATTTACTAGCCAAAAAAAAAGACCCTGTCCAGGGCCTTTTTTATCATGCAAAAAACGATTAACTCAATACTTCCAGGCCCATCCTGCCTGAAGCTCCCACTGAGACATCGCAATTTCGATCTGTGTTCCGCCAGCAGCTGCCGCCGCATCCACCGGGTTCTGCCCTTTCACCGAACTGTTTGGTGCATACAGACCTGCCAGATTCAGCTCCTGATTAGCCCCCATCTTCATGGTCCAGCCCGCAGTAAAGTGCTGGGTAATGGTGGCTGGTGCAAGAATGTTAAACAGTGTTTGCGAGTCAGGAATCGGCTGCTTGGTATAACTGTAACCCAGGCGAACGGTATGAACATTACTAACATCAATCTGATAACCGATTTTATAAACCGTTATATCCTGCCAGCCGAATCCGGCACCATTAGCACCGCCTAAACAGCCAGCACCAATACCCGGAGGCGACGGGTTAAAAGGATTCCCCGGAAAACCCGGATTACATGAACCAACAGGTGGTGGCGCCACCGCATTTTCGACAGGATTTGAAACCGCCGCGACATCGGTATAATTAATCCGCTGCACATCAGCAACAATCACCCCTGAAGAACCAACATCAAAGGAAACCCCCAGATTATAGGTTGACGGAATATCAAAATCACCACCCTCGGCAAACAGCCCCTTATATTCATTAAAGGAAGACATGGAGATTTTTGACTGGTAGGCAGCACCTACACGTATACCTTTACTGACTTCACCCTGATAGCCCAATTTAACACCGGCACCATAAGAATATGAATGTCTGTTGCCGGACAGATTAGCCGGATCCGTTGATAGTGGAGCAAAGTTCTCCAGTCCCTGCGCAGAGAAACGCTGTCCTGCCACAATCAAACTGCCGCCAAAAGCATGTTTACTGTTCAGTTTTTTAGCAAAACTGATGTTCATGAACAACTGCTCCAGGTTAATGCCTGCATTACCGGCACCAAAGGTACCCGCACCAAGCGGTGTTGCCGATGCCGGATAGTTGGTATTCATACCACCGTTACCATAAACCGAAACACCAACCGTACTATCGCTGTTTAACTCATGGTTATAAGCAAAATGTGGAATTAAAAAGAAATCATTATCACTTTCATATTTTGTGTCCGGCGCTGCATTCACAAAACTGCCAAAGGGTGCATTATCATCACCACCCGGCACTGCACTGCCACCCGGCGCAACCGGATTACCGGTTAAGGTATAACTACGAGGAGAGGGGCTAAAAAAGGCTGCACCAATATCCAGCCGGCTACCCACAAATGCCATACCTGCCGGGTTGGTGGCTGCCGCCATTGCATCCTGAGAAAACGCGGTACCCGCGCCGGCCAGACCTTTTTCCTTGGTACTGTATCCATGCCCGAAATATCCATTAGTTGCGTTAACTGCAGGCGAGGCCAACAGACCTGAAACCGCAATTGCCAGTAGTGATTTATTCACAACTTGTTTCATTATTTTCTACCTCCAAAGGTAGCTATTTGAAGCATGAAGAGTTTCTTATTCAATGGGAAAAATTATTTAATTCAATTAGCTGTAATAAATAGTTCAGGAAAGAATAAATGTCAAACATAAGGATGGAATTTATTTACCCGTAAATAGTCATAAGTATTTAAAATCCTGTTTAATGTTCCACCTTTTTGTGGAATTAATCATAAGGAATTTTATTATATTGTAAACCCGTTCTTAAAATTCAAGTTTTACCAGTACCTTTCATCACAGACACTAACAAGACTGAAAACCCAGAAAACACAAGTTTCTATACTTTTGATAAACTTGCCTAAAATAATACAAAACAATCTGTTCATGCCCTTAAATCTGCCAAAAATCAACCCGAAAAAACCGCATCTTTGCAAAAAAGTTATTTCTGTAAAACGGATACAGACAGTAATAACGGCAGCTTTTATTTTAACACTCTGTTTTTCCAGCGCATGGGCCAAACTGCCTACTTTAGGTGACCCGACATTAGGCAGTTTCAGCGCAAAAGACGAACAACAACTCGGACTGGCTTTTTATCGCTCACTGCGTGCGAATTTAACCTTTATCGATGACCTGCAAATAAACTATTATCTCACCAGTATTGGTCAGCGACTGGCTTCAAACTCGGATGCTGCGGGTAATACTTTTCACTTTTTCATCATCAAGGCCCCCACTATCAATGCGTTTGCCGGACCCGCCGCTTATATTGGCATCCATAGCCAGCTTATTCTGGAAGCTGAAAATGAAAGCCAGCTGGCAAGTGTGCTGGCACATGAAATTGCCCACGTGTCACAACGCCACCTGGCACGCGCTTTTGATAATTCGGGACAGTCAACAGCACTCACCATCGCCACCCTGCTGGCGGCAATTCTGATTGGCTCACAGGATGCTCAGGCAGGTCATGCTGTTTTAATGTCAGGTCTGGCCGGCAGCCAGCAATCATCGATCAACTTCACTCGCAGCAATGAATATGAGGCTGACCGTGTCGGCATTGGCATTCTCACTGATACCGGTATCAATCCGCAGGGGATGGTGGATTTTTTCGAGATTTTACTGGACAACAGTCCGCAGGGAGGCATGGAGTATTTACGCACCCACCCGTTAGGTATTAACCGGGTGTCTGAAGCAAAAAACCGGCTCGACAAACAGGACGAAGCATTGCCTCGCGATTCGCTGGACTTCCAGTTCACCAAAGCCCGTTTAGTTATTCTACTCAGCAAAAATCCGGAATATTACCTTGATGATGAACGGGTTGGTCAAGGTTTGATCGGCCGGTATCAAAAAGCACTGGCAGCCATACGCATGCAAAAAGCCGATCTGGCAATAGAAATATTAACAGCGCTGACAAAAGAAACCCAGCACCCGTGGATTCGGCTCGCCCTGGCAGAAGCTTATAGTGCCAAACAGGATGACCACAGGGCACTACAGGTACTCGAATCTCTGGCGAGACTATACCCCGGTTACCTGCCGGTAACGATGGCATATGTTAACGTTTTAAATACCAGTAAAATGCCGGAAAAAAGCATCGTATTATTAAAAAAACAACTGCAGACAGATGACTATGGCATCATCTACAAAGCACTGGCAAAAGCTTATTATGCCAACGGTCAGATAAGCGCTGCGCTGGAAGCAACAGGCAACCAGTATGCACGGCAGGGTTATATCGAACTCGCTATCCAGCAGTATGATAATGCTTTACAGCAGGAAAATATCAGCCAGTCAACCCGGCACCGCCTGGAAGCAGCAAAACATGAATTAAAAAAGGTAATCCAGCAATACGAAGCTCAGCATTAAGCAATACTCTTTAACAGCGGCATAAAATACCGTATAAACGCTTGTTTTTTTGCCAAAAACCCTTGCCTTATCCCTCTTAGGGAGTATGCTATATATCCCTATTCAACTATGAATATATTCCTACAATTACCATGTTGAACAGGACGTTAAGAGCTAGAGTTTTTTATTACTTTATATAAATTCAGGAATAAATATGCTTTTCTTTCGTCTTGTATCAATGAAATAACTTATAAAGAAAATTAGGAGGAGACAAGAATGCGGATTACCGCACATATACTAACTACCACTGCGTCTATCGCAGCCCTCGTAGGCTGCCTTGGATTTGCACCGACAATTGCTAGCGCTGATGAAGCAGCTGATCTTGAAAAAGGTAAAGAACTGGCATTTAACAGAAAGAAAGGTAATTGCCTGGCCTGCCACCAGATTGAAGGTGGCACATTAGCCGGTAATATCGGTCCACCGTTAATTGCTATGAAAGCCCGTTTCCCTGATTACGACAAACTTCGTTCTCAAATAGACGACGCTCGCAAAAATAACCCTAATACCATTATGATTCCATTCGGACCTCACGCTGTGATGTCTGCTGATGAAATTGATTTGGTAGCTAAATTTATTTACACACTATAAAAGTCAGAAGGTAAGACTAGATGAATCACAATCGAAGAGTATTACTCAAAGGCACCTTTGCTGCAGGTGCAACTGGCATTGCTATCAGTGCCGGACTACTAACACCAAAAGCTGTTCTGGCCGCATGGCCAAAAGCTGCGTTTGAAGCAGAAGACAGCAGTGTTGCTTTAAAGGAGTCGCTGGGCAGTTCAAACACTACAGAAAGTGGTGATATAAAACTAAAGGCTCCTGACATCGCTGAAAATGGTGCCGTTGTTCCCATCACCATCACCAGTGATATTGCAAACACAGAAGCTATCAGCATTATTGTTGCAGAAAATGCAATGCCATTAGCTGCTACTTTTAACCTTGGTGCCAATACAAAAGGCTTTGTTTCAACCCGTATAAAAATGGGTAAAACATCCGATGTTACCGCTGTTATAAAGGCCGGTGGCAAATTGTACAGCACTTCAAAAAACGTCAAAGTCACCATCGGTGGTTGTGGCGGTTAAGCATAATTTAAGAGGTTAAATAAGATGGCTAAATCATCAATAAAAATACGTGCCAAGGTCAAAAATGGCGAAGCAAAAGTAAAATGCTTAATCAGTCACCCGATGGAGACAGGCCTGCGCAAAGATAAAAAAACCAAAAAGCTGATCCCTGCTCATTTCATTCAGGAAGTCGTCTGTGAACACGACGGCAAAACCTTAATGAATGCTCAATGGAACGGTACTATCTCAAAAAACCCATTCCTGTCTTTTATTTTCACTGGTGCAAAATCCGGTGATACAATCAAAATCAGCTGGGTTGATAATACTGGTAAGAGTGACGCAACAGAAGCCAAAATGAAATAACGCCAGGAAATTATTAAATTTCCCGGCTTTTTATTTGGTATAACAATAAAAGGTGAACCATGAAAAAAATTGCTACTGCATTATCTGCGTTGCTGATCGCTACGGCTCCTCTAGTCGCACAGTCAACACCGGATGATGATTTAAAGGCATTCCGCTCGTACTTCACGGAAAAATTTCCTAACGTACCTGTAAATGACTTTGTTAACGGCGTATACGCTGTAGATCCCGCATCACGTGAACAATGGGAAGCATTTGAAGAATTTCCTTCATATGAAATTGCCATTGATAACGGCGAAACAAAATTCCACACAAAATTTGCCAATGGCAAAGGCTATGCGGACTGTTTCCCTAGCTACAAGAAAGGGATAAAACAAAATTATCCTTATTTTGACACTGATAGCGGCGAAGTCGTTACTATGGAAGGTGCAATCAATAAATGTCGTACGGATAATGGCGAAGAACCACTAAAAGCTAAAAAAGGTGCCATCACTGAAATTGGCGCATATCTAACCTACCTGTCACGTGGTCATAAAACCAATGTAAAAGTACCTAACGATGCCAATGCAATTGCTGCATACAATCGTGGTAAAAAACACTTTTACGCAAAACGTGGACAGTTAAATATGGCCTGTGCTGACTGCCATTACTACTATTCCGGCAGTCGAATTCGTGCTGATATCCTGAGCCCTGCTCTGGGTCACACCACGGGCTTCCCTGTTTACCGTAACAAGTGGGCAGGTATGGGCACATTACATCGTCGTTATGGCGGTTGTAACAAGCAGGTACGTGCCAAGCCATTTAAAGCACAGAGTGATGAATATAAAGCTCTGGAGTTCTTCCATACCTACATGAGTAATGGTCTGGAAATTAATGGACCTAGCCAACGGAAATAAGCTTTTTGCTTAAATCCATAAAAAAACCCTGAACCTGGTTCAGGGTTTTTTTTGCCCCGAAAAAGTCATGCATTCTGCCAGACAAATTCTGACCCTTCATAAACCGTCACAATTATTTACAAGTGCCGCCAGCAAAAAAATTCCTGTACAACAGAATACTCATTATATAATAGTGCCTGTAGCCTGTTACTTACCACCGTCTATATCTGCTGTCACTGCAGCTTTCAATACAGGGCTGAATACCCGATAGAAAACAAGCTGAGGAAATAAATTCCGTCTCTACCTTTTAGAAATCAACAGTAAAACCTATCCCGATATTATAACCGTCCAGACCACCAGACTGAACGGTGCTTGCCTCAAAGAAAAACCGCTGGGCCCACCACGGATCATCAGGTGTATACCAATAAGCAACAATGCCCACTGTACGATATTTTTCAAACTGTACCGACTGAACAACATCACCGGCCAGGTAGCTAGCATTGATATAAGCTTCAAACGTTAGATAGTTTCTGTCGCGGCTTAACAGCTCAGGCGTTTCAACACCAATCGCCAATGCCGTAACACTTGACTGGGTATTAAATGAAACAAGTTCATCAAATGAAAAGGTTGAGGAGGTTTCATAAAGGTTATAACTGATTTCAGTATATGGCCTGTAATCATTGATAACAGGCCGGTACTCAGCAATAGCAAAAAATTCATAAGTGATATTGTCGTTATAGTCCTGATTAAAAAAATCCTCTATGGCATCTCCCAGCTTACCCCCCGGCTCTTTTACACTCACCCCGGAACGAGAATATATCAGCTCAATACCACCTGAAAAATAAATAGACTCAGTCGCTTTGTAGCGCACGCCACCCCCCAGCCCGGCAGTATAGGTACGAAGATGGTTGTCATAATTCAGAAGGCTTTCGGGAGGCAGTTCTATCTGCTGAGAAATAAAGACCCTGCTGTAACCAACATTACCAACCAGAAAATAATCAACAGGGTTTTCTTTTGATTCGAAGTGATATCTGAATGGCAGTTTATACACCTCCATTTCAACACCAACATTAGTAAAATTGTAGCGCCCTGTGCTCAAGCCGTCCTGAGAAGTCAAAATGAGCAGCGCATTGATGTTGGCAAGATGCGCCTTTTCAGCTATTTCTTTTGCCGTTTCGGCATGCAGCCCTGAAGCGGAAAAAATATAAAAGAAAATAAGTAAGCATAATTTTTTTAACAAATTTCACCTGAATTTAAATGAATTATTATTTCAGAATATCAGCTAATACAACTGGTTTGAAACGATGATAATTTCAGATAGTAAGCAAGGTATTGTCACGCATTATACTGGAAATGGCCTGTACCACCATGTACGCACAGCATAGTGAGCAAACATCATGATATAACCAGATTACTTACGGATTGTCTGCTAAAGATCAAGTAATTGAATATAAGGAGTAAAGACTGGAATTTGCTATTCTGGTTTACTTAGGCTCGGTACAGGGCTGGCGCATGTACCGAACCGATACCTAAGTATTGATATAGATGGTGGGCCGTGAGCGACTTGAACGCTCGACCATCGGATTAAAAGTCCGGTGCTCTACCAACTGAGCTAACGGCCCATACATTCTTTTTCAAGAGGCGCGAATCTTACATGGAGTTGTGCCGAAAAACAATCCATTATTAGTAATATTTCCTGCTAAAAATACCTTGTTGGGTCTATTACACCCAACGCCTCAAAGCCATTCTTTCGTAATAAGCAGGAATCGCAGTGTCCACAGGCCTCACCTGCATCATTTGCCTGATAACAAGACACAGTGAGCGCATAATCAACACCTAATTTAATACCCCTTTGTATGATTTCAGCTTTGCTTTTATCAATAAGCGGGGTATGAATATTTAACGCTCTGGTTTTGCTCTGCATATTTTCTACGCCAGCTTTTGTTGCCAGATTTGCCATTGTTTCGTAAGCCTTTATAAACTCCGGACGACAATCGGGATAACCGGAATAATCAACAGCATTCACGCCTATAAAAATATCAAGTGATGACCGTACCTCTGCAATCGCAAGCGCATGTGACAAAAAAAGCGTATTTCTCGCAGGTACATAAGTCACCGGAATTCCATTATCACTGGCTTCACTTTCTGATTCCGGCACCGATATGGTTTTATCGGTTAAAGCGGAACCCGCCATCACACCTTCATCAATTTGAATGACTTGATGAGTGGCACCATATTGCGCCGCCAGCGTTACTGCGGCATGAAGCTCGGACAAACTGCGTTGTGCATAGTTAAAGCTAATAGCATGGCAATCAAACTTTTGGCTGGCAATGGCCAATAGGGTTGCTGAGTCCAGCCCGCCGGAAAGTAGCACAATGGCAATGGGTGTATTGTTATGTAATTCAGATGTCATGATGATACGAGCCCGGTGTACACGCCCGGCAGGTTGCCCCATAAATATTTATGCAACTGAATTTGAAAGCGAACATTTAGTTGATCTTCAAGTATCCAGTTTGCCAGTGTTACACCCTCTAGCTGGCCATGCACCGGTGAGAATAAAATTTCACACTTTTTATCCAATTGATATTTTTCTATCTGCTGTTTGCTCCATATGTAATCCTGTTGATTACATAACACAAACTTAATCTGGTCTGCCTTGTTTATATATGAAAAGTTCTCAATTTTATTTTTTGATTCTTCATTCGATCCAGGTGTTTTAACGTCCAGCACTTTTACGACACGATTATCAACTTCGTCAACGACTATTGCCCCACTGGTTTCTAAAGATACTTCATATCCAGCATCACAAAGCTGCGTTAACAAGCTGACACAATTTTTTTGCGCTAATGGCTCGCCGCCGGTAACGGTTACATGCTTTGTTTTAAATGCTTTAACCTGCTCAATAATGCAATCAATACTTAGCCATTCACCACCACTGAAGGCATATGCCGTATCACAATAACCACAACGCAAGGGACAACCGGTCAAACGTATAAAAACGGTTGGCAAGCCGACATTCCGTGCTTCACCTTGTAAAGAATAAAATATCTCAGTAATTTTCAGACGTGACGGCTGAACGTTTGTTAAGGCGGTC
>JAJRUQ010000096.1 GCA_024277705.1 Gammaproteobacteria bacterium
ACCAGGCCAAAAAACTCGCCCTTTTGTACTTCAAGGTCAACTTGATTCAGCACTACTTTACTGGCGTATTGTTTTACAACTTTCTGGCATTTGATCATGATGCTTTCATTATATTACACACGCTAGATATAAACCCAAACATAAAAAAGAGCCCTTGAAGGACTCTTTTATTCAAACATATACCTGTTATTTTAAATTAGAAATTTCTAAATACTGCTGCGCAGTTAGAGCTAGGATTCAATAACCCGTACACATCAACCGTCGCACCCTGACAATCAGTAACTTCTGTTCCGGTTCCCCAGTTGGTACCAGCTGTGCCCAGTTGCATGGCACCGGATGCAGGCGAACCATCATCAACTTTCCGATCCAGCTCAGCAATCACTTCGACTGGAATACCACGGCCGGTTATCAGCTCATGGGCATTTCCACCACCTGCTTGCCTCATTGCCCCATAGTTTAAATTCATACCTGCGCCAAAACCATTATCCGGGCACACGGTGACTGGGCAACCATATTCATTGGCATTAGCCACGGTTGCTAGTGGATCATCGTAACCACCCGTTATATAGCCCGCCGATTGCAAATGCATCCAAACCATAGCACGCTCGGCATCCGGACTCGCGCCATTACCAACCAGACCATTACCATCGCCATTTGTTGGTGCTCCCGGTAGATTCACAGACGCCAGCGTATAATCACCAGGAAAAGCACGATAGCGATCCTGGAAACTAAACCAGGCAGCAGTTATACCATCCACCGTATTATTTAATGCGCGAACCCTGGCGGTATTAATCAGTTCCTGGCCTTTTAAAACACCACCTAACAACAGGCCGATAATCACCAGCACAATGGCAATTTCAATCAGGGTAAACCCTTTTTGTTTCGAATCTTTATTCATCTCTTTAATCTCAACCTAAATTGCGGTATTTTTATTATTTCTTATTATCAATAGAGCAATTACCATACCAACCTTATATAGCCCATAAAATGCGGGTTTGCAGCAAATATACAAGCTTTTATCATAAAAATACGTCTATTTTTCAACAATATGTCACTTTTTGAGCATTTTTTCTTCCAAGGTAGCTATTTTATTGGTCAAAAAATTCAATTCGTATGGATCGCTTATCTCACCGCTATCGATCAATGCCCCGACTAAAATCTTTGCCGCTTCCACTTCACCCATATCTTCTAACACGATGATCTTCATATCTTTCGCCCAGTATGGCACATTTTTCCCGGTCGCTTTTTCTGCCAATGCATGTGCGTATTTTAAAGCAAGATCATTATCTTTTATCTCATGTTTAGCCGTTATTATCGCATGCGCCAGCCAACGCCAGTATTTATTCGGGTCTTCATTAAATTTATAAAAAATATACTCCGTCATTATGCGCTGTTTTACCGGATCCTGAATACTGCCATATACTCGAGCTGCAACCAGCATCGGATAATGTCCCTCGGGATCTAATTCAAGAATGGTATCCAGCCACTGCGTCAGACGGGGATAATTCAGCTGATGAAACGAGATGCTGGCACCCGGCTGATTATCAAACGCCTGCAGCCATAGATTTAAAAATTTAGATACTGCTATCGGCTCGCCTAGTGAACTCATCACATACGTACGAGTAGAGAGCGGCGGCGCAAGGTCTTCGGCTTTAGCGACCACCGGCTCCTGCAGACTATGCCAGAGCAATTGCAACATCAATGCTAGTAGAAGAAAAATTTTAACAGACGCAGGCACATCATCAACCGGTCTGTCTTTATGCAGAAAATGATTGTATTGCATTAACCTTCCCTAAAAATTTTTTCTATAAAAATCAAACAACGCAATAAAAGACAGAAACACGAGATAAACAGCTGTTTGCCCTAATAGTGGCAGTAACGTACTCCAGTCGGCCGTATTGTATGTCAACCACTCCGTCTGTGTAAATCGGTGTAAATCCGGCAACAGCCAGGTCAGTAATTCGATAAAGGCATCCATGAATTGCTGCGCCATCGAAGTATGAGCAATGATAGGATATTTTGCCATTAAAAAAATGGACGTAACGATGCGCGAGGCGCCATAGATTATAAATACTGCTGTCAGTGCCGACGGTACCTGATTAAATGTAAATAGCATCACCAGACTCAAAGCAACCACCAGAACCAGTTCAAAAAACAAAGACACCGTCCAGATTAATACCTGCTCGGTATCGGCATATAATAAAAGCAGAACAGCAAAAATAACCGCGATTAAAATTGCGATATAAAAATATCCCAGCAATTTACCCAGGTAATAACTACCACGATGCACAGGCATCGCCAGAATCATTTCCAGTGTTTTGTCATGCAGCTCTCTGACCGTACTTGAAACCACAAATAGCGTGACCATTACCACAGCACTCATCCGTAAAAACGCAGCCAGGATTGCAGCCTGAGTGACCCGATGTTCTGTTATAGCCAGATCGCCTATGAATTCGACCATTGCAAAACTGATGCCGATAACCAGAAATGACAACAATAACAGTCGATTTCTTAACGATTCAATAATAGTGAATCTGGCAATTGTAAAAATTTGTGCAAACATTGTTTTCATTTATACCTTATATTTCTGGCGCCTCTGCTGATTATAGCGGTAAAAACGTTAGTTGGCAGTTGTCAGCAAAAACGCCTTAAAACCGCAAATTGCAAACTTTGTCCTACTTGTTCTACACTACTCTGTACTTAATAATAAAAAGACAGCATGCCCTCAAACAATCAATTTCTAGTCAAAAACGAACACCGCTTATTAGGACTGATATTATTCAGCCTGCTTGCTGCGACCCACCTCGGTAATAACGATACCATCGCACAAAGTTTTTTGATTGTACATTTTGGCCTTTTTCTTCTCTGGCAACCGGTCGTTAAAGCACAGGCATCTTTTAGCGCCAAACAGATCATAATTTTATTCTTATTGATTTTCATATTTATATACTGGTTCAATCCCTGGCTGAACGCTTTCTGGACCTTAATGTTGCTAACACTATTAACTGGTCGTATTTTTGCCCGTGGCCTTGCTCGTGCAGTTTACGGACTGGCCGTTATCGTACTGTTTCTTGAACTGGTATTAATAACCACGCCTGAGCTATTCCACCTGGCGGCAATTTCCTCATCACTGCAGACACCCTTTACTACCATTTTATTAGCCATGCCACTAGTATTACTATTTATACCTGCAACAAATACCGCATCAAATCAGGTCGACTTTATTCGTGGCTTCCTTGTCGTACTACTAACAGTCTTTTTATGCATCAGCAGTGTATTAATCAGCCTAACGGCAAAACAGATGTATATAGAGTCACTAGCAATAAGCGTCATCATCTTGAGCCTGTTTTTACTGCTAACCGCTTTTTTATGGGCGCCACGTGCCGGATTTACAGGTCTGGCTCAATTACTTGAAACCTATGTCCTTAATATCGGTGGACCTTTTGAAGAATGGTTCGCACATATTTCAACGCTTGAAGCTAATACCGGTCTTAGGCCGGAAAGTTTTCTTTCTGCCAGCCTGCGCTATTTGATGCAACAACACTGGATATCCGGTGTTAGCTGGAAAACAGCGACAGACAGCGGTGTCGTAGGTGGGCTAACATCACATAAAGTTAATATCAAGGATGAAAAGCTTACCTTAGTCATAAACACTTATACACCTGTTGGCCCCTCATTATTATTACATAGCAAATTATTGCTCAGCGTACTAACATTTTACTATCGCGCCAAACTGCAGGAGCAACTACTACTAAAGCAGGCACACATGCAAGCTATATACGAAACCGGTTCAAAACTGACGCATGATGTAAAAAACATATTGCAATCAACACATACGATGACGCAGATCATTAATGATAATGATGCACAACTGCATGAAAAAATTGAAGTACTAAAAAATCAGATGCCTATTTTAACTCAAAGGTTAAATACCACACTTGAAAAACTTCGCGCTCCCACTAAATCTGATGGTAATACGCAAAGCCTCGGCGGCTCGTTACTTCACTGGTGGAATCAATTACAGATACGCTATACTGGCCGTCATATAAAGTTTTCCAGCAACATAAATCACGACACCGAAATCCCTGTCGATATCTTTACAACCGTCATGGAGAACCTGCTCGACAATGCCAGAAACAAACGTA
>JAJRUQ010000097.1 GCA_024277705.1 Gammaproteobacteria bacterium
ACCATAATAATCATCGTCATCAAACATGTCTTCCATTTCTTCCATCCAGTAACGAGGATCCCATTCGTCGTATTGATTGTAGCCATTATTCCAGCCATTATTGTTATTGCCAAACCATGCAAAACTGCTGGTTGCTGTCAGTAATAAGCCGGCTGCTAAAAATAGTTGTATAACGGATTTCATTATTTACCCTCTTTGTAAGTAATTCAGACTGTCTATTGTATGCCAGTGTAAAAGACACTTCAATGATATGAATCAAAACTTTCTTTATTAAAAAGACTCAATTATGCAACAGTTTGACTAGGATACTTTTACAGATACATCATTTTGATCAACAAAACGATAGAAATTTATGAATAGTTCAGAGATGAAACAAATGGAAATGACGGGTGAGCTGCTGAATAAAGCAATGCAACAGAGCGCGCAGATAATTTTAGGCAAGAATGAGCAGATAAAACTGGCCCTGACCTGTTTGCTGGCACGTGGTCATTGTTTAATAGAAGATCAGCCGGGAGTAGGAAAAACAACACTTGCACATACTCTGGCACAGGTAATGGGACTGGATTTTCAGCGTATACAGTTTACCAGTGATCTGCTACCGGCAGATGTATTGGGTGTTTCAGTATTCAATCGTAACCAGTCAACATTTGAGTTTCATGCCGGTCCGATATTTTCTAACTTTATACTGGCCGATGAAATAAATCGAGCCACCCCAAAAACGCAAAGTGCGCTACTCGAAGCTATGGAAGAACATCAGGTAACGGTTGAAGGTGAAACCCGGGATTTACCCGATCCCTTTTTTGTGGTGGCGACACAAAATCCAATGCATCAGATAGGTACCTATCCGCTGCCGGAGTCACAACTGGACCGGTTTTTGATGAGAATAGATCTGGGTTACCCGGACAGGGTCGCTGAACGCAAATTGCTGGAAGGTGAAGACCGGCGAACGCTTATTAAAGATCTGGCACCTGTTTTTAACAAAGAACAGTTGCTGGAAGCACAGAATCAGGCTTCCCGAATACATGTTTCACCGGCGATTCTCAATTATGTGCAGGCGATTCTTGAATTTAGCCGGCAAACAACATCTTTTGATTTCGGTTTATCTCCTCGTGGCGGGCTGGCATTAATCAATGCAGCAAAAGCCTACGCCCTGGTGGATGGTGAAGAATATGTACTACCGGAACATGTGCAGTGTATTTTACCGGTTGTTGTCAACCATCGTTTACCGGTCAATATCGAGACGGGTGAACAACAACTGAGCAGTGCTGCTGAGCATATTGTTGAGTCAGTCAGTTTGTCATAAAAGTTGTTTGTAATGACAGTGAAAAAAAATTCTGTAGATGGTTTTCGTAAAAAATTCAGTTTGCCGGATTTTAATAAAAAGCCGTTTTTTAATTTTATCAAAAAACGCAGTGGCCCCTATGATGGCAGTGTTACCTTAACAAAGGACAGAGTTTATATAGTACCGACAAAAGCAGGACTGGTTTTTTCTGTGTTAGTGCTAACCATGCTGTTAGGTTCAGTTAATTATGAAAGAAGTCTTGGCTATGTATTAACTTTTTTACTGGTGGGGATAGGTAATATCAGTCTGCTTGCAACCTGGCGTAATCTGGCAGGTTTACGCCTGAAAAGAATCAATTCAGCGGCAGTGTTTGCCGGTGAAACGATATTGTTTAATGTACAACTGGAAAACCCGCAACTGATACAGCGCTATTCACTGGCAATAAGTTATCAGGGAGTGGAATATGAGGTCGTTGACTGCGCGGCTAACAGTAGCCGGTTAATTCAGTTTCAATATGATGCCGTAAAAAGAGGCTTGATAAAGCCGGGAAGCTTCAGGTTATATACAGAATTTCCAACCGGTTTGTTTATTGCCTGGACCTGGCTTGATCTGAATATGAGCAACATTGTTTATCCCTGCCCCGATAAAGACATCATTTCTGCATTTAGTCAAAATGTAAAAGAAGGCGAAGAAGATTTACCGGGATATGGTGTCGATAATTTCAGTCATTTAAGGAAGTATCAATCGGGTGACAATATCAAGCATATTTCATGGAAAGCCTCAGCAAAAAATGACGAGTTGTTTACAAAAGAATTTAATGGTGCCCGCCTTGAAACCTTATGGATAAACTGGTTTGAAATAAAAGCAAACAATGAGGAACATCGTTTGTCAATAATGGCGGCTTATATTATTAATGCAGAAAAAAATAATCAGGTATATGGATTAAAGTTGCCGGATAAAAAGATTTTACCGGCCAGCGGGAACCAGCACTATCATAAATGTTTGACTGCATTAGCATTGTATTCGGGATAGTTATGAGTGCTGTGAAAAACAATAGTTTTGAAAATATACGCTCGAAGGAAAGAAAGCCTGCTAAAAACATTCTTTTGTTTTTATTAATCAATGTACAGCTTTGCATTCTGCCAATGTATCTGTTTTTACCGGCGGTTGTTATAGCCCTGTTGCTGTTTTTTTCCGTATGGCAGCTACAGATCATCTATAGAAATAAAAAAAATCCGGGGAAAATAATACAGCTGGCATGTGTGGCGATGGTATTTGTCAGTCTGCAACTGGGATATGAGCGTTTGCTTGGTCAGCAGCCCGGTATTGCGTTAATTATATTAATGACAACGCTAAAACTGTTTGAAGTTAAGGCGGTGAGAGATGGTTATGTTGTTGTCTATAGCTGTTTTTTTATTATTGCCAGTATCTTTTTTCAGACTCAATCGGTTTGGATAATTATTTATGTAATGTTTGTGGTTATTTCATTAACCATGTTGTTAATAAGTTTAAGTGACAGACGGAACAGTGTCAGTCTGAAAACGACAGGTCAACTGGCAACACGTTATGTATTGTTTGCCATACCCTTTATGTTGATTCTGTTTTTGCTGTTCCCGCGAATACCCGGTCCGTTATGGGCACTGCCGGATGATGTTTTTTCAGCACACACAGGCTTAAGTGAAGAAATGTCACCGGGCAGCATTAATCGTTTGATAAGTTCTTCTGCGATAGCGTTTCGAGTTAAGTTTGATGGCAGCATACCTGAGCATTCATGGCGTTACTGGCGAGGGGCTGTATTGACAGACTACGATGGTAAAACCTGGCGACGGCACGATGCTGCGGTTACAGAAAAAGCAGATATTGTGTACAGAGAGAACAGCGCACAACGGTATCGTTATACCGTAACACTTGAGCCGACGAATCTGAAATGGTTGTTAAGTCTTGAGTATGCAAAGAAATATGAACAGAGTTATCGCTTTAGTCGCGAGGCAATGCTGCTGGCAGAAAATAAAATTTCAAATGTTATTAACTATCATGTGGAATCTCAAACTGATGCGATAAATCAGGCGTTGCATAAACAGGAAGATTACAGAAACCGTTTATTGCCTGTAAATATAAATCCGCAGACCATTGCACTGACGAAAAAATTATTAATAAAGTCAGGTTACAACAAACAGCAGTATGTAAGGAATGTATTAAATTATTTTTCTCAAGGTGGTTTTGTATACACACTAAAACCGGATATTCTGAAAGTGAATATCATTGACGAATTTCTGTTCAACAGTAAACGTGGTTTTTGTGAACATTATGCCAGTGCATTTACCTATTTAATGCGTGCTGCGGGTATTCCGGCAAGAATTGTTATTGGATATCAGGGCGGTACAATGAATCCGCTGGATAATTATATGATAGTACGTCAGTCCGATGCTCATGCCTGGACAGAAATATGGATTAATAATCAATGGAAAAGAGTGGATCCTACCGCTGTGGTTTCTCCTGAACGTATAGAACAGGGAGTAGAAAATGCCGGCCTGGAAAGCAGTCGTTTACCGTTATTACTGGTTGCTGATAATGACTATATAAGAAATATAGCCTTTTTATATGATAGTTTTCAAAACAGCTGGAATCAGTGGGTGATTGGTTTTGATCAGGAAAAGCAGAATGAATTACTGAAGCTTGTGGGCTTGCAGGACGCTTCTCTGTCCAGTTTACTTCTATTATTAGTCGGCAGTCTAAGCATTGCCGGTTTACTGGTTAGCTGGTTAATTCTGAAACAGAATTATACAGATAATGATGAGGTGCAGAAATATTACAATATTTTTTGTCGAAAAATGCAGCGATATGGTATTCAGCAGCGGTTAAATGAAGGCCCCGTTGATTTTGAACGTCGTCTGCTGCAGCAAAAAATATTTTCTGTAAATGAGAAAGAAAAAATTTCATTTATATTAAAGTCATATCGTCATTTGCATTATGGCAATGATAAAAATGAAAAACTGGAAAAAAGCTACATAAAAAAAATAAAGAGTTTTAGGTTGTACGGATGAAGGAGAAATGACTTGCGGGTACCGCCAGCGTAAGACAAAATCACCAGGTGGTTTGGTTTTGTATATCCGGGTAGTAAGTTGATCCGGTGTTTATTGCTTGCCCTGCTCCATTATAAAATTTATTGTGGCAGGTTGCTGTCAATAAATTCACGCAGAAAAGATAATGGTTTGGCACCGCTGAAACGGGCAAGCTCTTCACCCTTGTTAATTAATAAAACAGTAGGAAAGCCCCTCACCTTGTAACGTCCTGCGAGTTTCATATTCTCGCCCTCATCGACTTCAATTTTGGCAAGTTTTAACGCGCCATCGTATTCGTCTATTAACTGCTTTAATAGTGGAGTGATAACCAGACAGGGTGAGCACCACTCTGCCCAGAGGTCAACAAGAACCGGGGTCTGGCTGGATGCGATGATTACTTTCTCATCATAAGCATTGAGATCAACGTCAAAAATAAGCGCTTTAGTTTCTGCCACTGGTGATACCATCCTGTTTTGTAAGGGTCAAGTCTGAAAATAATCCTATTATACAATGACCGTAAACAACGCGTTATAATGCTGTTTACGAAATTAAAAATCATTAGAGGTAGATATGAGTTCTATTACCATAGAGCATCACGTAACCCCGGCAAAACTGGACGTTTTATATGTCGATGACTGGCCGGTATGGACAAAAGAAGTATCAGAATTTGACTGGAGCTATGATAAAAAAGAAACCTGTTATATCGTCGAAGGCAAAGCAATTATTACACCGGAAAATGAAGAGCCGGTGACCATACAGGAAGGTGATATGGTGTTTTTTCCAAAAGGCATGAAGTGCGTGTGGAGCATTATTGAGCCCATTGAAAAGCACTATAAATTTGATTAATGAATTAACCGGCAGGAAATATTATGGCATTGTGGGAACAGTTATTAGCGGGAGCTTTAGGTTTGCTTGTGCTCTTCATGTTTTTTCCAGGTATAAAAGCCACCATGGAAAAAAGTAAAAACGCAAAAGAAAAACACTGGGGAACACTGGTTTTATTAACCATTGTACTGCTAGCATTTATTATGCTGCTGATTTTTTCGGTGCAATAAGGGTTCAACCTGAAACATCGTTCTGCAGTTTGTATAGTAGTTTGTATGGCAGATTGAGGGCTTGTTGATGATGACAGGTTTTCACTAATTAAAGCGTTTGATAATAAAGGTTCTGCGGATGCTTTGCCTGGGCAAAAAAGAACCAGCGTTCAGCCAGTAAACCTGTATATTGCACAATAAAAGCCAGTGCAAATAAAATAAAAATATTACCGCTTAAAGCGCTACTGAGTAACGCTACCGGAACAATAAATACCATCACCAGAAATATCCATTTAATGCTTTTAAACAAGGCCGGTTTTGCGCCATGAAAATATTCGCGGGTGTTAAATGAACCTCCCATGGACCCCTGCGCTTTTTGCTTGATATTGGTATGGCGAATGCCGATCGCAGTGCTCAGATTTGATTTGTATTTAATTTTTGTATTTCTGATCAGTGATGCACTGCGGGTAATAAAAGCAAAGATGGTCAGGGTTATTGCCCAGCCGCCGTAAAAATTGATCAGATCAGAACCGACATAAGAGGCAAACGCGGTGCTTAATGCAAAACCGGATGCCATGCCCAGCAAAATGTAGTTAATCACGGTTAACGGTGAAGCCCATTCCTGGATGAACTTTATGCAGGCATAAATCATGGCGGTGCAGATAAACAGGGCGAATGCCAGAAAGGTATTAATGGCTCCAACCAGTAATGACAGATCAACCACGAATTCATCACTTAAGGAAAACAGTACCGGGTTCCAGTCATTGATATGAATCATGGCATAAATAAAGGTGGTGCCCATAAATGCCGGCAGCACAATAACTTCCCGCGACAGCCAGGAGGTTTTCCATTTTGCAGCAGAGCGCCAGGCACGTTCGGGATGGCCGAGATGGAAAAAAGAAGCGATTAAACCGGCGGCTAAAAACACCAGTACCAGTAAACTGCCATAACCATAAAAGCCGTGTGAATCCTGCACCGGTAATACTTTTATCACCGAGTATAACTGACCGGTGTATAAAGCTAAAAACAATCCCTGACCAACACCTATCAGGGTGGTTAAAAAAATAACGGAAAAAGCAGGATGCATAATGTTGTCTCGTTAATTCTGCCGGTGCGAGTGTCAGCACACGACTTCGGTTTCGGTTGTATAAAAAATACGGTTAACTGTAAATGAACGTTCAGGTAAAAACCTACCAGCTCATAATATCGTCAAGTGTCTGCTCATCATCACCCGGCATTGGTAACTGGCGTTCTTTATTCAGCGGATTATCAACACGTGTTAATTCATCCCGATGAATCGTTATTTTTGTTTTACGTCGAGGTAAATAATGATTGGCCGGTTTGGTGCCCCACTCCGGCATTAACTGGTATCCGCCATGGTCACGAATTTCCTCAGAAACTTTTGAATCCGGATCATTGACATCACCAAACAGACGGGCGCTGGTCGGACAGGCTAAAACACAGGCTGGTTTGCGTTCTGCTTCGGGCAGACTCTCATCATAAATACGGTCAACACAGAGGGTGCATTTTTTCATTACTTTCTGGTTCTCATCCAGTTCGCGTGCGCCATACGGACAGGCCCATGAGCAGTATTTGCAACCGATACATTTGTCATAATCAACCAGCACAATGCCGTCCTGCTCACGTTTATAGCTGGCTCCGGTGGGACAAACCGGTACACAGGGTGGCTCTTCACAGTGCAGGCAGCTTTTTGGGAAATGCACGGTTTGAGTGTTGGGAAACTCCCCTATTTCAAAGGTTTGTACACGGTTAAAAAAAGTGCCGGTAGGATCCTTATCGTAAGGATTAAAGTCGGACATAAAGCCAGCGGTACCCGAGGTGTTCCATTCTTTACAACTGGTGACACAGGCATGGCAGCCAACACACACATTTAAATCGATTACTAAAGCAAGTTGAGTCATAGGTTTGTCGCTCTATTTTCCGGTTTTCGATTTAGCTGCTTTGCTGCCGGCAAAATATTTCAACCAGCGGCCACTCAGATATTTATTACGTTTCAGGATACCCGGTGTTCTGGCACCGGCTTTAAACTGCGGATAGGTTTCTTCCGGTTCGCCCCGCTCTGCCGGATAAATTTTTACCCGCACATCATACCAGCCGGCCTGTCCGGTAACCGGGTCAGAATTAGATAAATGATCACCGGCAGCACTTGGCGGCAGTTCTTCGCAAATCAGGTGATTTAATAAAAAGCCTTTCTGTGATTCATTGGCATTTTTCTTTAGGCCCCAGGTGCCCCTGGCTTTACCGATAGCGTTCCAGGTCCATACCGTACCGGGTTCTACCGATTCAGAGTGACGGCACATGCAACGTACTTTATCGTGCATCGATTCAACCCACATCCACTGGCCGTCTTCAATACCGGCGGCATTTGCGGTTTTTGTGTTGACGTGCAAATAGTTGTGGCTGTGAATCTGGCGTAACCAGGCGTTTTGTGAATCCCAGGAGTGATACATCGCCATTGGCCGCTGGGTAATAGCGTTTAACGGGTATTGACGTAAATCGGTTTGCTGTGCTTCCAGAGTGTCGGAATAAAATGGCAGAGGGTCAAAATGGGTATTGATACGCTCACGTAAATGCTCCGGTGGCTGTTTGCCATCAGATTTCCCCTGTGCGGCAAGGCGGAATTTTTGTAATATTTCACTGTAAATATGGATATTAATCGGTTCGGCATAACGCGTTAAGCTGTGGCGTTTGGCCCATTCCAGATAACCCTGATTCCAGTTACGCATGTACTGATATGATTTAGGCAGCTCGTGATGATACACACAGTTATTCTTTTCGTACATTTCCCACTGGTTCGGGTTGGGCTCGCCTTTCATGAATTTTTCACCTCCCTTGCCGCGCCAGCCGGCGAGAAAGCCAATGCCTGAATCGGGAGCGGTTTCATAATTAATCACAAAGTCAGGATAGTCGCGGTATTTACGCTCACCCTTTTCATCAACAAAAGCCGGCAGTTTCAGGCGTGAACCGATTTCTATCAGGACTTCCTGAAATGGTTTGCATTCACCGGTGGGTTCAACCACAGGTATGCGCACAGAATCAACCGGGCCGTCAAATTCAGAAATCGGCCGGTCCAGCATTGACATCACATCATGGCGCTCCAGATAGGTGGTATCGGGCAGTACGAGGTCGGCAAACGCCACCATTTCTGACTGGAAAGCATCACAGACAATGAGAAATGGAATTTTGTATTCGCCCTTCTCGTCTTTATCGTTCAGCATGTCGCGCACACTTTGCGTATTCATGGTGGAATTCCATGCCATGTTCGACATGAAGATCATCATGGTATCAATGGTGTACGGGTCGCCGCGCCAGGCATTGGTAATCGCGTTTTGCATCAGGCCGTGAACGGATAACGGGTGCTCCCATGAAAACGCTTTGTCGAGACGGATGGGCTGACCATCATCATCAACAAACAGGTCATCCGGATCTGCCGGCCAGCCCAGAGGCATGCCGTTTAACGGCGTATTGGGTTGTATATCATCCCAGCCGGTAGGGGTTTTTGCACATGGTGGAATGGGTCGTGGAAACGGTGCTTTATGACGGAAGCCGCCCGGACGGTCGATTGTACCGAGGATGCTCATTAAGATAGACATTGCCCGGATAGTCTGAAATCCGTTGGAATGCGCTGCCAGTCCACGCATGGCATGGAAGGATACCGGGTTACCGGTGATATGGTCGTGTTCTTTGCCCCAGGTATCGGTCCAGGAAATGGGTAGTTCGATTTTTTCATCTCGGGCAGTAATGCCCATTTCATAGGCCAGACGTTTAATGATATCGGTGGGAATACCGGTAATTTCAGCGGCCCATTCCGGAGTATAGTCTTTTACCCGGTCAACCAGCAGTTGAAAGGCGGGTTTTACCGGGGTGTCATCATCCAGCTTGAATTCACCCAGTAAATAAGGGTCGGAGCCTTCGGTATGCATGGAAATGGGCTTATTCAGATCACGATCCCACCACAGTTTGTTCTGGGCATCAAAGCAGCCCTCCTCCTTTGGTACTTCAAAGCGGACAAACATGCCATGCTCAGTGGATTTTTCATCCATATTAACCAGTTCGGCGGAGTTCGTGTAATTTACCAGAAAATTGCGGTCATACAGGCCCTGTTTTATGATTTCATTAATTAAAGCCAGAAATAATGCGCCGTCAGTACCGGGTTTGATGGGCACCCATTCATCGGCGATGCCGGCATAACCGCTACGCACCGGATTGATGGCAATAAACTTTCCGCCCTTGCGTTTGAAGTCCGCTAAAGCAATTTTCATCGGGTTGGAATGGTGGTCTTCAGCAGTTCCAATCATAATGAACAGTTTGGAGCGTTCCAGGTCCGGTCCACCAAATTCCCAGAATGAGCCACCGATGGTATAAATCATACCGGCCGCCATGTTGACCGAGCATAAACCGCCATGGGCAGCGTAATTCGGGGTGCCGAACTGTTTGGAGAATAATCCGGTCAAAGCCTGCATCTGATCACGGCCGGTGAACAGGGCAAACTGCTTGGGATCGGTGGCACGAATATGGGCCAGGCGTTCTTCCATAATGGAAAAAGCCTTGTCCCAGGAAATTTCAACAAATTCATTATCACCACGATTGCTTTTAGGCTTGCGCATCAGCGGTTTGGTTAAACGCGCGGGTGAATATTGTTTCATGATACCGGAGGCACCCT
>JAJRUQ010000098.1 GCA_024277705.1 Gammaproteobacteria bacterium
CGACAGCTGGTTATTTCAGTAAAGCCCAGCATGGTTTCGAGTTTGTGGTGTTCTATACGTTTGTATTGTTCTTTGGCACTGGATTCAGCCATCATCTGTTTAAGTGTGATGACATCCTGCAGTCCGTATGCCATCCAGGCATTGGCTGCCTGACCGTCTCGGCCGGCACGACCGGTTTCCTGATAATAGGCTTCCAGGCTTTTCGGTAGATTAAGGTGTGCGACAAAGCGAACATCGGGTTTGTCGATGCCCATACCAAAGGCAATGGTTGCTACGATAATGACAGCATCTTCATTAACAAAACGTTGTTGATGGTTTGCCCGTATCTGGGCGCTAAGCCCTGCATGGTAGGGCAGAGCAGTAAGGCCTTTGTCGGTGAGCCATTTTGCGGTAGCTTCAACTTTTTTACGCGACAGACAGTAAACAATACCGGCATCGTTCTCATGGTGGTTCTGTATAAAACGGTAAAGTTCATTACGTGAATTGCTTTGCGCTTCGGTTATCCGGTAGCAGATATTGGGTCGGTCAAAACTTGAAATAAATTCACGGGCATGGTCAAGTTGCAAGCGGTGTTTAATTTCTTTACGGGTGCTTTCGTCTGCGGTGGCGGTTAAGGCGATACGTGGTACATCAGGGAAGTGTTCATGTAACAAAGACAACTGTATATAGTCAGGTCTGAAATCGTGACCCCATTGCGAGACACAATGCGCCTCATCAATGGCAAACAGTGAAATATTACCCTGGGCATAGATGGAGGTTAATAAATGAAAAAAGTTACCAGTAGTTAATCGCTCCGGGGCAACATATAACATGTCGAGCTTGCCATTAACAAAATCCTGCTCGGTTTGCCAGCTGGTTCTGGCATCTAGAGTGGAGTTTAAAAAGGCAGCTTGAATGCCTAGTTGCTGCAGGGCAATAACCTGGTCGTGCATCAGCGCGATTAACGGTGAAATAATGATGCCGGTACCGTTGCGTACTAACGAGGGTATTTGATAACACAGTGATTTACCACCACCGGTTGGCATTAATACCAGTGCATCGTTGCCATCAATCAAGGTTTGAATAATTTCGCCCTGCTGCAGACGAAACTCGGCATAGCCGAAAGTGCTATTAAGGATACGTAGTGCTTTTTCATCCATGATAATAAGTTGTTTTCATAAAGAGTAAGGTCATGTATTCAGGATTTTTCATCCGGTAGTGAAAAGCTGGCTATGCCCTGTGCCGGTTCTTCCTCTGTTTCATCATCAGCATGATCAATTAAACTCAGGCCACCATGATCATCCGGTGTTTTATTACTGGCAGTTACCTTGCTACCTTTTTTTGTGAGTTCAATTTTTAGTCGCAGGTTGTTTTCGGCATCGGCATTTTTTAGAGCTTCCGGCAGAGTAATTTTTCCATCCATATGCAATTTATATAAAGCTGCATCAAAGGTTTGCATGCCCATAGCTTCTGATTTTTCCATGACTTCTTTTATGCCGAGGATATCTCCTTCTTTGATTAAATCAGCAATACGGGGTGAATTAAGCAAAACTTCTATTGCAGCACAGCGTTTGCCATCAGCGGAAGGAATCAAACGCTGCGAAACAAATGCCTGCAGATTGATCGACAGATCACTTAATAACGATTGACGTTTTTCCTCAGGGAAGAAATTGATGATGCGGTCAAGTGCCTGATTGGCATTGTTGGCATGTAGTGTAGAAATGGCCAGATGTCCGGTTTCTGCAAAAGCCAGTGCGTGTTCCATGGTTTCCCGGTCGCGAATTTCACCGATTAATATAACATCCGGAGCCTGACGTAAGGTGTTTTTAAGAGCGTCTTCAAAACTGTCGGTATCCATGCCGACTTCACGTTGATTGATGATGCAGCCTTTATGATTGTGTACAAATTCTATGGGATCTTCAATGGTAATAATATGTCCTTTGGAATGTTGATTGCGATAATCAATCAGTGCGGCCAGTGATGTTGATTTTCCCGAACCGGTACCGCCGACAAACAGGATTAAACCACGTTTGAGCATGACCACTTTCTGTAACACTTGTGGCAGGCCGAGGTCATCAATGTTTGGTATTTCGGTCACAATGTTCCGAATAACCATTGAAACTTCATTGCGCTGCTTAAAGATATTGACCCGGAAACGACCAATATCAGGTAATGACAGGGCAAGATTCATTTCAGGTTTATTATTGAACTCCTGTTTTTGTTTGTCACTCATTAATTCCATGGCAAGACTTTCAACCCAGCCCGGTGGAGCAGGATCTTTGCCTAAAGGAGTGAGAATACCACTGAACTTGGCACTGGGTTTTGCACCAGTGGATAAATAAAGGTCAGAGCCGTCTTTTTCAGCGAGTATTTTTAAATACGGGGCAACTTTCATTGTTATTCCTGTTTGCCAGTTACAATACGTTGTTGGTATACAACCGTTGAATATACCATAGCGCTGTTTTTAATCCACGTTTTGTTGAGGTTTAAATGTGGATATTGATGCAGGGTCGAGAACGGCCAGAAAGAGACGTTGGCAGTTTGCAGTAGGCAGTAAAAAACGTTAGTCCGCGAAGAACGCAAAAGACGCGAAAAAAACAAAACAATAATTAATGGTAGAAACACTGGTCGGGCATTGCCCGGCAGAACAAAGCTTATATACTTAAGAAACGGCGAGTACTGCTCGCCAAAAACAACCCGGATTATTTTATGGTTTTTTTGCGTCTTTTGTGTTCTCGATAACTGCTCCTGCGTTATTCTATTTACGGGCGTCCTGCCCTAATTCGCGGACTATTGTTTTTAAAGTTTTTAAACCTACAACTTGTAACTTACAACTTCTCCTTTGGCTCAAC
>JAJRUQ010000099.1 GCA_024277705.1 Gammaproteobacteria bacterium
GGTGTCTTACCGGAACTGCATTAACGGAATTATACGTTTTACAACAATGGCAAGTTATAATTCAAAACGTTTGTCCGAAATAAAAAACGATTTTGAGCGTGGTGTTTTTCTGGTTTTATATAATTCACCGAAACAGCGTTACAGTCGTGCACTGGCAGTTATCCTGCTAACCGTTAAGCATGTACTGCGTGGTTTGCTATTTAGCTTGCCTTTATACTTACTGGCGCTGGCGGCATATTCAATCCCGGACACTTCAGTCTGGCTGGTGTTGTTATTACTACTGCCGGCCATGTATGTTTCCTGGGTGATATTACATCGTGGCATCCGTGAAGATTATGACATGATGGTTGCTGGTTATTTACTACATTCAGGTTATTTAGGGAGAATGATATTTTATGGAAAAATTTAACAACAGGAAGCAGCTGTCATTTAAAAAACCGGTGTTAGGCTTCGCCGCTTATTCCGGTACCGGAAAAACCACCTTGCTGGTTAAACTACTGCCACTAATGAAATTGCAGGGGTTGCGTGTCGCGGTTATCAAGCAAACGCATCATGATTTTGAAATTGATAAACCCGGTAAAGACAGTTTTAAATTACGCCAGGCCGGTGCCGGGCAGATACTGATTGCTTCGGAAAAACGCAGTGCTTTGATTACAGAATATGAAAAAATTATTGAACCGGAGTTAACAGGACTGGTCAATCAGCTGGATCTGGATAATATTGATCTGGTATTAGTTGAAGGCTTTAAACATTTGCCCTACGCCAAAATAGAGTTGCATCGCAAAGGCGCAGAAAAAGAATTACTGTTTCCGCATGACAGCTCTGTGGTTGCTGTCGCCAGCGATGGCAATATAAATGCCGGTGAGTTACCGGTGTTAAATATTAATATGCCGGAAGAGGTTGCAGGTTTCATTAACCGCTGGTTAAACCAGTACGATAATGTCGCCTGAGCACATTGAGTGATCAGGGATTTTCATTTTAAAAAACTTATAAGCGGATGTTGCTGACACTTAAACAGGATATAATGTAGAATGGATCTAATGCTAACCGTGAAATATCGAGTGAAGCTTTGTGCGGGTATCATGAGCTTGTCTGGCAAAACAGACATAAAACCGAATAACATAATAATGCGGGGGCAGCAGATAACGCTCATGGCCCCGGTTGTTCAACGTCCTGCCGGATCCCTTAAATATGCTGCCTGATTTTTTAGTGAAAAGTTTTTTGTAAAATTTTTACTGCAACAATACCCTTATTTTCTTAATAAATATCTGTTTTCTGGATGCTATCGATGAAATTTTTTCCATTGAGTAAACAATCGGCCATGTTTAATATGGCTGTTTTGTCAATGTTAGTACAATTATCCTTCTGTACAAATGCTGCCGCACAGGCGATTGATCAGACTACGGATATTTTAAACTCTGCTGCCAGCGTTAGTGGTGACGCTTATAATGTTTTTGCTAGCAGTAATAATGCCATTTTTATTAATGGCAATACGGGTAGTGTCACGGAAGACAATGTCAGTGCTGGTAGCGTATTAATAAGCTCGGGAAAACTGATTGTCATTAATAGTGATGCCAGTGAAACAACTTTTATCGTATCTTCAGTCATTGGTAAGTATGGCCGGCTGGTGATTGATGCCAGCGGTAACTGGCAGTATTCAAGCAATAATGATCAGGACGCCATTCAGGCGCTGGGCAGTGGCTCGACATTGACAGAAAATTTGACCGTCTACAGTATCAGCAATATCCCTTATAACATTAGTATTATCATTTACGGTGCTGACGATGCTGCCGTCATCAGTGGTGACAATACCGGCAGTGTTACTGAAGACAGTCCTTTTACCGGTAACCAGCTGGTAGCGACCGGCAAACTGAAGATCATCGACAGGGATAATGGTGAATCTGCTTTGGTCGCATCCTCGACAACAGGCAGTTATGGCAGGCTGGTGATCAGGGCCAGTGGTTACTGGTATTATTCCGCCAATAATAAGCAGAGACCTGTTCAGATGCTGACAAATGGCGCTGTGTTGAAAGACAGATTAACCGTCGTTAGCGCAGGCGGCGAAACGTATAGTATTGATATTACAATCAATGGTGTTAACGATATGGCTGTTATCAGTGGCGATGATACCGGCAGTGTTACCAAAGATAATGTCAGTAGCGGCAGTATTGAGTTAAGTACAACAGGTATACTGACTATTAGCGATATTGATCGTAATGAAGCGGCTTTTAAAGTGCAGGCGATCAGCGGTCTATACGGTACACTTTTTATTGATGCCATCGGCAACTGGCGTTATTCGGCAAATAATAACCAGGCCGATATTCAGGCATTGATCAATGATGACACATTAGTTGAAAATCTGGCGGTCAGCAGTGTTGACGGTACAATGCATCCGGTAGTGATCACCATCAACAGCCTGGATATAGGGGTGAAATGGACAGCGCCGTTGGCACGTGAGGACGGCTCGCCAATTTCACTGTCACAAATTGCCGGTTACAGAATTTATTACGGCAGCAGCTCCGGGGACTATGTGAATATGCGGGATATCAAAAATGCTGCAGTGATTAAATATCTGTTTACCGATATACCTGCGGGCCAGGCCTATTATCTGGTGATGACCTGCTATGATGCTGCCGGTCGTGAAAGCCTTTATTCATCCGAGGTTGTTATTCGTAACCGGAGCATTGTAAAACAGTGGTATTGATTGCAAAGCGGAAGCAGCCGCAGATTAAAGCTGTGAAAGTCGGTATAAAATCACAGGAGTGGTTACAGAGCTTGCAGGCAGAAACAGGAATAAGATTGTAGGTAACACCTGTATGTAACAAACCGTTACAAGCGAGTCTTACAGAAAAAATTTTATGATAAAAATAAACCGTGCAATTTGGTTTTTTCTGTTTTACATATTATTTTCCCCGTTACCGGCACTAGCGCAGATCGTGGTTTTAGACCAGAGTGAAAGCCTGTATGAGAAGCGAACCGGCTGGCTTCCGTATTTCTTTGCGACTGACTCGCTGGGTACGGCCGTTGGTGTTGCTGGATTTACCTCTGGTGTTGCACAGCCTCAAACCAGTATGTTCGGTACTTTGTTTGTAACATCAAATGATTCTATTATGGTATCCGGAGCAGTAAATAACTACCGTGTAAACAACGATAGCCGGGTACTGGTGGACAGCTTTATGATGCTCGACCGTTTTACCGATCAGCGTTTTTATGGTGTCCCGACATTATCAGGAGATGACTTTCCTGGGTCAAATGATTCGAATCCTGAGAGTTATGCAACCGGCTCCAGTGATGAATTAACCTTATCTGTTAATTTCAAATACCGGTTTCCATGGGGCAGTCTTCGTGATGACCCTATTGCGGTTTACCGGCTTAGAAATGGCCTGCTGGAAGAGGGGCCGCCCGGTGCTGGTGACTGGAATCCTTTACTCCATGGTCAGACGACGGCAGGTGCGCAACTTTTTTATACCAACCGTAATCTCAGTAATTATGTTTATAATCAATTTCCTGACACCGGTTATGATGAAACGATAGAGGTGAGAACCAATGGTATTAAATTCTGGCTGGAGCATAATAATACCGATTTCCCCCGCAATCCGTGTCGTGGCAGCAGGCAGCTTATTAATCTGTATCAGGATTTTGGCTGGTTCGATAGTAGCAATAGCTGGACTAATCTTCAGCTTGATCTCTCTAAATATTTTGACCTGGGTGCTTCGAACAGTTTTAAGCAGAGAGTTCTTGCGCTTAACTTCTGGACGGCCGATACCCTGAACTGGGAAAGAAATGCAGATGGCAGCGTTAACCATCGGCCACCACCGGAATACGAGTCCGAACTGGGCGATTACGACCGTTTGCGAAGTTTTTCAAGAAGTCGCTTCCACGACAAGAGTGCAGTGTACTATGTCGCCGAGCTACGTATGATTCCGGGTCTTCAGCCTCTGCGGGACGTGCCGCTGATAAATTATTTTGAAATTGACAGGTGGCAATTGTACCTTTTATAGAAGCCGGTAGAGTTGGACCACAGTATAACACCGACCTCTATTATAAAAATCTTAAATGGGATGCTGGCCTTGGCATCCGCCTGATGGCTTTTCGTGCAGTTGTGCGCCTTGATTTTGCTGTGGGTAATGAAGGAGCCTCGGCGTGGGCAATGATTTCACATCCCTTTGCGCGTTAAGAATATATTATCTGAGAGTGCTGCTGAATCGTTGATAAACAGCCATTGCTTATGCTGAAGTTATCGATTCAACCGGTAGTGAATCAGTTGTGCTGAAAAAATAGCGGTATAAATAAAAATACAGCTGCCGCAGCCAGTGATAGAAATTTTATGTTCATTTTTCCCACCACACATTTGAGTAATTAATTTGGCAGAAAAAAACAATACTGTTATTTCATAACAGCAAATAAAAAAGATTTTGCATAATTTTTATATAACCGGTGCGATTATTAATCAAAGGTACCTAGGGTCTACCCGAGTAAAAAATCGGGTATAACCCAGTTATATTTTAATGCCTGTTGAATAGACTTGATCTCGTAGTATCCCGAAATTCACCAAAAAACTATGAAGGAGGTCTATTGTGACTTCGTATTTAAATGCAAAAAAAATTAACCGCAAAAAGAAACTGCTGCTTGTTGCCGTAACGGCATTTTTTCTTGGCAGTGGGTCACTGGCGTTCGCTCATGATCACGATCACCACAAAAAAGACAAAGGAAAAGTGAAAAAAATTGTATTCATTCATACTGGCGATTTCCACGGTGACCTGGATCCGCATGTCAATCTAAGAGCCGGTTCTTCGGCTTCGGAAGGTGGCCTGGCACGGGTTGCCACCGTGGTAAAAAAGATTCGTAAAAAACATAAAAAAATTCAATACATGTTCACACCGGTAACACTATGGCCGGCAGTGCCATGGCTTCATTCACCAGAGGGGAAGCGCTGATTAATGTGGCTGATCAGTTAGGTATCGACGCTTTTGCGCCGGGTAACTGGGAGTTTTCATTTGCTATATATCGTTATCTGCAATATTTTGGCACGGCTGCGGATATTGAGCCGATTAACGGTGATGACTGGACTACCATGGCGGTGGGTATTCCACCGTTTGAGCAGGGTCATAAAGCCAGTTTTGGTGCACCGTTTCCGGATGCTTATCGCTGGGGCGCGGTGGCATCCAATGCCTATATCAACGGCACCAAAGATGTTGAGGCTGGCGTTGTTGATAAAGGTACCGGTAATCTGCTGACACGACCGTATAAAATCATGATGGTGAATGGTGTGAAAATAGGTATCGTCGGCAGCAAAACCCGCCGTTCATATTTGAGTCAATGGGATCATGAGCTTCTTAAAGTCATGGCACAATGGATTGCTGATGAGCTGGAACGGCAACTGGCGCTGGAAGCACATCGTCGTCATGAAACTGAATTCGCCCGCGTTTCCCGCATGAGCACCATCGGCGAAATGGCTGCCAGCCTGGCACATGAGTTAAACCAGCCACTTACCGCTACTATCAATTACAGTAACAGTAACAGCTGTTTGCGCATGCTCAAACAGCCACGGCCTGATACTGCCAGATTAATTCAGGGACTTAAACGCGCTGTCGAAGGGGCAACCATGACTGCCGATATTATTCGTCATATCCGGCAGTTTGTGCAAAAAGGGGAAGAGCAGTACAGTGCTGTTAACCTCAACCATGCTGTGAGAAATGCGGCAGGACTGATCAGCCATGAATTTCAGCGCCACAATGTCATCCTGACATTCGAACTGGAAGTAGCGATACCGGTTATTGACGGCAATCTGATCCAGATCGAACAGGTTATTCTTAATTTTATGCGTAACAGTATCGAAGCCATGGCACGGGTTAATCAGCAGCACTGCTTAACCGTTAAAACCGAAATGAAAGCTTCCGGCATGGGTACGGGTTGCAGTTATCGACAGTGGTGAAGGTGTGCAGCAGGAGAGTCTGGGCAAAATATTTGATGCCTTTTTCAGTACCAAAGCGGAAGGTATGGGTATCGGTCTGTCCATCAGCCGTTCGATCATTGAATCCCATCAGGGAAAAATCAGTGCCCGGACGCATGAAAAAGGTGGCGCAGAATTTGCCTTCGAACTGCCGGTAATAATCGTTACCGGGCATGCCGATGTGGCTATGGCAGTGCGGGCAATGAAAGCCGGTGCATTTGATTTTATTGAGAAACCCTATAATGATGCACTTATGCTGGAACGGGTGCAGAGTGCGATTACTTATGACCAGAACAATCGCCATGATCAGCAGCATGTGGCGGCGATAAAAGCCTGTGCCAGCCTGCTGACACCGCGCAAACCTGATGGCAAAAATGCAGGCTAAAACATCAACCGAATTGATGCGGATGGCGCTGATGGCTGAGTTATAAATAACGGGAGATTAAAAAGAATTTCAATATTACTACATAAGCATTTTCTAATATGATAGACTTGCTTGCAATATGGCGGATAAAAGTACGCTAGTCTGCCCTGATTTCTGTGTTAGTAAATGCGAGTAAAGTATGTCGTCTGAAAAAATATCCAGTAATTCACCGGTGAATTCGGTTGCGGCGGTTAACAAGACCAGTGCTGACAATATGGTCACTGAGCCACCGGAAAATAAAAACATGACGGCCGAAACTGCCAGCCTGGAATCAAAGTTGTTGCCCTTTGGTGAGCAGAATACAGTCGGTTCCGGCAAAGATATCAACACTAAAATTACCGCGCTGGATACCGATCTGGCACATTTGCGTGCGGAGTTAAGTGCTATCAATAGCAGTGTTGAAGAAGGTTTTGATCGACTAGGTGACAGCGATACCGATCTCACCGCTAAAGTATCAGAAACCTATAAGCGTCTGGGCGAGATCGACAATGCCTATAAATCATTACTTGAAATATCTTCTCGAATAGATGCCGATATAAAAAAACTGAATGGTGATGTCAGTGCTGTGGCACAGGTATCTGCCAGCGGTATTAAACATCTGGAACAGTCAGGCATCGCACAAACAACCGAGTTTGCCAACAAGAACCAGCAGGTGGTCAGTCGTGTTAATCAGCTGGTTGAAACATCGAAACTGACCGGTGAATTACTCAGTCAGAAAATTCAGGTAACCACTGATAAAATATTACAGGTAGAGCAGCAGGTTGTTGCTGAGATACAGCATTTGTCATCGGCAACCGATGAAAAAACCAAAACGCTGGAACACGCTGTCAGTACGAATAAAGCAAAAATTCTAAAACTGCAATCGGTTGATGAGGCCATTATCAAGCGCGCCACAACCCTTGAAATATCATCTGCCGAGCTTGAGGTAAAAAGTCAGCAATTAAAAACAACAACACAGACACTGGAACAAAACACAAATAATTTGCTGCATGGCTTGAATGAACTACAGGAAAAAACCAGGGCGCTGGAACTGGAGGCAAAGTCACATGGTTCGCTGATTAAAAGTTTACAGACAGCCAGTTCCAGTGTGGTGAAAAGTATTGCAGCCCTCAGTGAAAGAGAAGATAAACGGTTTACGCTTGTTATCGGTAGTTTTGCCATGATAGCGGTGCTGGTGGCATTACTGTTTTTTCTGCAATATGAAAATATTGAACAGGTTAAGCAGGGCGAAACGGTACTTAGTCAACAGGTAAGTGATTTGCAGCAGGGGCAGGAGCAGGTAATAGCAAATACCGGTGATTCATTGTTTGCACTGGAAACTAAAGTACTGGCACTGAACCTCAGTTCAAAGACCGGTATGCAGGAAGAGGTTAATAAGGTACGTGCGTCGGCAGATAAACGCTTGCAGAAAATAGAGGATCAGCTGCAGAGTGTGGAAGGTCGAATTAATAATGAATTAGTATTCAGCCAGATTGCGAATGACAATATTATTCATGGCAGCCAGTGGTTGCTGGAGCAGAATAACGATCATTACACGATACAGGTCGCGTATCTTGATGACCGGCAAAGCATGTATACACTGGCACAGGATTATAACTTTTATCTGCAGGATTCTCTGGCATATTTTGAGAGCGAAAATAGTGGTAAAGCAAAATATGTGCTGCTGTCAGGCAGTTATGCCGACCGCACGCAGGCATTGCACAAGTTGAAATCATTGCCCGTGTATATTGATGGGCAGCGTCCGGTACTAAGAACATTTGCTGAGATACAGAAATATATCGGTCGTCCGTTATAAAATAAAAGTGCGATCTTTAGTATGCCTTTTTATACTGAAAATGTGATTTATTTGGCATTGTTATTAATTTTTTTATGACAGAATGCCGCAACTGATTAACAACATTAAATTTTAAAAAAAGGAAAACATCATGGATAATATCTCTTTATCTGAAACCCGCGAAGCCACGCCGCTGTATTCGAAGGCACTGACACAGGGTGCAAAAGCAAGAATAAAACATACCGGTCAGATTGTTGATTTGATACGGGTCAGTGACCACGGTATTTCAGTTGTGGCATTTCGTACTGGCGGCGAGTATTTTATTTCAAACAAGTTTTTAGAGCCGGTTATTACCGTTCACTAAAAACACTCCGCTAAAGAAGCAGGCCGAAGTCATTCTGCCAGAGGGCGTCTGTCAGGCATCTGCTACTTCAATAATGATGATGACCTCTTCTTTATGTTCCTGTGTGTCAACCACGCGGTGACCGTTGATGCGGCACCATGCAGGAATGTCATTTAATGCACCGGGATCGGTACAGGTCACCTGTAAAATATCTCCGGCAGACAGGCTGTTAACTTTATCCTGTGTTTTGATCACCGGCATCGGGCATAAGGTATGGCGGGCATCTAGTGAATGTTGGCTCATGGGTCTGTGTATCTGTGAAGTATTTTAAATATACCATTCCTGTTTTATTTCTGAAACAGGCATAGGTGAAATATCCAGCAGTTGTTCGCCACCACCTTTACGGGTGATTTTAACGGTAACTGAATCGGCATCCCTGCCCTGACTGAAACGTGCTGCGATACGCGAAGCAAGTTTGAAGTCTTCATCTGTTAATTCACCGTCTATCAGTGTTAACGGCCCGTTGTGACTTTTCATTTCAATGGTGGAGAACTGTTTTTTGTAACCCTGAAGAAACTTGTTCTCACCATCTTCACGGCTGACTATCATTTTGTAATGCGGCTGCGGGCGTAAATGGCGACCGACTTTTAACAGCATGATGTCATCAAGTTCATAGTCTTTTTTATTTCTAGCCTGCCATAGATCGACCAGCTTGTCCGAGTAGTTTTTATCGGTCAGGAAGCAGCAGCCACCGGCCGGTGTAGCATAATCCTCAAAGCCGAATTCTTTGGCTAAAGCCATCTGTGGTTTGCGATTGCGACCACTGAAGTCTTTGAGTTTTTCACGGTCAACCCAGGCTTCCCGTTCCGGTAATGTGGCGGCCAGATTCTGTGCACATAAGGGGCGAAGCAGCAGGTCATCTGCACCGGACTCTCTAACCACAACCGGCAGCAGGTCCTTACGCTGTGACATCGGCCGCTGTCCCATGACTTCGCCGGTAATGATGAAATCAAAGTCGTTTTCCTGCATCCACTGTCTGGCTTTTTTTACCATAAAAATTTTACAGTCCAGACAGGGGTTCATGTTGGCGCCATAACCATGTTTAGGGTTAATTAAGACATCTTTGTATTCTTCGATAATATCAATGATATGCAGTTTTATGCCGAGTTGCTCTGCACTCCAAAGAGCATTGTTACGTTTTGGCTTGGCCTTGTCTTTCTTGCGGATGGCGTGGGTATGGCCTTCGACACAAAAACCGGTGTAAAAGTTAATACCTTCGACATGAATGCCCTGGTCGAGCATCAGCCTGGCAGCGAGTAAAGAATCCAGTCCGCCGGAAATCAGGGCAACAGCTTTTTTAGGTGGTGAGGTGGTTTGTTGTGACATGAGGGTAAGCAGGTAAATATCGGGCAGTTATTATATCAAAAACTGAACAACATGGAGGTGTTCATGCGGTCGTCAGCTAATGAGCCTTAAGAGAAGTTGTAAGTTACAAGTTGTAAGTTTAAAAACATAAATCAAAAGAAGCTTGTTAAACAGAAGGTTATTCAGCTTTTAACTTGCTACTTGTAACTTAAAACTTTTAACTTACAAC
>JAJRUQ010000100.1 GCA_024277705.1 Gammaproteobacteria bacterium
AGCTCATCAGTGTCTGCTATTGAGCCAAAGGAGAAGTTGTAAGTTACAAGTTGTAAGTTTAAAAACGTAAATCAAAAGAAGCTTGTTAAACAGAAGGTTATTCAGCTTTTAACTTGCTACTTGTAACTTAAAACTTTTAACTTACAACGTCTCTTTCTGGCCGTTCACGGACCTTGCAAGCTATTCTATCGCCAGCGCCCGGCGCGTACTTTTGTGGCGATACCCAGTGATTTAACACGCATGTGGTTCGCATGACAAACCGCTATCGCCAGCCCGTCAGCTTCATCACTTTGCGGCACAAAATCCAGTTTCAGTAACAGCTTCATCATCTGCTGTATTTGTTCTTTATCGGCCGCACCGTTACCAACCACGGCTTTTTTTATTGCGCGCGGTGTATATTCACCAACATCAAGCTGTGCATGGGTTCCGGCACAGATGGCGGCGCCGCGCGCCTGCCCCAGTTTTAGTGCCGAATCAACATTTTTGTTAACAAAGACCTGTTCAATACCCATACTCTGTGGCTGCCATTGCGCAATGAGAGTACTGAGCTGCTTAAAAATATAACCCAGGCGCTGGGGTAATTCGTCACCCTGTATTTTAATAAAACCACTCGCCACATACTGGTGTCTGAAGCCATCGCTATCAACAATACCGTAGCCGGTACAGCGTGATCCGGGGTCAATACCTAAAATACGTATTCTGTCAGCCACTTGAAATAACTACCGATTTATTATGATTATGCTTTGAACTGCAGTCTACCATTGTGAACAGAAAGTTGGCAGCGGGCCTTTGCTAAAACCGGATAAATGCCCGTTTTTCATCAAGCCAGCTCGGCTTCAAACAGTGGTGTTGTTGTTTCCTGATCAAATTTTCCGGTTTGCAGAAAGATGATAACCTGTGATGCCACCTGTGAAGACATCAACATGCTCAGGTGGCTTTCACGCACAATAATAGAATCTGTGGCCCCTTTAAGCTGCGCCTCTTCCACCGAAACCGTACCATCATGCGGTAGTTCCGGGCCACCGGTAACCAGTCCAAGGCCGATAGGAATATTGCCTGCAATCACCCCGATATCGCGCCAGCCTTTCCATTCAGGCACATCACCGGACAAGCCATTGACATGACTTTGACCCAGCATCCACCGGGTCATCGGATTGGCATTGATCCGTTTACCCACAGCACTGCCATTAACCGGCGAGGCCAGTAACACCACCCGGCCCTTTCTGACAAAAGGAAACTGGTCAAACATATGCAGGGTAACGATGCCACCAAAACTGTGTGCCACAATATGCACCACGGGTGCATCAATTTTTTCTATGAACTGGTGGAGCTTGACCGCTATTTTTGCCGGCGGTTTACCCCAGACATGGTAATTAAATGAATGGCATTCATAACCGGCGCTATTCAGGCGGTTACGTAACTTTAACAGGTCAACACCGGCGACGCTCCACAAGCCATGTACTAATACAACAGCTTCACGCATGGTAATAAATAACCGGGCTAGGGAGAAACGTCAAGCATACGATCAAGCGCAAGCTTTGCCGATGTCGCCGTGGTAGACGGCACACTAACCTGGTTGACCACATGACCGTCGACAAGATTCTCCAGCACCCAGGCAAGGTGCTGCGGGTCGATTCTAAACATGGTTGAACACATGCACACATTTGGCGACATGAAATGGACATTTTTACCCTCATGTTTAAATTGTTCATGCAATCGATTGACCAGATTTAATTCAGTTGCTACCAGCCAGCGTGTATCAGCTTCCGCCTCGGCAATGGTATTGATTATATATTCGGTAGAACCAATATAATCAGATTTCTGACAGACTTCAAATGGACTTTCCGGGTGTGCAATTATTTTTGTTTGCGGATATTTTTCTTTAAAATTATCGATCTGCTCCGGCTGAAACATCTGGTGCACCGAACAGAAACCTTTCCACAAGATAATTCTGGCCTGTTCAATCTGCTGTCTGCTTAAGCCGCCCATCGGTTTATCGAAATCCCAGACCACCATTTCCTGCAGTGGAATATCCATGGTAAAGCCGGTATTTCGGCCCAGGTGCTGGTCCGGAAAAAACAGTACTTTCTGCTTTTGCTGAAAGCTCCATTCCAGCACATGCCGGGCATTGGTAGAAGTACAGACGATGCCACCATGATCACCACAGAAAGCTTTCAGATCGGCCGCAGAATTGATATAGGTCACCGGTGTAATATTTTCTTCCGGGTCCAGTATTTCAGACAGCTCCTGCCAGGCTCGCTCTACATTTTGCAGATTCGCCATATCAGCCATCGAACAACCTGCTGACAGGTCAGGCAATATGGCCACCTGCTCGGGACGTGACAGAATATCAGCCACTTCCGCCATAAAGTGAACACCGCAAAAAATAATGTAATCGGCTTTCGAGGCGGCCGCCTGACGGGACAGCTTTAAGGAGTCACCGGTAAAATCAGCATGATGGAAGACTTCGTCACGCTGATAATGATGCCCCAGAATAACCACCCGTTCACCCAGAATTTCACGCGCCCGCAGTATGCGTGATTCACAGTCCTCGTCATCAAGCAAGGTATAGGGTTGTATGGCTGCGCTCATTAATTATTCTCTTATCGAATGTTCAACGTTACAAAAAATCAACAGTGGTTTCATCCCGGACTAAGCGTTTTCTGCTGTTTCCGGTTTTTCAACTTTACGTAATTTAAGGTTTAACTCACGCAACTGCTTGCCCGAAACCTCAGCCGGTGCAGATGTTAACGGGCAGGCGGCAGTTTGTGTTTTAGGGAATGCCATCACATCACGGATCGTTTTGGCACCCGCCATTAACATCACCAGCCGATCCAGTCCGAAAGCGATACCGGCATGTGGTGGACAGCCATATTTAAGGGCGGTTAACAGAAAACCGAATTTTTCCTCGGCTTCCTCTTTTGAAATGCCGAGAATATCAAACACCGCATTTTGCATGTCTGTTTTGTAAATACGCTCAGAACCACCGCCGGTTTCGGTACCGTTAAGCACCAGGTCATAGGCACGAGACAGTACACTACCCGGGTCGGCCTTGAAGGCATCCACAGAATCAACATCCGGCGCAGTAAACGGATGATGCAATGGTGTCCATTCACCCTCTGAATTTTTCTCAAACATGGGGAAATTTATCACCCATAACGGGCGCCAGCCATCCTCAAGCAGATCATTATCTTTGCCCAGTTTGACTCGCAAGGCACCGATGGATTCATTAACAGTGTGACGGTCTCCCGCACCGAAAAACAGAATGTCGCCGGACTGGGTCGCGGTTTTTTCAATAATGGCGGCCAGCGTTTCATCGGGCAGGAATTTAACGATGGGAGACTGCAAGCCTTCCCGACCGGCAGCCACATCATTAACCTTGATCCATGCCAACCCTTTGGCACCGTAGCGTCCCACATACTCGGTATACTGATCGATCTGTTTACGGGATAAAGCAGCACCACCCGGCATACGCAAAACCACCACGCGGCCATTCGGATCCTGTGCCGGACCGGAGAATACCTTGAACTCCACATCCTGCATAACTTGAGCAAGATCAACCAGTTCCAGTGGAATACGCAGATCGGGCTTGTCTGAACCGTAACGCAGCATGGCTTCACTGTAATCCATACGCGGGAACGGCTTCGGTAAATCCACATTCATTACTGACTTAAACATGCCGCGAATCATTTCCTCCATGATCTCCATCACTGCATTTTCGTCCATAAACGTGGTTTCAATATCCACCTGGGTAAATTCAGGCTGACGGTCGGCACGCAAATCTTCATCGCGGAAACAACGTGTAATCTGATAATAACGGTCCATCCCGGACATCATTAACAGTTGTTTAAATAACTGTGGTGACTGCGGCAAGGCAAAGAAACTGCCCTGATGGGTGCGCGATGGCACCAGATAATCACGTGCACCTTCCGGTGTGGCTTTGGTCAGCATCGGTGTTTCGATGTCCCAGAAATTATTATCATCGAGGAAATCACGCATATAACGTGTCACCCGGTTACGCAGACGCATACGCTGCTGCATTTCATCCCGGCGCAAATCGATGTAACGGTAACGCAGGCGCAGGTCATCATGCACATCATTATCATCCAGCTGAAACGGCGGTGTTTCAGCGGCATTGAGCACTTCCAGATCCAGCCCGAGTATTTCAATTTTTCCGGATGTCAGTTCGGGATTAGTGGTGCCATCCGGACGGGCGCGAACCCGGCCGGTAACCCGTAATACATATTCATTACGTACATGTTCAGCGATTTCAAAGATTTCAGCACGGTCAGGATCGAACACCACCTGCACCAGCCCTTCACGATCGCGTAAATCAATAAAAATAACACCTCCGTGATCACGGCGACGATTGACCCAGCCACATAAAATGACTTCCTGATCAAGGAGTTCTTCGGTTACTGCTCCGCAATAATGACTGCGCATGTTTGTTCCTGATATGTTGAGTGAAACAGCCTCTAGCGACTGTTCCAGTTAGTTAAACGATTGATTTTACCGTATTTGGAGAATAGTTATAAGTTATATGTTTTAAGAGCAGTGCTATTACCAGAACCCTTAACGCCAGGACGAGCGATTTCGTGAGTGAGATAATTATGCATGAATAAATAGAAGTGCCCATATAACTTATAGTTTCGTATTACTTTACCTTTTTGTGTTTACTGCTGCTGCCAGTAGTCTTTTTAGCCGCCGGTTTGTTCACATCAGCCGACTTTTTCTCCGTTTTGGCATCACCGGCAACATTCTTTTTATTGCCTGATTTAAAATCCGTTTCATACCAGCCGCCACCCTTCAAACGAAAGGCTGCTGCAGAAACTTTTTTCTGCATGCTGGATTTGCCGCACTCCGGACATTTTTTTAAAGGTTTATCGCTGATTTTCTGTAAAACCTCTTCTTCGTGACCACATTTTGCGCACTGGTATTCATAAAATGGCATAACTTACCTTTTAAAACTGTAAATCTAAACGCCTGATTATATATGCCGACACACGGCGGTATCAACACCCAAAAGGAATAAGCTTTATTTAACCATAGCGATTACAATACCTGTTATGACCGAGCAGATCGACAACCATGAAAAATTTGTATTAATTACCGGATGTTCAAGTGGCATCGGTTATTGTACTGCCAAAAGCCTGCGACAACACGGCTATCGTGTTATTGCCACCGCCCGGCGTCAGGAAAGCGTGGCGCAACTGAAAAAAGAGGGCTTTGACAGCCTGCAGCTTGATTTATCCGACAGTGCCTCAATACAGCAGGCTTTTTCACGGACAATGACTATAACCGGTGGCAGCCTGTACGCTCTTTTTAATAACGGCGCTTTCGGACTGCCCGGCGCGGTGGAGGACTTAACCCGTGAGAACCTGAAATTTCAGTTTGAAACCAATGTATTTGGCTGGCTGGAATTAACCAACCTGGTAATTCCGGTTATGCGGAAACAGGGTTATGGCCGTATTATTCAAAACAGCTCGGTACTCGGTTTTGTGGCGATGCCCTTTCGTGGTGCCTACAATGCCAGTAAATTTGCCATCGAAGGTTTAACCGATACATTACGTCTGGAATTAAAAAACACCGGAATTCATATCAGCCTGATCGAACCCGGCCCCATTATCAGCCAGTTCCGCAGCAATGCAATGTCTGCATTGCAACAACACATTGATATCGACAACAGTGTTCATCGTGAAAAATATCTTGGAGTCATTGCGCGACTCAATAAAAAAGGCCCGGTGGCACCGTTTACACTGCCGCCGGAAGCCGTGGTCAAGCGGGTATTGCATGCCCTGCAGTCAAAAAACCCGAAGCCACGCTATTACGTCACTTTTCCAACCTACCTGTTTGCCTTACTCAAGCGCCTGCTCAGTCACCGGCAACTTGATGCTATTCTTGCCAAAGCGGGTAATGACGGTAAACAATAAGCCGTCTCACACATAAAATACCAGCAAAGTAATTAAGGGTATTTTTATAGAATATACCTCGATTTATTCTATAGTTACAGAAGCGTTGTTTTAAAATTGTGCCCGCAGATCTTTTAAGGAAACCAGCTTCACGATGAGAAAAGACCCCATAAAACTAACCACCGGTCTCGGTTTCGCCGGTGTCCTGGCGCTTATGGGTTTGATCAGTTTCATTTCCTTATCACAAATGAGCATGATTACTGAACAGATGAGTCAGTTAATCAATGAAACCAACACTAAAATATCTGCCGCCAATGCTATGCGTGACAGTATTCGCCTGCGCGGTGAATCACTGTATAACATGTCATTAACCGATGATTATATCGAACGTGATGAATATCGCTCGAAATTCTATAAATACGCACTGCAATATAAAGTCGCTAGAGACACACTTTATTCCTATCGCATGAGCTCGCGAGAAGCTAAATTACTCGACCAGTTAATGACACAAACACGCGCAGCCAAAAAACTGAATGATATCGCCGCCGAAAATTTGTTATCCGACCTCCCGGAAAAAACAGTAAAAGATTCAATACGACTGGCCAATAATGCCCGACATGGAATATTAAAGAAGCTTGATGAACTGGTACAACTGCAGGAAGATATTTCTAAATCAGTGGTCGATGATGCCAAACAATATCAGGAAACCATCAGTACCATTATTTCATTTCTGTCATTAGCAGCTTTTTTTATTGCCATCTATATCGCACAACTGGTAATCAGGGAAACTACCCGAAAAAACTATGAAATTCGCTTTCAGGCAACTCACGATGAATTAACCAAACTGGTCAATCGCAAAGAATTTAATCATCGTTTACAGGACGCCCTGAAAACCGCTGTGGATAATCATGAAGTCCATGCTTTATGCTTTATGGATCTGGATAAATTTAAAATCATCAATGATACCTGCGGCCATAAAGCAGGAGACCAGCTACTTATTCAACTAACCAGAATTATTAAAGAGAAAATTCGCAGTCATGACACACTGGCCCGACTGGGTGGTGATGAGTTCGGTCTGTTACTTGAAGGTTGCACCCTGGAAAAAGCTACCGAAATAGCCGAAGGCATTGTCAGCCTGGTGAAGAATCACGAATTCAAATGGCAGGATAAAACGTTTCATGTTGGTGTCAGCATCGGCCTTATTATGATGACACACGAAACCAGAAGTATCGACAAAGCTTTATCTCAGGCTGACATTGCCTGCTATGCCGCAAAAGACATGGGCCGGAACCAGGTACACATTCATGGCTTTGGCGACAAATACGCTAAAAAAATTCACAAGGAGTTAGGCTGGGTTGCACAGATAAACAACAGTAACTGCGAGCAGCGTTTTGCTTTACATCTGCAGGCGGTCACTAACCTGCAAGAGCAGCAGTCGACAATGATATATGAAGTACTGTTACGACTGAAAGATGATACGGGTAACTGGGTATCTCCAGAAAGTTACATACCGGCGGCCGAACGCTTTAACCTGATGCAGGATGTTGATTACTGGGTTATAAAAAACAGCTTTAAATATCTTTCAGAATTGTATAAAAAATTCCCAGAATGCAACATTCAGCTGTCTATTAATATTTCAGCTAATTCACTTGGCCGGTATCATTTCACTGAATTTGTTATCGAACAACTACAAAAATACAATATTACCCCGGGGGTAATTTGTTTTGAAATAGCAGAAGCCAATGCTGTAAAAAACATTAGCCAGAGCGCAGATATTATTACCCGTTTACGAAAACACAATATAAAATTTGCCCTGGATAACTTTGGCAGCAGTATGACATCTATTTCATATTTAAAAGATTTACAGGTGGATTATTTAAAAATCGATGGCAACATCATTAAAAATATTTCACAGAACACCACTGACAAAGCCATGGTAGCCGCTATTAATCAGGCAGGCAAAGTCATGAATATAGAAATTGTGGCGAAACATGTTGAAAACATATTTACCTACAATCAATTAAAAGAGATGGGCATTGACTACGTACAGGGGTTTTATATTGAAAAGCCTTTTCCACTCAGTCAACAAATGGAGACACTAAAAAAACACCTGCCACCATTATCTAAGCGACATTAGCGAAACCGCTTGCGGCCAAATAGGGGTCGTGCCACAGGGGTCGGAGTCAATTTAACCGGCTCACGCCACAACACACTATCTTTGTTAAAATTGACTCCGGCCCCGGTAATTCACTGCAATTGACAGATTAACCTGCCAGCTGTTCCCTTTGTACAGGAACAAACCTCAGTTCCGTACCATTGGCTGTAATTTCAATGGTATCACCCGGCAGATACTCGCCTTTTAACAGCATCTGAGATAATGGATTTTCCAGATATTGCTGGATCGCCCGTTTCAGTGGCCGCGCACCATACACCGGATCAAAACCTGCATCACCGAGAATATCAATCGCTTCATCAGAAATCTGCAAGGTGTAATCCAGATCATGCAATCGCTGTTCCAGATGTTGTAACTGGATGGTTGCAATACCGCGAATCTGCGCCTTGCCCAGCGGATGGAAGACCACCGTTTCGTCAACCCTGTTGATAAATTCCGGCCTGAAATGCTGAGATACGATATCCATCACCACCTGTTTCATGCCATCATAATCGTTACTGGATGCCATTTCCTGAATCTGCTGTGAACCGAGATTCGAGGTCATAATAATAACCGTGTTTCTAAAATCAACCGTGCGACCCTGGCTGTCAGTCAGGCGACCGTCATCAAGCACTTGCAATAATATATTAAACACATCAGGGTGTGCTTTTTCAATTTCATCCAGCAAAATAACAGAATAAGGTTTACGTCGGACCGCCTCGGTCAGATGCCCGCCTTCTTCATAACCCACATACCCCGGTGGCGCACCAATGAGGCGTGACACCGCATGTTTTTCCATATATTCAGACATATCCAGCCGGATCATGGCATCTTCTGTATCAAACATGAATTTTGCCAGCGCCTTGGTCAGTTCGGTTTTACCCACCCCGGTAGGGCCGAAAAACATGAAGGAACCGTTAGGTTTACTCGGATCAGACAAGCCCGCACGTGAACGGCGAATCGCATTGGCAACCGCGGTTACCGCTTCTTCCTGACCAACAACCTGGGCACCGATTTCCTGTTCCATGCGCAACAGTTTTTCCTGTTCACCTTCCAGCATCTTGCTCACAGGTATACCGGTCCAGCGCGAAACAATTTCTGCCACTTCATCACTGTTCACTTTATTACGTAACAGCTGTGACTTATTGTCGCGTGCCAGTTCAGCTTCTGCCACCTGCGAAATCTGCGACTCCAGCTCAGGAATCAGGCCGTACTGCAATTCTGACATACGCGCCAGATTACCGGCACGATGAGCAACTTCCAGTTCAAGCTTTGCTCTTTCCAGCTCTTCTTTCAAATTCGATGAACCCTGGACAACTAATTTCTCAGCGGTCCACTGCTCTTCATAATCACCGTATTCTTTTTCCAGCGTTGCCAGTTCCTGCTCAAGATTTTCCAGCCGTTGCAGGGTAGCTTTATCTTTATCTTTTTTCAGCGCTTCACGTTCAATTTTTAACTGTACGATACGCCGGTCCAGACGATCCATCACTTCCGGTTTGGAATCGATTTCCATACGGATACGACTGGCGGCTTCATCAATCAAATCAATCGCCTTGTCCGGTAACTGCCGGTCACTGATATAACGGTGCGACAGGGTGGCCGCTGCCACAATAGCCGGATCGGTTATTTCTACACCATGATGAATTTCATAACGCTCTTTCAGGCCGCGTAATATTGCTACCGTGTCTTCAACACTGGGTTCATCAACCTGCACTTTATGGAAACGGCGCTCTAAAGCTGCATCTTTTTCAATGTACTGGCGATATTCATCCAGCGTGGTAGCCCCGACACAATGTAACTCACCACGAGCCAGTGCCGGCTTTAACATGTTACCGGCATCCATGGCTCCTTCCGCTTTACCCGCACCCACCATGGTATGCAGTTCATCAATAAACAGAATAACCTGGCCTTCCTGATGAGACAGATCCTTGAGTACGGCTTTTAAACGTTCTTCAAATTCACCACGGAATTTAGCACCGGCAATTAATGTCCCCATATCCAGCGAAAGAATACGTTTACTCTTTAATCCCTCAGGAACCTCGCCATTTAAAATACGTTGTGCCAGGCCTTCAATAATGGCGGTTTTACCCACACCGGGTTCACCGATCAACACCGGATTATTTTTTGTACGGCGCTGCAATACCTGAATGGTACGGCGTATTTCTTCATCACGTCCGATCACCGGATCAAGCTTGCCTTCAGCGGCACGTGCACTTAAATCTATGGTGTATTTTTCCAGTGCCTGTCGATTATCCTCGGCATTAGCATCGCTGACCGTTTCACCACCACGGACACTTTCAATGGCCTGTTCCAGTTTATTTCTGTCGCTGCCGGCGGTTTTTAATATCTCGCTGACCACCGTTTTAGAATCAGCCAGTGCCAGTAAAAACAGCTCACTGGAAATAAACTGATCATTACGCTGCTGCGCCAGTTTGTCGGTTTGATTTAATAAACGAATAAGCTCATTGGATAATTGCACATCCCCCTGATGCCCCTGCACCTGCGGCAGGCGGTTGATGGCTTCATTCAGTTTGCTGCTGATCTCGACCACGTTCGCACCGGTGCTGGAAAGTACCTGCTTTACCGTACTGGTATCCTGATCCAGCAAAGCTTTCAGTACATGGACAGCTTCAATAAACTGGTTATCCCTGCCCACTGCCAGTGACTGTGCATCGGATAATGCGGTTTGAAATCGTGTTGTTAATTTATCTGTTCTCATGGTTAACCCGTATAAATAATTGTTTTGCCTTATGGCGTCTATGAACAATATATGAGGGCGGTCATGGTGCTTTCAAGTATTTAGCCCGTTGATATGGCTATCCATTGATATACATCAACAAAACGAGTCATCACTGCATCCAGATTAAACTGGCCATGCGGCCGGTACGGGCGGAACGTCGATAAGAATAAAACCGCGAAGTATCACTATAGGTACAGTATTCGCCACCACTGACATTATTGATGCCCAGCATTGACAGTTCATTTCGTGCCAGTTGGTAAATGTCACACAAATAGCGCTGCTCTCTACCCGCCACAAAAGCATTTTTATTGACTGCGTTTTTTTTGACAAAAGCAGCATACACCTCATCGCCCACTTCAAAAGCTGCCGGTCCGATGGCGGGGCCCAGGCTCACCAGTATGTCTTCTGCGCTGGAATGCATGGCCTGTACAGTATTACCGATAATCCCCTGGTGTAATCCACGCCAGCCGGCATGTGCCACCGCAACTTCCGTCATCGCACGGTTACAGAAAAAAACCGGTAAACAGTCCGCCGTAAGCACTGTACAGACAATGCCTGGCTCATCGCTGGTACAGGCATCCGCTTTTATCATTGAGCCGGGGTTATTACTGAATGCAGCCTTTGCGCGATACACTTTATTACTGTGCACCTGTTCAAGCCAGACCGGTGCAGACGGCAGTGCCAGTTGCTGACAGAGTTGCTCACGATTATCCTGCACGGCTTTTTCCTCATCAGCCACATGTGTCGCCAGATTAAAACAGGCAAAATCGCCACGGCTATAGCCACCGGTTTTCAATGTGGTTAAGGCATGTACCTGAAAGTGATGGCTGTCGACACTTGCTACCGTGCCGTCTGGCTGCGGCCAGTGTACCTGCAGATAGTCCGGCAGGTGGCTGATGTCATTCATTTGCTTCCAGGTCGTCCTGCAATAAAGTAATCAGATGTGACATATCTTCAGGCAAAGGGGCTTCAAAACTGACTTCATCACCATGCGAAGGATGGGCAAAAGATAATTTCCAGGCATGCAGTGCCTGTCGCTTGAATTTCTGCAGATATTCAAGCAGTTCTTTTGATGCCCCGGCGGGATTCCGGTGCCGCCCGGCATAAACCTGGTCACCAACAATCGGATGACGTAAATAACTCATATGTACACGAATCTGGTGGGTACGGCCGGTTTCCAGCTGCACTTTGACATGGCTATGCTCTCGAAAACGCTGCAATAACCGGTAATGCGTTACCGCTGCACGACCATTTTCTCTGACCGCCATTTTAATTCTGTCGCGTGGATGCCGCCCCACAGGTTGGTCAACCATTCCACCACCGGTCATCACACCGAAAACCAGTGCCTGATATTGCCGCAATACATCATGTTGTTGAATTTGTGCGACCAGATTTTTATGTGCCGCAAGGTTACGTGCTACCACCATTAATCCCGTGGTGTCTTTATCCAGACGGTGCACAATACCGGCACGTGGCACCTCTGACAGTGACTCATCAAAATACAGCAACGCATTCTGCAGCGTGCCGGAATAATGACCTGCAGCCGGATGCACCACTAAATCAGCCGGTTTGTTAACCACAATAATATCTTCGTCCTGAAAAATAATATTCAGCGGAATATCTTCAGCTTCACAGTCTAGTGCTGATTCAATATTTTGTGCGGTGAGCTGTAACTGCTCATCACCAATCAGTTTATTTTTTGGTTTCGCTGTTTTTCCGTTCACCAGCACCTGACCCTGCTCTATCCAGAGCTTCAGCCGGCTACGTGAATATTCAGGAAATAGTTCCGCCAACGCCACATCAAGGCGTTTACCGGCCACTTCTTCGGTTAAATTTTTAATTATTGGTGTTTCAGACATACGCCCTCAGTGCGAACCTGGTTATAATACATATTCTGTTTCACATTCTAACGAATTATTGACAATAATCTGAATTATCTTTGATGCGCTATCTACTCCTTATACTTATTTCTTCTGTTTTATTCGCCTGTGCAGGTTCTGACAAAGACGAAACGGCAGGTTTTTCAGCTAAAGAACTCTATGATGAAGCCCAGTTTGCCATTGAGGCCGCCGAATTTGAAACGGCGGTAAAGCACCTGGAAACACTGGAGGCACGTTATCCGTTTGATCCCTACGCAAAACAGGCCCAGCTGGAGATTGCCTATGCGTATTACAAGTTTGATGAGCTGGATCAGGCCACCAGTGCGGTAGAACGTTTTGCCCGCCTTCATCCGCGTGACTCACACATGGATTATGTGTATTACCTGAAAGGTTTAATTAACTTTAACCGTGGCCAGGGTTTGCTCGATGACTGGTTTCCACGTACACCTTCACGACACGACCCGGCTGTACTGGAACAGGCCTTTAATGATTTTTCTACCCTGGTTCGCCGGTACCCGAACAGCATTTATGCCGGTGACGCTCATCAACGAATGATTTATTTACGCAACCAGCTGGCGGAAAAAGAAATTTTAATTGCCGAGTTTTATATTGAGCGAAAATCATGGTTATCGGCAGCAAAACGTGCCAAAGCAGTTATTGTCCGTTTTCCCAACACTATCTGGACCAAACGGGCGCTGGAAATAATGCTGTTATCGTATCAGCAACTGGAACTCACTGATCTGGCAGCGGATACCCGGCGTATTATTGAATATAATGATTTCTCGGAAATCTCCAATACGATAGAACCGGAAAAATACGGCAAAACACCTGCGTCAGCCTTGCCAGCACATGAACATGAGCAGCTCAACACTGGTCCCCATCCTTAAACAAGGCGAAGTACGCAAAATGCCGTGTCACAAAAATATAACTTAATTCACTACTATCCCGTTAACTATGAGAGACATGGGTTACAGGTTTTTGCTGAGACTGTATGCCGCATGAACGCGGCATTCGAGCCCACATGGATGTGTTTACAGCGTGTCTCAGCAAAAGTCTGGCATTCATGTCGGACTCAGTGGGTAACTCAAACCATTACATATGAGCCATCTCAGAGCAGTTGCATGTAAAGTTAACGGGATAGTAATGAACTTAATTATTTTCTGCGATAAGCCGAAGTAATCGGATAACGCCGGTCACGGCCGAAGGCACGGCGTGTTATTCGAATACCCGGTGCCGACTGCCGACGTTTGTGTTCATTACGCTGCACCATAGCGATAACCTGTAATACGGTTTCACGATCGATGCCTTCCGCTGCAATGTCATCAATGGTTTTATCCTGTTCCACTGACAATTCAAGAATTCTGTCCAGCACCGCATAATCAGGCAATGAGTCCTGGTCACATTGATCCTCTCTGAGTTCAGCCGTGGGCGCCCGTGTTAACACACGTTCCGGAATAACCGGTGACAGACGGTTCCGGTAGTGACACAGCTGATAGACCCGTGTTTTGCAGACGTCTTTTATCGGCGCAAAACCACCGCACATATCACCGTACAACGTGGCATAGCCAACTGCCATTTCACTTTTATTGCCGGTAGTTAATACCATGCGCCCGGTTTTGTTTGATATTGCCATCAGCAGCAAGCCACGGCAGCGAGCCTGAATATTTTCTTCAGTAGTATCGGCATCAGCACCGTCAAACACCGGCGCAAGTGCATTGAGAAAACCGGTAAACAGCTCTTCAATCGCAATCACATCATATTTGACTGCCAGACATTCTGCCTGTTCCCGTGCATCATGAAGGCTCATGTCCGCAGTATAACGAGAAGGCATCATTACTGCATGCACCTGCTCAGAACCCAGAGCGTCTACAGCAATCGCCAGTGTTAAAGCCGAATCCACCCCGCCGGACAAACCGATAACAACACCGCTGAATCCATTTTGCTTAACAAAGTCACGAACACCGGTCACCAGTGCTTTATATATGGCGGCATCACCATCTATATTTTCATTATTGTTATGGCTTATGTTTACCTCACGGGCAGCCAGCGTCAATCGGATGATATCAGTTTCAAATAACTTCGCCCGCTGTATTAATTGTCCGCACCGGTCTATCAGCAAAGAATCCCCGTCAAAGATCAGCTCATCCTGGCCACCGGTCATATTGAGATACATAATGGGCAGATCAAACTGCTGCGCATAGCGCTGCAATACTGCCAGGCGTTCTTCGTGTTTATTGACATGAAAAGGAGAAGCATTCAGTACCAGAACTGCATTCGCTCCGTCTGCCAGTGTTTTTGCCACCACGGCTTCCTGCCAGACATCTTCACAGATAAGCAAAGCTATTTTTTGTCCTTTAATTTCAAGCAGTGTGTTGTTACTTCCACTGATAAAGTAACGCTGCTCGTCAAAAACGGAGTAATTGGGCAGTGACTGTTTGAAATACGTTTGTTTTATCTCACCATTAACCAGATATATCGCCGCATTATACAATTCAACATGGTGAGGTTCAGTCCTGCCGGCAGCCATAATGTTGTTATTACTGCCGTTTGAGTGTTTCTCCACCGGCAGACCAAAAACCACTCTGGTTGCTATCTCGCTTTGTGCCAGCACCTGCTGGATTCGCCGGCATTCACTTTTCGCCTGCGATAAAAAACCTTCCCTGTATAACAGATCTTCGGGCGGATAACCAACCAGCGCCAGTTCGGGAAACACCACAAGATCGGCTCCCTGCGAACAGTGACTCAGACATGTTTTGATAATGCTATCGGCATTATTTTTTATATCTCCAACCTGAAAACGGTCCTGTACCAATACGATGTTTATCGGTGAAAACGATTGAGTATTCATAAAAGCCTGTATAAATAGAGATGATTACTGATGACTAACCGGGTCCGGAACGCTCCTGATTAACAATCTCTCGTATTTTAACATGTTGCCTTTACATATTTTCAGCATTGCACTTAATGATAAAAAAATACAAAGCAGTAGAAGTATTCATGAGAAACAACGATATTCATAAAATACCCCGTCAAACAGCTATACTGTAGGTCAGTAAAAAAACAAGCATAAACACGTGCCAAAATACCCGTCCAACAATTTACAAAGCGACACTTTCCACAGCACACCGGATGACTGGTATCGCCTGCGTCTGTTTAATTATTTCCGTGGCTCTCTGGCACTTTTTTTTATTGCCCTGTATTTAAACGGCTGGCTGGTGCAACTGATACCGGCCAGCCGGTTTCACACTGAATTATTTATTACCACGTCAATCCTTTATTTAATTGCCAGTATTTTTTTTATCACGGGTATTATCCGGCAAAAGCCGGGATTGCATACTCAGGTTATTGTACAGACCCTGATTGATATCTCCTGCATCATCATTTTAATGCACGCCACTGGTGGCATTAGAAGTGGCCTTGGCATGTTGTTAATTATAACAACCTCTATGACCAGTCTGTTTTTACATAAACGTGTCACCATTTTTTTTGCCGCAGTTGCCGCCATTGCGGTCATCGTGGAACAAATTTATTCACAGTTCCTGGACGTAAAATATTCACCTGCATTTACCCAGGCAGGTCTGCTGGGTATTTTAATTTTCATTTCTGCATTATTAACGATATACACAACAAGAAAGCTGAAAGAGTCTGAAAAACTTGCCGAACAGGCCAGTGCAGAACTGGAAAATATTATACAGATGAATGAACACATCATTCGCAGTATGCGCACAGGTATCATCGTAATAAAAAATAACGGTGATATTATTATGGCAAATAACGCCGCCCTGGAATTACTGGGTAACATTAAAGTTGATACACAAACAAACATCAAAGACATATCCATAAACCTTTATAAGCGCTTCATTGACTGGAATAATTTTTCTGTACAAAACCATCGGCCGATCGCTCAGCCACAAGGTCTGCCTGACCTGCAAACAGGTTTCAGCCATATTGAAAAAAGCGCACTGAGCAACAATAAAAACCAGGGGCGAACACTCATTTTCCTGGAAGATGCAACACAGTTAGCACAACGTTTTCAGCAGGTAAAACTGGCTTCACTGGGTCGACTGACAGCAAGTATTGCACATGAAATCCGTAATCCCCTGGCAGCCATCAATCATGCTGGACAACTGCTTGGCGAAACATCAACCGATGCTGCTGATAAAAAACTAACCTCCATCATCAATACCCAGGCTCTGCGTTTAAACCAGATTGTTGAAAACGTACTGCAACTGTCCAGACAGCAGCGTGGCACACCTGAAGCAATAGATATTCAAGCCTGGCTTATACAGTTTTCCAAAGAGTTTTTATCTACCAATAAACTTCAGGAACAACAGATGATTCTGCAAATCAAACCGGCAACGATAAAAATTTTATTTGACTCGGGTCAGCTACACCAGGTGATGTGGAATTTATGCATGAACGCAGTCAACCATTCCGAACAGGAACTTACAGCCTTGAAAATCCAGATTACCGGCGCTATTGATAATAGTAGCAAACAACCCTATATCGATATTGCCGACAATGGAATCGGCATAAACGAAGAAACACAGTCACATATTTTTGACCCGTTTTTCACTACCAGCGCTGAAGGTACCGGACTGGGTTTATATATCACCAAGGAAGTAATTGAAAGCAACCGTGCTAAGATACAGTATATATCACCGTCTGCAGGCGGTACCTGTTTCAGAATTTATTTCCAGCAGGCTCAATAAAAAAACGCTAAAATATGGCTATAACAACGAAAAAAGTACTCATTGTTGATGATGAAGCCGACATCTGCGAACTCATCGAAATTACGCTGATGCGTATGGACATCACCTCACAGTCAGCGCAAAACATCACTGATGCAAAAATCCTGCTTGATACAGAAAGTTTTGATCTGTGTTTAACGGATATGCGATTACCTGATGGTAACGGTATAGAACTGGTGGAATATATTCAGGAAAATTTTGCAAGCCTGCCGGTTGCTGTCATCACTGCTCACGGTAATATGGAATCGGCGGTTAAATCATTAAAAGCCGGCGCCTTTGACTTTGTTTCCAAACCTGTCGACCTTCAAATTTTACGCAATCTGGTTGCCTCGGCAACAGCATTACCCAGTAACACAGACAGCAAAACAGAAAGCAAAACACCTGACAGTAACCTCATCAGTATTACCGGCAATTCACCTGCGGTACAGTTATTACTGAAAAACATAACAAAACTGGCACGCAATCAGGCACCTGTTTTTATTCATGGCGAGTCGGGTTCCGGAAAAGAACGCGTGGCACGCATGATACATCAGAGGGGACCGCGCGGTAATGGTCCTTTTGTACCGGTTAACTGTGGTGCGATACCTGCAGAACTGATGGAAAGTGAATTTTTTGGTCACTTAAAAGGTAGTTTTACCGGTGCACAAACAGACAAAGAAGGTTTATTCCAGGCCGCCAGTGGCGGCACCCTGTTTCTTGATGAGATAGCTGAACTACCCTTGAATATGCAGGTAAAACTGTTACGAGCTATTCAGGAAAAAGCGATACGTACTGTTGGCGGATCACATGAAAAACCAGTAGATGTCAGAATATTAAGTGCCAGCCATAAAAACCTGGTACAACTGGTAGCCGACGGCATTTTTCGTGAAGATCTCTATTACCGGATCAATGTTATCGAGCTGAGCATTCCCAGCCTGCGTGAAAGAAAAGAAGATATTCCGCTGTTTGTCGAACAGCTGCTCGACAGCCTGGCAAAAAAAATGGGCATGGATGTACCGGATATTGATGATGACTCCATGACCGCATTACAGGATTATCACTTCCCCGGCAATGTTAGAGAACTTGAAAATATACTGGAACGGGCTATCGCCCTCTCCGATGAAAGCACTATTCACAAACAGGATTTACATTTAAAACCAGCAGCTGACAGTTACCAGGCAATTGATAATGACGCGCCTGCAGAAACCACTGTAGACCCGATGGATCTAGCCGGTCAGGAACGAAACAGTATTATACAGGCACTGGAACAGACCCGCTGGAACAAAACGGCAGCAGCAAAACTGCTGGGATTAAGTTTAAGACAACTGCGTTACCGCCTGCAAAAACTTGATATCGAATAGTTGCTAACAAAACTCTGAACAAGTCATAAGCAACAAAGTCACCATGGCGTCTATGACCACCATTGAGCCTTAAGAGAAGTTGTAAGTTGTAAGTTTAAATATTCAGGGGTCGGAGTCATTTTTAAACGCTTACTAACGGTCATGCTGTGTTAGTTATTAAAATGACTCCGACCCCGGTGGCTAATAATCCTGATCTTTTTCATTACCTTTTTTTATTTTTAAAAACAGCTGAATTTTAGCATCGCTTCGCTACACTTCAGATATACCTGTCTGTAATTATATTTATATATGAATAAACTCAATAAGCTGTTTGTCTGGCATATCGCTATCGCATTTATCATCATCAGCGTGTTTGTTTATCATTATGCAAAGCCTTTCAACATTATCGTATTGCATACGATGTTGATCAGCAGTTTGTACACTCTGGCATTTTACACAGCACGGCTTATTTCTCGCCTACACAGGCCCGCCTTCAAATTTGTTGCGCCGCTGCTGTTTACCTTGCTAACAACCATTCTGCTGTTTATTTATACCACAAATTTTTTATCCAATGCCTTCTGGAACAATAATGTTTCACTGGCGTTTATCATCACTTATCTTTCCGATATAGACAACGTATTAGAGGAGGTTCCCTTTGCCGTTGAAACCCTGCTTGTTCTTACTGCTTTAATCGTTATCGTCATCTACCGGCTGTATAAAAAACATGCTCTCTACCTGCAGACATTTGATGACCGGCTAAAACGTAAAGATTCAAAAATATTCTTTTTCATTACCACCATAACACCGGTCTATTTATATTTTAGTTTTTCACCCACCTATCCCGGTATCTGGGATGGTGAACCATTAACCAGTCTCGCCCTTAAAACTAATATCATCAGTTATCTCATTAATACCAATGAAGACTTCAGCTTTAACGATAACGCCTCAGACACGCTTAATCCTGAATTAAAAAACATTATCCTGATCCATGCCGATGCACTACGGGCAGATCATATGTCCAGCTATGGCTATACCAGAGACACCACACCGTTTATCTCCTCACTGCTTGGTCAAGGAGCGACACAGATAGAGATGGGATTATCAATCTGCTCCGAATCACTCTGCGGCATGATGGCAGCACTCGGTTCGCGGCATATTGATGCTATCGGCGCTGACACGCTACTGATCAACGGTTACCTGAAACGCGAGGGTTACCGAACATTTTTTGCCGGTTCAGGAAATTTTTCCTGGGGTCCGATGGACAGTATCTTTGCCCATGACATCGATTATTTTGCCAGAGCCGACCTTGATGAAAACTTTACTATCCACGATGACAGCATCATCTTATCAGCCATTTCAAAGATGCCGGCTTATGAAGGCGTACCGACTTTTTTCTTTTTGCGTTATATGTCTTCGCACCCTATTGGCCGCCACTTTTCACAGTTCCAGCAATACACACCCGCAGAAAAAAACCTGCTTACCTACGTTTTTCCGGCGTTTGCCGACCCGGACATCCTGCTTAATGCTTATGACAACTATGTACTTCAGCTGGATGATTTTGTCCACAGAACAGTAAATCTGCTGGCGCAAAAAGGTTACCTGGAAAACAGTATACTGGTTATCTATGGTGACCATGGTGATGCCTTGAATGAACACGGCTATTACGGGCATTACCATAACCTGCACCAGGAAGAAATTCACGTACCCATTATTTTTGTAAGTAATAACAGTGATGTGATTCAGGAAAAATTTTACGCAACCCTGAATGATATTTTACCAACCATCTTTGAAATGAATGGCCTGCTGGTACCTGCAGGTATTGAAGGGATATCACTGCTCAATAAAACGGCTGACAGGATTACTTATCATGACAGCCGCACCGGTGTATACGCTGCGGTGCAGAAAAAAGATAAATTAATTTATAAATTTATTTATAACAGTAACAACAATGAAAAATCGCTGTATAACCTGAGCAATGATCCACTGGAGATTAACAATCGCTACAACGAAGAAAAACAACGCGCTGAATTATTGCTGCATAAAATAAAACACCAGTTCAAACTTGACTGATCTCCACTGTACAGTGTACACAGCCACCGGCTTGTTAGTAGATTAATGACTCAAACCGGCCATTAAGAGAAGTTTTAAGTTGTAAGTTTAAAAACATAAACCAAAAGAAGCTTGTTAAACATAAGGTTATCCAGTTTTTGACTTGCTACTTACAACTTAAAACTTACAACTTCTCTTAAGGCTCAACAACGGTCGTTAAACCGGTTTTGTTTGAACAACTACATCCTATTGCTGCGATAAGCCCTGCTTCATTATGCGAATGTAGTCTTCGTTAACTGCCGCCTGAACTAGCGTGTTGTGTTGGGTATTTTCATGCATATAACGACATTCATTTTGCTCACAAAACTTACCCTTATATAAGGCATTGAGAACAACCTGAAATATATCATGGTGCTTTATTTCTGGAAGAGGCATCAGCTGCTGATTATTGATCACGAAAACCATGGTTTCATGATATTTTTCTGAGCGATTACTTTCTGTAACTGCCGAATACCCCAGTGATTCATACATTAACTCACCGGTGGTTAATGGCGGCAGGTGATCGCCTACCACAACTATCAATCCCTCTGGATCAATCTCCTGCAACGTTTTGATGTGTTTTTTAAGTGCCTCAACGCGATAATATACCTGGTTCAGCAAACGATTAGCCTCATCATCAATATTCTCGATGTGAATAACATCTGGCCTTGCTGTTTCGTTGCGGGCAAAGGGATAATGTCCATAGGTAGTTAATACATAATTTAATACCGGCTTACCCTTGCGCATTTGTTGTTTTAGCATGGCAATATTCTGTTCATACAACGACTGATCGTATAACCAGCCACCGGGAGCATCATCAAGCTTCAGGCCGCCATAACTGAGACTGTATTCATCTGCAAATTTTATTTCAGAAAAACCCAGTGTTTTATAGGCCTTGATACGATTATAATAATTTGGCTTGTAGGGGTGCGATGCTATGGTTGTATAACCGTAGTCATTCAGTATTTTTGGCAGACAGTCAACAGGTCGTTCACCACTGAATACATTAAATTCAATGGCCCCCAGTAACTGCAGCGATGGCAAACCACACAGAATTTCAAACTCCGACCTTGCCGTACCATTACCAAATCCCGGTGCCAGGGAAACACTGCTTTGCTTGAATATCGGGCTGTCAAAAGCCTTTAAATAGGCACCACTCAAATTAATATTCTGAAAGTTTCTGACATCAATAAAACTCTCGAAAATAATAACATGGATATTCTGGCGCACTTGTATTTTATCGGGCAGTACCAGATGTCGACCGGATGCAGTACCGTCATTGACCACATTATACTGTTGAATTTTCTCCAGTTGTTTTTTTCGCTCATTTTCAAAAATAAAGGCCGTAGACAGAGGACCATACTCGGCAACAACATGTTCATGCGAAAAATCCTGCAAATACAGATTGCTATAGACCCGATTACTTACCACATTAATGCTTGTTATTAAAATCAGACACAGTAAGAACACTGCAGGATAAATAACATGTCGATACCGCCACTTTCTACGGATATTGCTGGCAATCAAAATAAATGGTGACAACGCCACAAGCACAAGTCCTGATGCCTTGGCTGGTGGTAGAACATCCAGAAACTCGGGAAATAGCAAAATATCCTGGAACTTTATAACACTGCCAAACTGCAGCAGGTTAACTTCATAAACAGCATAATAAGCCAGCAATGGCAGCAGGGCGTAAATTTTGGCGCGGAGATTATCCTGCTGTATCTGTTTGAAAAAACCGTAAAAGGTAATCAATAAGAATGTTTCTACCAGTGAATAACCAGACTGTCCATACAACAGTGTTTCCTGATAGTTTTTTGATGAAACATAAACAACCAGTGCAAACAACAGAATCAACAACCCGCTGCCGCGAGTCATCATATAGGTTTTTAACATGCTCATACTTCCTTATATAACGAAGAAATTAAATATTTACGGGAAAAAGCTACTTTATTCTTAGTAAACATTTTTTCAATTAGCAAGTAAATAACCATCTTTAGGATATCTGTCATCTCGACCAGCGTGAGAGATCTTTAAAACGCCTGCGCAAATACAGGCTCAGGATTACTCGTCATATTGCTGCAATAACACAGCAATACTCTGTCGCCATGACACTAACATCTTGCACTGAAGGACATGGTTTTTACTGGCGTACTGCTAATAATCGACAAAATTGCTGGCTAACTGTATTAGATGGCGGTTTTTTACAGAATGAAAATAGTCCTATACTCTATTGACTGAAAACAGTACAGCTCCAGGCAATACAGAATATCACTCCCTATATGAATAAACTAAATAAGCTTTTACTGCCGCATATTTTTATAGCATTTCTTATAATCAGCTTGTTTACCACCGTCTATTTCAGGTCTTTGTATATTATTACCTTGCATGTTGGCATCATTACCAGCCTGTATATTACTGCTTTTTTTATTTCCCGAATATGGAAAAAACAGTTTAAGCATATATCCATTCTGATCTTCAGCAGTTTAAGTACACTGTTAATCCTGCTGTACATTATCAATTTTTTATCCAATTATTTCTGGAATGACAATGTATCACTGCAGTTTATTCTTGTTTTTCTGCATGACCTGTCTGCTGTACTTGAAGACATACCTTACGGTACAGCTATTCTTGCCTCACTGACTATCTTTATTTTTATTGCTAATTTCTACCTGTATAAAAAATATTGCCCTTATTTACAGGTATATGACAATACCCTGGGCATACAGCATACTCGGATATATATACTGGTTACGGTAGCAACACTGATATTTTTCTCACAGACCTTCACTCCGGACAACCCGGGGATCTGGGACGGTGAACCGGTAACCAGCCTCGCCATAAAATCCAATACAATCAGCCACATGGTTGATGAGCATAAAGAAATAATCTTTGATAAAAGTAGCGCTAAAACAAACCGGCAACTGCAAAATGTTATCCTGATACACGCCGATTCCATACGTGCCAGCCACATGTCCAGTTACGGTTATAAACGAAACACCACACCATTTATTGATTCTTTAATAAAAGAGAATGCAGTTCAGATAAAAACAGGTTTGTCTATATGTTCACAGTCGGTCTGTGGTATTTACTCCGCGCTGACCTCAAAACATGTTGATTCAGTCAACGTTGATACACCATTGATACACAGCTATTTGAAACAGGCCGGATACAGAGTGGTCGTTTCCGGTTCCGGCCACTTGTCCTGGGACAATATTGATACCGTCATCCTGAAAGATACGGATCATGTTGACAGAGCTGATCATATTAAAAACATTCCATTAACCGATGACAGTATTATTTTATCTACCCTGTCAAGAATGCCACACTATGATGGCGTACCTACCTTTTTCTTTTTACGCTACATGTCATCACATGTTGCCGGCAGACATTATTCTCAGTACATGAAGTACACCCCTGCTATCAAAAACATACTGACTTACCTGTTCCCGGCACTGGATGATCCTATGATTACTGTCAATGCCTATGACAATTTCACTGTGCAACTGGATGACATGGTTCGCAAGTCGATAGAGCTACTTGAAGATAAAGGTTATATAGAAAACAGCATTATTATTATTTACGGTGACCACGGCGAAGCCTTGAACGAGCACGGTTATTATGGCCACAACCACAAGCTTTATCAGGAGGAAATTCATGTGCCTATCATCTTTGCTGGTAACCGGCTACCAGCCTTTAAAGAAACAGAATTTGCCACGCTGGACGATATCCTGCCGACGATTCTCGACATACTTTCTCTGCCACTACCTGACGATATTGATGGTGTCTCCCTACTCAAAAAATATAAAAAACGATACACCTATCATGACAGCCGAACCTCTTCGGTATATGCCATTGTAGAAAAAAATGAGTCTACCCTCTACAAACTGATGATTAATACCCAGTTGAAACAAGTCTGGCTGTTTAACCTGACGCAGGATCCAGAAGAAAAACACAACCTGGTCAACAGCAACCCTGAAAAGGTTAATGAACTGATAAAACGATTAAACACACGCTTTAAGCTGTCCTGGCATCAGGAAAAATAATATTCTTCCAAAAAACACCGGACACTGTCTTACAAAATTGTCAGATGCTGACAATTTTGAACTTGTTCCAGAACTGACAGCTACCCGACAATACACTCTAACTTGTTGAATTATATATTTTTTATACGACTATCAAAAAACTGGCACGGTCACTGCATTAGCTAAGACAGTCTGCAACAAAAGAGACCAAATTCACAAAATAAAAAAAACACATTATTTTATTTTCTATATTTCGGAGAGACTCATGAAACAAACACAACAAGGTTTTACATTAATCGAATTAATGATCGTAATCGCTATTATCGGTATTCTGGCATCAGTGGCATTACCTGCCTACCAGACCTATACCAAAAAAGCTAAATTTACAGAAGTTATTCTGGCTACCAGCCCGGTCAAAACTGCTATTGATATCTGTATTCAACGTGGTGATTCTATCTCTGCCTGTGCTGATGGTGGTACCACTTCTGCTGGTAAAGCTGTTAAAGGTTCACTGACCGGTGCCGCTGATGCAACTAACGTTAGTTCAATTTCTGTGGCAACAAGTTCAGGCAACATTACTGCTACCGGTACTTCTGCAGTTGACGGCAAAACTTATGTTTTAGAACCTTCAGTAACAAGCAATAATTCTGTTACCTGGGTTGTTGGTACAAGCAGTACATGTTTAAGTGCTGGTTTATGTTAATCATCAGCCGGACAATAACATCGCTAGTTAACGTTACATGTTAAAACGATAAGTTATTAAAAAAAAGGCCTTGTCAGATGACAGGGCCTTTTTTATGGCAAAGAATTAAATCAATAATGCCTGTAAACTATATCCGGGCAGAGCACCGCCAGCCATAAACACCCGCCTGATAAACACTTTTCTGTAACGCAATTAGAGAACAAAGTTTCACCTCTGTGATTTTTTCCTCACAGATAAACCCCTACACTATAGGCGTTTCCATACTCTGTTTTGTTGTTTGTTTAACAAAATTGTCACACTCTAACATTACACCGACAATCTACCGACCACCAGCAGAAAATACAATATAACCTTATGTTTTTACATGGTTTTTCAATACAAAGACTGTTGGCACAAAACCTGCTAGTTAATCTTTTAAAGAAACAGATTTTATGCCTTCAGTAGCAGCATGAAAGCAAGCAACAGGGTAAACACATGAAAAAACAGCAGACAGGTTTTACACTCATCGAATTAATGATTGTTATCGCTATCATTGGTATTCTGGCTTCCGTGGCCTTACCCGCGTATCAAACCTATACCAAAAAAGCCAGATTTTCTGAAGTTGTCCTGGCCACCGATACTGTCAAAAGAGCCATAGAGCTTTGTGTGCTGTACAATGCTTCATTACCTGATTGTGCCGATGGTGGCACCACCGCCGGTGGCAAAACAGTGGCAGCATCCATCACCGGCGCGGCTGATGGTAATAATGTCAACAGCGTCAGCGTTGCCACAACCAGCGGCAAAATAACCGCACTGGGTACCGCTACTGTTGATTCCAAAAATTATATATTGGTACCAAGTGTGACAGCGAATAACGCCATCACCTGGAGCCTGGATCCTAACAGCACCTGTTTAACCGCCGGTTTATGCTAAACGTTCGTTGCGGAATGGATGCCCCACATCGGCCATTAAGAAAAGTTGGCAGTAAAAAGCAAAACCATGGCTTACGCCACAAAGCACGTGGGTTTTTAGCTTTTATGTTTTTAACTGCCTACTGCAAACTGATAACTGCCAACTTCTCTTAAGGCTCAATGACGGTCGTTTAACCTCGGTGCCGTGTCCGTGACTACAGGGCTTGCATTGCAAGAATGCTGCCACTCTCATCCATCAATAATACTGCCTTTTTATATTTTGCGGTCAGCAGTATGGCATAAACCTTTCGTCCGGCAGAGTTGTTTTCAAGTTGTCTCTGTTTTTCCCTGATAGCGCTATTGAGCGAATCATCTGCCAACTTATATGAAAAAATATCCTGCAAATACTGATGATAATTTCTAAACAGAGGATACTGGGCATAAGGCGGAATGCTTTTATAAACCAGTTCAGTCATGGCGGCTAATTCCAGTTGATTCTCCGGCTTGTGCGCATAAATAATGAGCGGCTGGTTTGAATCAAACATCTGTAACTGTTGTTTTGAAATATTCTGTTGATCAAAATAATCCTGGGTAACCGTGTAAAAGGTGTTTTCCCAGAAAACCAGTGCTACCGGACGTTCGGAATAGACCTGCACCCCCCCCCAGACTAATGCTCCGATTTGCATGATGGCGATCAGTGATAAATCAAAAATTATTTCTTTTTTTGTCTTCAAATGATTAAAAATAATAAAGGTTAAACTTGGCCCCAATACCAGGTCAACCGCTGCCATCAGTTTAATCCCGTCCCAACCGCCTTCGATTTCAAAAAAAATCCCCGGATACCATTGCTCCAGGATTAAGTACAAAACCCCCAGAAATATAATGACACTGATAGAAAAGTGTATCCCGGATGCTTTCAGTTTTTCTTTTATTAATTCAGCTGACATTTTTTACCTGTTTATTGTTTTTTATAGGATTTATTTAAAGTATTATAAACCGATTATTCATAGCTATTAAGGCGTTACTGTTATTGCTTCTTTTTATTCTCCAATGTGTTTTCAGTTAACGCCAATTTCAGGCATTTTTCAGGAATTCGTCTATGATATGGGAAGGATTCTATAATTAATAACAACCAGTCTCAAACGAAAGGGCACCTCTTTTATTATAGATAAATCAGATTACATACAAAACCGTCCATATCAAGGCAGGGGTCGCGCGTAATAGCATAGCTGTTGCGAAGATTCTTAACGTCGAGATTGGCGATTCCGGATGTAAAATGATTGTTCATGAATAAATAGAGGCACCCTGAATATACAAGAAAATCAGGACTATCCATGGCGGCAGAAATAAAACTCAACGGTCTACCACGCAGGCTGGTACTTGATGGTTTACTGGAAGAAGAAACAACCATCAATGCACTTAAGGCCTCCATCAAGGAAAAAGTTTCGTTTACCCGTTATCTGGTCAATAATAAAATTCTACCGGCAATAACCATTGCCATCGAGGCATCAAAAGAATTCGGCCTGCCGGTTTTCGATCTTAATGCGATTGATCTTGAAACAGTACCACGTGATATTGTTGACGACAAACTCATCCAGAAACACCATGCCTTACCCCTGTACAAACGCGGTAACCGTTTATACATCGGCATATCTGACCCGACAAATCTTGCCGCCACCGATGATATCAAATTTCAAACCGGGGTTAATACCGAAGCCGTACTGGTAGAAGAAGACAAGTTGAGCGCCATGGTTGAAAAACTGCTGGAAGAGCAGGAAAGCGCCATGGATGAAATGATGGGCGATGACATGGAGGATCTGGATGATCTGGATTTTTCCGACCCGGATGCCGAACAAAAAGAAGATGAAAGCAGTTCCGAGGTGGATGATACTCCTGTTGTACGTTTCATCAACAAGATTTTACTGGATGCTATCAAAAAAGGCGCTTCCGATATTCACTTTGAACCTTATGAAAAAATCTACCGGGTACGCTTACGCATCGACGGAGTCTTGCGTGAGGTCGCCAGACCACCGGTCACCATGAGTCCTAAACTGTCTGCGCGTATCAAGGTTATGTCGCGCATGGACACGGCCGAAAAACGAGTTCCACAGGACGGACGCATTAAATTAAAAATATCCAAAACCAAAGCCATTGATTTTCGTGTCAATACCTGCCCCACTCTGTTTGGTGAAAAAATTGTATTACGTATTCTTGACCCGTCAAGTGCCTCACTGGGCATTGATGCCCTGGGTTATGAGGCCGACCAGAAAGAACTGTATCTCAAAGCACTGGCCAACCCGTACGGCATGATTCTGGTAACAGGCCCTACCGGCAGCGGTAAAACGGTATCCTTATATACCGGACTGAATATCTTAAATACAGTTGACACCAACATTTCAACCGCAGAAGATCCGGTCGAGATAAATCTCGAAGGCATCAATCAGGTGAATGTTAATGAAAAAGTCGGTTTAACTTTTGAATCAGCTTTACGCGCTTTTTTACGTCAGGATCCGGATATCATCATGGTCGGTGAGATTCGAGATCTGCAAACTGCCGAGATTGCTATAAAAGCAGCGCAAACCGGACACATGGTAATGTCAACCCTGCATACCAACGATGCACCACTGACACTGGCTCGACTGGTCAATATGGGCGTACCTCCTTTTAATATTTCATCGGCAGTCTCTTTAATCATTGCACAACGACTGGCCCGCCGCTTATGTAACAACTGTAAAATGAAAGTTGACATCCCTCGTCCGGCGCTGGAAGAAGAAGGCTTTACTGCAGAACAAATCAATGAAAATCCGGATCTGTACAAAGCAGTTGGCTGCGATCAATGCAGCGATGGTTACAAAGGGCGTGTTGGCATTTACCAGGTGATGCCAATATCCGATGAAATCGGCCGGATTATCATGAATAACGGCACAGCAATTGATGTTGCTGACCAGTCTCAAAAAGAAGGTATCGCTAATCTGCGGCAATCAGCAATTAAAAAAGTGGTTGCCGGATTAACCAGTCTCGAAGAAATTAATCGCGTTACCAAAGATTAAGCAAATATAAACTAGGACACAGAGTAATGGCAAAGGCAAACAAAAAAGCAAAAAACGCATCCTATAGCTATGAATATACCAACAGCAAAGGGGCGACCATAAAAGGTGAAATGACAGCTGCCAGTGCCGATGTCGTCAAAGCGGCTTTGCGTAAGCAGGATGCAAAGCTTAAAAAAGTTAAAGTCAGGAAAAAAGGCAGCAGTCTTTTTTCCCCCAGACAACAACCGATAACAACCAAAGATATTGCCGTCTTCAGTCGCCAGTTAGCAACCATGATGAAAGCCGGAGTTCCCATGGTACAGGCATTTGATATTGTCGGTCAGGGACATTCCAACCCGTCGATGGGCAAACTGATTATGCAGATCAAGATTGACGTTGAAGCCGGCGGCACGCTGGCACAGGCACTGAGCAAACACCCGGCTTACTTTGATGAATTATTTGTCAGTCTGGTCGATGCCGGCGAGCAGTCAGGTGCACTGGAAACACTGCTGGATAAGGTGGCCACCTATAAGGAAAAATCGGAAGCCCTGAAAAACAAAATCAAAAAAGCCATGACCTATCCGATAACGGTATTGATTGTTGCGGTGGTTGTTTCTGCCATTCTGTTAATTTTCGTGGTGCCGACATTTGCAGAAATGTTTGCCGGTTTCGGTGCAGAATTACCGGCGTTTACCTTATTTGTGGTGGGCCTGTCGGATACTCTGGTTGATAATGTCTGGTTGTTCATTGCTGTTATTGTCGGTGTCATCTACGGCTTCAAACAGGCGAAAATAAGATCAAAAGCATTCAGAGATTCACTGGACAGACTTGCCCTTAAACTGCCTGCCGTTGGACTGTTAACCACCAATGCTGCCATTGCACGATTTTCACGCACACTCGCCACCATGTTCGCTGCTGGTGTTCCTCTGGTGGAAGCCATGGACTCTGTCGCCGGCGCAGCGGGTAACAGCGTTTATCAGAAAGCCATCTTACAGGTGCGTGACGATATCTCTTCCGGCACCACCTTGCAGGCCAGTCTGTCACAAAACAAGGCTTTATTTCCCAACATGCTTATTCAGATGGTCGGTATCGGTGAGGAATCCGGTGCACTTGATGAAATGCTCGATAAGGTTGCAGAATATTATGAAGAAGCGGTTGATGACGCTGTGGATAATTTAACCGCCATGCTGGAGCCCATGATTATGTCATTCCTAGCGGTGGTTATTGGTGGCCTGGTAATTGCGATGTATCTGCCAATTTTCAAAATGGGCGAAGTGGTTTAATTTACCGGCAGACAGCCTGTATCCTGAACCACTCAATAAGCTGAATCGTTTCCAGCACTATCCCTGAAGATTGATATTATGACAGAAAATTTGATTACTGTTTTTCAAACCTCGCCCTGGTTATTTTATACCACGGTTTTATTGACCGGGTTATGCGTGGGCAGCTTTCTGAATGTGGTCGCCTACCGCTTGCCGTTGATGATGGAACGTGAATGGAAACACGACTGTCAGGAATTTCTTCAGCTAAAGCCCGACAACAGCAGGAAAGAATTAAGCAAATTCAATCTGGCAATACCCGGCTCTGCCTGCCCGAACTGCGGCCATCAACTACGTGCCTGGGAAAATATTCCCGTATTAAGCTATATCTTTTTAAAAGCAAAATGCTCTTCCTGCAAAATCCATATATCAGCACAGTATCCAGTTATAGAAGCACTCACCGGTGTTGTTTCTATTATTGTAGCTATCCGCTTCGGGGTTAGCTTACAAACGCTGGCCGCATTATTTTTCAGCTGGACATTAATAACACTGACATTAATTGATATAAAAACACAGTTGCTGCCGGACAATATCACTCTGCCACTATTATGGGCAGGAATATGTTTAAGTTTTTTTAATGTATTTACCGATTTACAGGCCAGCGTCATGGGTGCGATAGCGGGTTATATGGTGCTGTGGGTGGTATATCAACTGTTTAAGATAATCACCAGAAAAGAAGGTATGGGCTTCGGTGATTTCAAATTACTTGCCGCCCTTGGCGCCTGGACAGGTATCAATGACATTCCTCAAATCATTTTATTATCATCAGTCGTTGGCTCTGTTGTCGGTATCAGTATGCTGGCACTGGGAAAAACAAAATCTCAGCAAACGATTCCTTTTGGCCCGTATTTAGCCATTGCCGGCTGGATAGCGCTGTTATGGGGAGAGATAATCAGTGAGAAATACCTTTCCTTTTTATAAACAATACTGCCTGTCATGTTAAAAATTGGACTCACCGGTGGCATCGGTAGCGGTAAAACGACTGTTTCAGATCTATTTGAAAAACTGGAAATACCGGTTATTGATACCGATATTATTGCCCGTGAGCTGGTCCGCAAAAATACACAGGTATTAAAAAACATCGCTGAGCATTTTGGTGACACCGTAATAAGCAATAACGGTGAACTCAAGCGGCAGCATCTGGCCAGTATTGTGTTTAAGCATCCTGAAAAAAAACAACAGCTGGAAAATATTCTGCATCCGGAAATACGTGAGCAGATAAAACATAAAATCCAGATAATAGAGAATAACCGGCAGCAGTCATCGAAACCTGAAGGTTACTGTATTGTAGTCATCCCGCTATTGTTTGAAACCGGATTTGATGACCTGATCGACAGAACCCTTGTACTCATTGCAGATGAACAGACTCGAGTTCAACGCATCAAAAAACGTGATAACAGAAATCCGGATGAAATATACTCAATTATCAGGTCACAGGTCAGTGATGAGATACGCCTGAAGAAGTCAGACGATATAATAAAAAACAACAGCAATATCAGCAATTTAGAAGAACAGGTGTTACAGCTACATGAAAAATACAGTCACCTGGCCAGGCTGGCTTTATAAAATGCTGTCATCTAAACAAAAAAAAAGTGTAAAATCCACAAAACATAAATTAATCAAAAATCCACTGACAAAACAAAAAATCTATAGTGTCCGAATATCACGTTTACGAACAACCGCTGAACGAAAAAGTACGTGCGTTTTTACGCCTGGAAAAACTGTTCCATCAATATTCCTTTCACTTAAAACACGGTTCAGACTGGAACAACCGGATTGCGATTGACTCTATTCTGGAAATATTGGCCTTTACCACTCGCAGTGATATCAAACTGGAAGTACTAAAAGAGCTGGAACGGCAGTATACACGCCTGGAACGCCTGTCAAAACGTCCACAAATAGACCAGTCTCAACTCAGCTCGATATTAAAAAATATTCAAAAACGAATGGGGGAATTACAGGCTATTTCCGGACAGCTGGGCCAGGATACAAAAAATATAGAATTACTTAATGCTATTGCACAAAAAAATTCTGTCCCTGGAAGTATCTGTGACTTCGATCTGCCAGCCTTTAAACGCTGGTTAATGCAAGCCAAAGAGCTGAGACAGTCACACATCGAAAAATGGTTTCAACCTTTTGGCCATTTAGACCGCGCGGTTCAGTTAATATTAGACATTCTGAGACATAGTGCTGAAGATACAGATGAAATTGCTGAAAACGGTTTTTTTCAGAAACCACTTGATACCAACCAGGCAATACAATTACTGCGTATATCCGTTCACCAGGACAGTGACTGCTACCCTGAAATAAGCGCAGGCAAACACCGGTTTTCTGTTCGTTTTATGAAAAATGAAGACCCGGCAACACGCCCGGAACAATGCCAGGAAGATGTCAATTTTAAATTAAAGATGTGTACGATTTAAAATCTGTCAACAGTTGTTTAAACTTAAGAATATTGTAAATTTAAAAACATAAACCAAAAAAATCTTGTTAAAAATAAGGTTATCCAGTTTTTTACTTGCTACATACAACTTAAAACTTTTAACTTACAACTTCTCTTTCTAGCCGGTTTAAGTCATTCATCCTGGTGATGGCTACGGTCTCAAACACGCAGCTATTTCATATCCACCTGAAACTCAACTTCATTCGCTGGCACAGGTTTACTAAAATAATATCCCTGTACTTCATCACAACCCTCAGCTCTAAGAAATTCAAGCTGTTCTATGTTTTCCACACCTTCAGCGATTACTTTTAAGCCAAAACTTTTTGCCAGGGCAATTGTGGCACGGATGATAGCCTCATCATCGCTGTCACGATTAACATCTCGAACAAAAGTCTGATCAATTTTTAATCTTGCTAGTGGAAAACTTTTTAAGTTTTCCAGGGAAGAATAACCCGTACCAAAATCATCTATTGCCAGACGGATACCCATAGCATCAATTTTTTTCAGATTTTCTATCGCGACATATTCTTTATCCATAATTGCGCTTTCTGTTATTTCAAATTCCAGGCGTACATCCTCAACATTATGCTTTTTTAATAATCCGGCCACACGTGTAGCAAATTCCGGGTCTACCAGTTGTTTACGTGAAATATTTAATGCCAGCAGAAAGTCATCTTTACCCTGAACGTCCCATAGCTTCAATTGCTGACAGCATTGCTGCATTACATAATCTCCAATTTCATGGATCACATTGCTTGCCTCGGCAATATGAATAAACATTGAAGGCAGAACGATTCCTAAATCCGGGTGCTGCCAGCGTATTAATGCTTCAACGCCGATTAATTTCCCTGAAATAATCTCATATTGCGGCTGGAATAAAACAAAAAACTGATCCTCAACAATAGCTTTTTTTAAGGCAACTTCTATCGAGAAAAACTCAAAAGCGGTGGTTGAAAGCTCACGTGTATAAAAACAATAATGGCTGGCTCCATTATCTTTCGCTGAATACATCGCTGTATCAGAAAATTTAATCAGTTCATTTGCGTCCGCACTGTCATCAGGAAACACGCTAATACCAATACTTACATGAACTTCGAGATCATATTCCGCCAGGGAGAATGTATCTTTAAAGCTCTGTATGATTTTCTCAGCGATACCTGCGGCTTCATTAACATCACGTAAACCTTCGACAATCAGGGTAAATTCATCACCGCCAAGACGTGACAGGGTGTCGGTATCACGGCACAGTTTTTTCAGGCGGAAAGCCACCTGTCGCAGCAGTTCATCACCAACATGATGACCGAGATTATCATTAATGATTTTAAACCGGTTCAAATCAAGAAACAGTAAGGCACCGGGCTTGCTAGAACGCTGCGAACGGACAACCGCCTGTTCCAGTCGGTCCTGAAATAAAACCCGGTTTGGCAGTGATGTTAAAAAATCGTGCGTCGCAACATATTCCAGCTCTTTTTGTGATTTTTTAATCGCTGAAACATCGGTCAGAATAGCAACATAATTACTGACAACGTCATGTTTATCTTCAACTGTATTTATCGTTAACCAGATGGGATACGCTTTACCTGCTTCATCATGGCCAGTTATTTCACCCACCCAGTGGTGATGTTTTTTCAGTTCGTTATCAATTGATGTTGATGATGAATGCAGGGATTGATCAGTAATAAACACAGGTTGTTTACCCACAATTTCAGCGACATCCTGCTGCATGAACTTTCCATATACAGAATTAGCCGAAACAATCTGTAATTTATCATCAAGAATAACCATGCCTTCCTGGCCATTTTCAAACATGGTTGAGATCAGTTTCTGTTGAATTTGCGCCTGCCTGACGTCACTGACATCGACAGCGACAAAAACAACCGTCCGCTTGTTATTGATTATTAGTTCCGTCGATAACGCCCGCCCCTGAAAGTACCGCTTACCTGACACCACATCAAGTTCATAGTCGATAAGCACCAGTGAATCTGTCGCTAATGCCTGTTGAATAACGGACAGGAAGCTATCTGCCTGTGTTGCCGGCAGAACATCGTGCAGTAAATTACCCAGCAATGCCTCCTTTTCCGTGAATAAACGATTTTCCCTGCCTGACATTATTTCCAGGTACCGGCCGTCTTCATCTATCAGGAAAATAATGTCCGGAATAGCATCTAGAATAGCAAACAGTCGTGCCTCGTATGATGCTTTCTTCTGTTCGTATAAAGCAAGCGTTTCTACCGGAGAAATACTTAGTGATTGTTCAAGCGCCAATCGTTTCTGCTCAGCTTTTTTATATGCAAGCTCGACCATATTAACGAACTGTTGCCACTGCTGCTGGTCCGGCAGTTCTCCCGTCTGCAGATTAAGCTTTTCAAGTTGTTGTTGTAGCTGGCTGTTCATAATAATGACCAATGATTAAACGCCCCTGTTATTTTCATAATCACTCGCCAGTGCATTATCAGTACACACAGAGCACTCTGAAATCACAACTTAATAAAAAAATCAGAACATAATGACGTGATTAATACATTATTTAACTATAGTTGAAAATTTGATAAAACATGGATATACAGGTGGATGAGCGGTTCTCCCTGATCCAGCTGAATATGTCCGATCTGTTTATCCACGCGCAATAACACCGACGTCAACTATGACTCAACAGAAAAAATTTTTTATTCCCAGAAAGCGCTTATTGCGGCAATGCCCTGTGCACCTGTGAGTTTGGCCGTATCAAGATCATCCTCAGCAACGCCACCCAGTGCATACACCGGTATCGATAAATTTTCTGTCAATTGTGCAAATTGTTTCCAGCCCATTACTTCCATTTCAGGATGACTTGCGGTCTTTTGTACCGGCGATAACACTACAAAATCAGCTTTTAACTGTAAAGCCAGGATTAACTCCTCACTATTATGGCAGGAAGCCGATAATAAATATCTGCCATTTGACTGTACCGTCGGTGCTACTTCAGATACATCTGAAAATGATGGAGTGTTAAGTGAACGGCTGTCCAGATGAAAACCGGCAAAAGAAATGCTTGTTAGATCCATTTCCTTATACAGCCTTGCTGGCAGATTAAGCATCAGCATGGCTTTCTTCCTGCCACACAAATTTGCGGCCGATTCAATAATACCCTGCGCCTGCTGACTATCCTGCACACTGTTTTCCTTGAGTCGTAACTGCACCAGTTTAATGCCCTTATTTAAAGCATTTGAAAGTCTATCCGTAAAGTCATCCGGTCCGGTAAATTTTCCGGTGATTAAATACTTATCCGGTAATAACAGCGAATTGATAATAGCCCGGTTAGCCACAGGGAAAACATGTGAGCTTAATTCCGCTATTGGCAACCATTTTACCTGCTGCCCTTCCATCCCTTTAGCAGTACCATGAAATGACAGAACCTTATGAACATGCAAGCATACCCGTTTGTCATCGTAATCATGAGTTATTTTGATCAGCGCCCGGGTATGAACAATTTCAAGTGCAAGTTCCTCTTTGAGCTCGCGCACCAGGGCCTGCTCAGCAGACTCCCCCGCTTCTATCTTGCCTCCGGGAAATTCCCAGAGTCCGCCCTGGTGTGCATTTTTATGGCGAAGACTTATGCAAACTTCATCTTTATGATTGATAATGACCGCAACGGCCACGTGTACAGTTTTTGCCATAGTGCGCTGACAGGAAAATAAATCAGGTCCGGTATTCTGCATTTATACGAACATAATCATGGGATAAGTCTGAAGTCCATATAGAAACATTCTCATTGCCACGAGATAATTCGATAGTGATGCTTATCTCTTTTTTACTCATGACCGCCTGTCCCTGTTCTTCAGTATAAGCACTGTCAACCCCACCCTTACTGACAATACAGACATCATCCAGATACAGATTTACACCACTGATATCCAGTTGTTTTATATCTGCACGCCCCACGGCGGCAAGTATTCTTCCCCAGTTTGCATCACTGGCAAATAATGCTGTTTTAACCAATGGGGAATGAGCAACCGTATAAGCGACATTTCTGGCTTCGTTTTTAGACAAGGCCTGCTTCACTGTCACCGTAACAAATTTAGTGGCACCTTCAGCATCACGGACAATCGCCTGAGCCAGATGCTGGCAAACCTCATGTAAGGCTTGTACAAACACAGAGGCATCTTCAACCGTTGCCATCAGTTGTTGATTAGCTGCCTTAGCGGTTGCTATCAGCACACAGGCATCATTTGTCGAGGTATCACCATCGACGGTGATAGCATTAAAACTGTCAGCTACCGCCTCACTGAGACACTGTTGTAGAAATGATGACTCCACATTGGCATCCGTGGCAATAAAAGACAGCATGGTTGCCATGTTCGGACATATCATACCCGAGCCTTTTGCTATGCCATTGATAGTTACAGTTTCACCCTGGATAACAATACGTCTGGATATGGTTTTAGTAACCGTATCAGTTGTCATAATAGCTTCTGCCGCAGGCAACCAGTTATCTTCTGCTAACGCCTGTGTTATCTGGCTGATACCAGCCTGCATTTTATCCATTGGTAACTGCTGGCCGATAACACCGGTAGAAAATGGCAGTATTTGTCCGGCAGTACAGGACAGTTTCTGAGCCAGCCATGAACAGCTTTGTTGTGCGTTCTGCATGCCGGTGTCACCGGTACCGGCATTAGCATTTCCCGAGTTAATTAATAAAGCCCGGGGGCTGTTTTGTGACAGGTTGTTTTTTGCCAGAATAACGGGCGCTGCGCAAAAGGCATTCTGTGTAAAGGTTGCAGCACAGTTTGCGGGTTCATCGATACTGATGACCAGCAGGTCGGCAAGGCCGTTATTTTTAATGCCGGCGGCTATCGTCGCAAGACGGATGCCGGCAACGGGTAACATCTTCTCTACATTTGACATCAGCTGAATTTTTTATCTTGAGGTGCTTTAAATTTTTTGTTTTCGCTCTGCTGAGTTTACGTCAGCTTGCCATGACACTGTTTGTATTTTTTCCCGGAACCACAGTAACATGGATCGTTACGACCTATTTTTTTATGATCACGCTGATACGGCTGCTGTGTTGCCGCCTGGGCCTGCTCAGGTGTTTGTTCCGCCTGTCCGCCATCTGCTTCTGCAGACGGCATGCCGCCAGCTTCAGCATGCTGATAGTTTACATTCTCAACTTTCGGGTTTTGATTGGCGTCAAGTTGTTCGACCTGCTCGTTTGATTGAATTTTAACTTTCGAAAGAATGGTCACAACTTCATATTTCATCCGTTCGAGTAACTCAGAAAACATTTCAAACGATTCACGTTTATATTCCTGCTTGGGATTTTTCTGTGCATAACCACGCAAACCAATACTCTGTCGCAAATAATCCATGGCAGCCAGATGCTCTTTCCATAACTTGTCCAGAACATTTAACATCACATGTTTTTCATAATTACGCATGCCTTCAGCGCCAACCATCTGCTCTTTTTCTTCATACTCAGCAACTATTGCTGCCAGCACTTTTTTACGAACGCCGGCTTCATCCAGCATATTGTCATCTTCCAGCCATTGCGCAACAGGCAGGCTGTGTCCAAACTCTTCCGCAAGTGCTTGCTCAAGACCGGCAATATCCCACTGCTCGTCAAGACTGCCGTGTGGGATATAAGTAGTAATCAACTTATTAATTACTTCAACGCGAATATCTTTGATGGTTTCAGACAAATCAGTCTCTGCCATCATATCGTTACGTTGTGAGTAAATCACCCGGCGTTGATCGTTCGCTACATCGTCATACTCTAATAACTGTTTACGAATATCATAGTTATGTCCTTCCACTTTTCGCTGCGCGTTTTCAATGGCCCGGTTCACCCAGGGATGCTCAATAGCCTCACCCTCTTCCATACCCAGCTTTTTCATTAAACCACTGACTTTATCTGAGGCAAAAATACGCATCAGATCATCTTTTAATGACAGATAAAAACGACTGGATCCAGGATCACCCTGGCGTCCCGAGCGACCACGTAACTGATTATCAATACGACGGGATTCATGTCGTTCACTACCGATCACATGCAGGCCGCCAGCCTCCAGTACCAGCTGGTGCTGTTGCTCCCAGTCCTGCTTTATTTTTTCATGCTGCTCACTGTCAGCATCATCATGCTTTTTCAGTTCCGCATCGAGATTACCACCAAGAACAATATCGGTACCACGACCGGCCATGTTTGTGGCAATGGTTACTGCCCCCGGACAACCTGCATTTTCAATAATATGTGCTTCATTTTCATGCTGTTTTGCATTGAGCACATTATGTGGAATATTATCTTTTTTCAGCAAGCCGGATATATGTTCAGAAACTTCTATTGAAGCGGTACCAACCAGTACCGGTTGCTTGCGTTCAATACAACCTTTGATGTCTTCTACAATGGCCTTAAACTTTTCTTCAGGTGTCAGATAAACCAGATCCGTATTATCAATACGTGCCATAGGTTTATTGGTGGGAATAATCACCACTTCAAGACCATAAATTTGCAATAATTCTTCCGCTTCAGTATCAGCGGTGCCGGTCATACCGGAAAGTTTGTTATAGAGTCTGAAGTAATTCTGGAAAGTAATAGAGGCCAGCGTCTGGTTTTCATTCTGCACCGGCACACCTTCTTTTGCCTCAACAGCCTGATGTAAACCTTCAGACCAGCGCCGACCCTCCATGGTACGACCGGTAAACTCATCAACAATGATAACTTCATTATTGCGCACAATATAATGCACATCCTTTTCGAATAATACCTTTGCCCGCAATGCCGCATTTAAATAATGAACCAGGTTGATATTATTGGCACTGTATAGCGAATCATTGGCATCAAGAATATTTTCCTCAACCAGTATTTCTTCTATACGCTGGTGTCCCTGCTCCGTTATATGCACGCTGCGGCTTTTTTCATCAACAGAAAAGTCACCTTCTTCAGGTTCATCTTTTTCTGTCTTACGGCCCTGCTCAAGGTGCTTTACAATCTCCTTGAACTTAATATGCAAATCATTGTTTTCGCCCACAGACCCGGAAATGATTAATGGTGTTCTGGCTTCATCAATTAAAATAGAGTCAACTTCATCAACAATGGCAAAGTTAGGCACACGCTGAACTTTTTCCTGGGCGGTAAAAGCCATGTTATCGCGCAAATAATCAAAACCGAATTCATTGTTAGTACCGTAGGTTATATCGGCAGCATAAGCCTGTTTTTTGGCTTCGGCATCCATTCCGGAAATACTGATGCCTGTGGTCAAACCAAGAAAGTTATACAAGCGCCCCATCCACTCTGCATCACGTGATGCCAGATAGTCATTAACCGTTACCACATGCACGCCTTTACCGGGCAATGCATTCAAATAAGCCGCCAGTGTTGCTACCATGGTTTTACCCTCACCGGTACGCATTTCGGCAATTTTGCCCTCATTCAGCACCATGCCGCCAATCAGCTGGACATCAAAGTGACGCATACCGAGAACACGCTTGCCGGCCTCTCTTACCGTGGCAAAAGCTTCTGGCAGCAATTGTTCAAGCGTTTCAGCCGGCTTGCCATCAGCGCCCTGTAACCGCTCACGAAATTCAACCGTTTTGGCTGCCAGCTGTTCATCACTTAAGGCTTCTATTTCAGCTTCAAGTGCATTTATTTTGTTAACGGTTTTACGATGTTTTTTAACAAGCCGTTCATTACGACTGCCAAACACTTTTTTAACAGCATTTAAAATCATTTTTAACTATTTAACCTGTAAAATAAATATATATCGGGATACTGTAGAGAGTGTAACTATCTTCAGAAATTAATAGTGCGTATTATGCCTGAGAACCGCTGACGGGTCATGTATCAAGGCAACAAATACAGTGAAAGATAAGTCTGGAAAGACAATCTTGTCTTTGAATCTATTTATCCTGCATGGCAACAAACTTTGCCGGGTTTATCTGTCTATCCTTCTTTAAAACTTCAAAATGTACATGAGGTCCGGTGGAACGCCCGGTTGACCCCATATATGAAATCACCTGACCTTTTTCCACGCTGTCACCAACTTCAACCAGTATTTCAGCATTATGCCCGTAACGCGTGCTATAGCCGTTACCATGGTTAATTTCAATTAACTGGCCGTAACCATAACGATCACCCGCCCAGGTAACGACACCACTGGCAACAGAAATAATGCCGCTGCCTTCTTTACCGGCAAAATCCATACCTTTATGCATGGCCAGTTTTCCGGAAAACGGGTCGGTACGTTTGCCATAATAAGAAGAGGTCCAGCCTTTAATAATCGGTCGACCTCGCGGGGTTGAGGCATTTCGCAGCTGACGATTCATAATCACATTTTCTAATACAGTCAGCTGTTGCTCACGGCTGGATAGCTGCTCATCAAGTTTTGCAATCATGCCATCAAAATCAATACTGACAACATTATCAATCTCTTTAGGACCGCCATACGCTGGCGCATTCCTGAAGTCGAATTCTTTAGCATCCAGTTTGGCAACTTTAATCAGGCGCTGTCCCAGGGCATTCAGGCGAATAACATTTGCCTGCATTTTCCCCATCCGTGAAGCCAGGGCATCCAGCTCGGACTCAGCCGATTGTCGCGCTTCAACAATAAGATCTTTCTGCTTGCTTATATCATGCTGTAGCGCAACCAGTTCAGTAACCGTAGCATGCGAATTACCATACCAGTATCCACTAGCCAGCAACATGACACCAAAAAAGCTTATAATAAACGCACAAACAAACAGCTGACGAGGACCATCAAGCTGACAACGAAGGGGCTTTCCCCTGAATTTTCCAACAAAAATAATATTCATATTTTCACGATATATATTAAAGTTCTTTCAGTATAGACAATTTGTCGGTATTTTTTGCACAATGAAGCTAATTAATGAACAAATAAACCCCAGATTTCTACAGCAAGCTAAAATGCTGTCGAAGTATACCGCACTACTGCGTGAAATTTTACCGCCGGAATGTCTTGCTCATGTCGAAGTGGCAAATATCCGTAATCAAAGTCTAATGTTAATTGCGGACTCTCCGGTATGGGCCACCAGACTCCGCCAGCTAAGCCCGCAGATACTTCAGGCACTGACAAAACCCGATAGTTCCAAATTATTCTCCCACTCTGAAGCCGCCGCCAGAATACATCACGTTCAGGTAAGCACCCGCTACAAACATTCCCGGCATTCTGCTGCAGACCAGAATACCACAGGGGCTGGTGCGAACCAGGTTCCAGACAGGCAAGCGCCTGAAATAAGCAAAAGAACAGCTGAATTATTATCACAATCAGCGAGCAGTATTAACTACCAGCCGCTCAAAACAGCGCTTCTTAAGCTTGCCAGTCATGCACCTGGGCGTGTAGCCAGCAAACCGGCCTGTGCGGATGACATTACCGGAAAAAACAAAACATAAGCTGCAAACCTGATGCCGCTTTCATCAAAATCAAAGTGATCCCGGCCCGTTTGTTTGCTGATCTGACTGAATAGAGAGATCTATATCGTCTGTAATGGCTGTGCGTATGATATCGGTGAAGATGCTTTTTCATCTTCAAAAGTCACCTCTTCCCAGGCATCTTTGTCGGCACACAGTGCTTTTAACAATTTGTTATTTAATGCATGACCGGAGCGATAACCGGAAAAAGCCCCGATAGAGCTATGACCTAATAAATATAAATCACCAATCGCATCCAGAATTTTATGTTTTACGAATTCATCTTCATAACGTAAACCATCTTCATTAAGTACACGGTATTCATCAACAACAATAGCATTATCAATACTGCCGCCTAATGCCAGGTTGTTTTTCCTTAAGGCTTCGATGTCGCTCATAAAACCAAAAGTACGGGCGCGGCTGACCTCTTTTACAAAAGAGGTCGTTGAAAAATCAATTTCAGCTGTACATGGGGCATCTTTGAAAGCCGGATGATCAAAATCAATAGCAAAGCTGACCTTGAAACCATCGAACGGATCAAATCGTGCCCACTTACCCTCTTCCTCAACCACCACCGATTTTTTAATTCGAACAAAACGTTTAGGTGCTTCCTGTTCGACGATACCGGCAGACTGAATTAAAAACACAAACGGTCCCGAACTACCATCCATAATAGGGACTTCAGCAGCACTGACATCAACGTAAGCATTATCAATACCCAGACCGGCCATGGCAGAAAGCAAATGCTCAACCGTAGAAACGGTCACACCATCCTGTTCAAGTGTGGTCGACAGCATGGTGGCTCCAACATTCATGGCATTCGCCTTAATTTCTATCGATTCATTTAAATCGACACGACGAAATATAACCCCCGTATCGGGCAGAGCCGGACGCAAGGTTAAATATACTTTTTCACCAGAATGTAAACCAACACCGGTGGCTCGTATTACATTTTTTAATGTTCTTTGCTTAATCAAAAACTCTAATCCCATGCCTAACGCCAAAATTCAGGCAGCAATTTTGACAAAATTACCGCATTATCACATATTTAGCGACCTAATTGGAAGCCGTCATTAAATACAGCCTTAATAGCATACATTTATACCGCCAACCGCTTTAATTCGCCAATCAAAAATAACAATAAAATCAATACCTTAATAAAACCAACAGGCGTAACAGCGGTTAATCCGCCTGACGCCGCAAAAAAGCCGGAATATCAAGTATTTCCTCATTATAACTGCCGTCAGGTGTTACCGCTGGCTCAGTTGCTGGACTTGCGCGTCCCACGGCAGGCTTATCAAAATCCTTATAATCAGGAACCTCATCACTGTGAACCGGCTTCACCACTTTTATTTCAGCAGGAGCAGGAACCGGTGCGGGCGCTTTTATAGAATTACCCAGGCCGGTAGCGACCACAGTGACACGAATTTCACCATCCAGCGACTCATCGATAGCCGTACCCATTACAACAGTGGCATCTTCCGAAGCAAAGCCATTAATCACCGCACCAATGTCCTGGAATTCACCCAGTGTCATATTGGCACCGGTTACATTGACCAGTATGCCGCGGGCGCCGGATAAATTAACATCTTCCAGCAAAGGACTGGCAATCGCCGCTTCTGCTGCTTCTTTGGCTCTTTCATCACCAACAGCACGACCGGACCCGATCATCCCCATACCCATCTTGGACATAACAGTGCGCACATCAGCAAAGTCGACATTAATCACGCCCGGATTGGTGATCAACTCAGTAATCCCCTGTACCGCACCGCACAGCACATCATTGGCACCGCTGAAGGCATTCATTAAATCAAAGTCACGACCATAAACATCCAGCAACTTGTCATTAGGAATGGTAATCAAAGAATCAACATGGGAGGTTAATTCTTTAATACCCTGCATCGCAATTTTCATCCGCGCAGAACCTTCAAAGGCAAATGGTTTTGTCACCACACCAACCACCAGAATGCCCATTTCCCTGGCAATCTGCGCTACCACCGGCGCTGCTCCGGTACCGGTACCACCACCCATGCCGGCCGTTACAAATAACATATCGGTTTCTGAAATGGCTTCCTGAATCAATTCACGATCTTCAAGCGCCGCCTGCTGACCGATTTCAGGGGTCGCACCCGCGCCCAGACCTTTGGTTATATTGCTGCCAATCTGCAGTGACTTGGCACCATCAAAACGGGCCAGCGCCTGGGCATCGGTATTGGTGCAAATAAAATCGACACCATTGATACCGCTGTTCACCATATGCTGAACAGCATTACTACCACCGCCACCAACACCGATAACTTTTATGACCGCGGCTTGCGCACCGGAATCCATCAATTCGAACATAGGCATGATATTTCTCCTCTTTTAATTTTATGTTTTATATATTTCAAGTTATGTTTATTCAGTTTTTGCCTTTTTTAAAAGCCTGCCTTTTTAAAAGCCTTATTTTTTCAGCCAACCATTTGTTACTCTAAAGTCTGTTACTTTTGCTACTTCTACTTACTGTTAATGGGTTAAAAATTTCCCTGAAACCAGTTTTTCATCCGCTCAAAAATACCTTTAATACCGCCATCCATCATAATATGACTGGTGCCATTATTTCTGTTCTGCTGACCGAACAGTAACAAACCGACACCGGTTGCATAAATCGGGTTACTCACCACATCCGACAAACCGGCCACATATTGTGGTGTACCTAAACGTACGGGGGCATGAAATATTTCTTCTGCCAGATCAATCACCCCT
>JAJRUQ010000101.1 GCA_024277705.1 Gammaproteobacteria bacterium
GATATAAACACTATATTAAGCAATACGGAAGCCAGGACTTAATCATAGCTTCCCTAATAAAACAAATGGAGAGTGTAGTGGAAACCTCAACGATCGTTACCCTGGGTATTATTGGTCTTGCCGTTTTTTATATCATCAGTATTTTCAATCAACTGATCTCGTTGCGAAACCGTTATAAAAATGCTTTTGCACAAATTGAAGTGCAGTTAAAACGCCGTTACGACCTGATTCCGAATTTAATTGAAACCGCTAAAGGTTATATGAAGCATGAGCGTGAAACACTCGATGCAGTTATCAGTGCCCGTAATGGTGCGGCCAGCAGCCTGCAGGCCGCAAAAGGTAATCCCGGTGATGCTGCGGTGATGGGGTCACTGGCGCAGGCGGAAGGGCAATTATCAAATGCATTGGGCCGTTTTAATATGGTGATGGAAGCTTACCCTGATTTAAAAGCCAATCAGAATATGATGCAGTTAAGTGAGGAACTTACCAGTACTGAAAATCGCGTTGCTTTTGCCCGGCAGGCATTTAATGACGGGGTGATGCAATACAACACGTATAAACAGTCATTTCCACAAAACTTTTTTACCGGGCCGTTTGGTCATGCTGCCGATGCCAGCTTACTGGAGTTTGATGACAGTGCCGAGATACAGGCAGTACCTGAAGTTAAGTTTTAAGTTAACTGTTTTTTGTATTACTGTTTGCTACGACAACAGATAACTTCTGACTTCACCCTGTCATGAATTTCTTTGAAGCACAGGATTCTGCCCGCCGCAGTACAGCCGTACTGGTGCTGTTGTTTGCTCTGGCAATTAGCGGACTGCTGGTACTGAGCAATTACATTGTTTTTGTTTATATGTATATGGCGGAGTATTCCGATCTGAGCTTTTCCCCGGCACAGCTTGCACAAGTGTTTGACACTGAGCTGAGTATCTTGCTGTCAGTGGTTATTCTTGCATTTATCACTCTTGGCAGTTTATACAAGTTGGTACAGCTGTCATCGGGCGGCTCGGTTATTGCCCAGCATCTTGGTGGTGTCATCATTCCACGCAGCAGCAGTGATCCGCTGCATAAAAAAATATTAAACATTGTGCAGGAAATGGCCATTGCCTCCGGCACGCCTGTGCCGCAGGTTTATATTTTGAATGAGCAGGGCATTAATGCTTTTGCTGCCGGCTGGAAAACCACCAATGCGGTTATTGGTATTACTCAGGGAGCGCTGGAACGGCTGACAAGAGATGAATTGCAGGGCGTGATTGCGCATGAGTTCAGCCATATTTTTAATGGTGATATGCGCTTGAATATCCGCTTGATTGCCATCCTGCACGGTATCTTGATGATTGGTATGTTAGGCCGTTTGATTCTGCGTTCGTTGCGCTTTATGCGCTCATCACGTAACAGTAAAGGCAGTGGACAGGCATTATTGTTAATAATCGGTATAGGTGGTGCGCTCACCGTGGTGGGTTATACCGGTACCTTTTTTGGTAACTGGATAAAATCATTGATCAGCCGGCAGCGTGAATATCTGGCGGATGCTTCTGCGGTGCAATTTACCCGTAGCAGTGAAGGTATCGCCAATGCCCTGAAAAAAATTGGCGGTGCCATTCCCGGCTCGGCCCTGCTGGCGGCTTCTGTTGATGAATACAGTCATGCCTATTTTGCGCTGGGGGGTACCGGCACAAATTTTTTCTCATTTTCAACGCATCCGCCTTTAAAACAGAGAATATTACGTATTGAGCCACGCTGGGATGGCAAGTATTTTTTTGATGAGCGCAAGCCGGTAGGCAAAGTCGATCCGCAGTCGAATGCAACACGAAAAAAAAATATGGCAACCAGTATTGCTGCTGCCGGCGCTGCTGTGACGGTGAATAATGCCCTGCATACGCTGGATACTATCGGTGATATTTCTCAGCAACAGGTTGCAGCAGCACAACGCTGGTACAAACAGTTACCGGAAGCCCTGCTGTCACATGCCGAAAACCCTTATGGTGCACAGGCGCTGGTGCTGGCATTGTTGTTACATAAAAAGACATCAATCAAGGAGAAACAGCTACTGGTGTTAAATGAGGTGATTGGTGAGTTGCATACCGTCAATGTGATACAGCTGGAATCCGTGGTAAGAGAGGTTGCCGAAAAGCAGGCATTGCCGATAATTGATTTATGCCTGCCAACCTTAAGAGAAATGACGCATGAACAGTATCAGCATTTTAAGTTTTGCCTGCAAAAACTGATTGCGGCAGACAATAAGGTTGACCTGCGTGAATGGATTATTCAGCGTGTATTGCTGCAGCATCTTGATGAGCAATACGGGCATCGTACAAAGCCGGTAGCAAAATATTTTGTGCTGGGCTCGGCAAAACGTGCCAGTGAACTGTTGTTATCTCTTCTGGCGTATCTTGAACACAAAGATCAGCAGGGGGCAGAGCAGGCATTTAACAGTGCCAGACGTTCGATTAACGCGGGTGCCCTGGGTTTGTTGCCGAAAAACGATATATCACTCGATAGTCTGAATACCGCCATGGATGAACTTGAATTTCTTAAACCGGTTCTCAAAAAACGGTTTTTACAGGCCTGCGTTAACTGCATTGCGCATGATGGCAAAGTAATGGCACCGGCGTATGAATTAACCCGCGCTATCGCCAGCTGCCTGGATTGCCCGATGCCGCCGGTACTGGTGAATAAAGATTAAAAACACCTCCTGCACAGTGGTTGCCTGAGCGTCCGGGCGAAAAACGGTAACTTCGCCAGTGACGCCGTAGTCTGCTACAATCGCTCACGCTTTTTCCATCTCGAACATGAGGTAATTTGTGAGCATTAAATCTGATAAGTGGATTCGCCGTGAATCTGAAAAAGGCATGATTGAACCCTTTGAACCGGGTCAGGTGAAAACCAATGCTGCCGGTGAACGGCTTATTTCCTACGGCACCTCCAGTTATGGTTATGATGTACGCTGTTCAGACCATTTTAAGATATTTACCAATATCAATTCTGCGGTGGTAGATCCTAAAGATTTTTCAGAACACAGCTTTGTTGATTTCACCGGCGATGTTTGCATTATTCCGCCGAATTCTTTTGCTCTGGCCCGTACCATCGAGAATTTCAAAATACCAAGAAATGTATTAACCATCTGCCTGGGTAAATCAACTTATGCACGTTGCGGTATCATCGTGAATGTGACCCCGCTGGAGCCTGAGTGGGAAGGCCATGTGACACTGGAATTTTCTAATACCACACCGCTGCCTGCGAAAATCTATGCCAATGAAGGGGTTGCCCAGATGCTGTTTTTCGAGTCTGATGAAGTCTGTGAAACCTCTTATGCCGATCGCGGTGGTAAATATCAGGGGCAGCAGGGCGTGACCTTGCCCAGAGCCTGACCCCGTTTTATTGGTTGCTGACATTTATTAACGCAATGAAAATATTTTTTTCATTATTCTTTTTGCTTGCTGTCGTACTGGCGGTTTATCCCTTTTTTAATCAATCTGAAAACCGCGAAACACTGACCGGGTTGCCATGGCAAATAGAGGTGCTGGGCGATGGTGCAACGCAGGTTTTTGGTATAACAATCGGTAAAAGCCGCTTGTCCGATGCTATTGCTGTTCTTGGCAGCGATATGGAGCTGGCGGTTATTGCGGCCCAGGATGAAACCGGAAAACTTGAAATGTATTACGGTTATTATAAGGCTGGTCTGCTTTCCGGAAAGCTGATATTACAGACCAGCGCTGCTGACCGGGAAATACAGCGCTGGCGTGATAATGCTGTTAGCTCAGAATATATGGCCACCGGCAAGGCAAAGAAATTTATGTTGTCCGATATTGACCGGACTGAAGTTTTAACCCAAACGATTATCAGTGTTACCTTTGTTCCTGCCGTTAATCTGGATGAATCGGTGATAGTTGCGCGTTTTGGTGAACCGGAGTTGCGGCTGGAAAAGTCCGGCGTAAGCCATTTTTTGTATCCGCAACAAGGCCTGCATATTGCGCTGTACGAAAATGCAAAAGAAGTATTGCAGTATGTCAAACCGGCTGATTTTCAACAGCTTGTTGCACCGCTTGAAAAATAATCAAGTTTACTACGTTCCGTTAACTTTGTTATTGCGAGTGGAAATCGTTATTGTGCTTGCTGTGACGCACTATAAACACTTCCGTGTACGCTCGAATACCGCGTCCATGCGGCAAATGGTCGCAGCAAGTACTCGACATTCATGTCTCTCACAGTAACGGGACAGTAATAAATCCAGTTATACAAAACGGCAGCTTTGAGTAAAGACTGCCGCTATCATGTGGTGAACGATTACTTATGCTGCTTTACGTCTGGCGAGTTCTGACAATGCCAGTAAACCGGAAGCGAACAGCCATACGGCAGCTGGAACAGGAATACTACTGACCGTTGCGGTTTGTAAGTCATCTATGCTAAACCAGCCATTGCCACCTTCTGCTGAGATCACGGCTTTAACGGCACCGGAGAGTTCGGCTATGCCAATAAACGACTCGCCTGGAAGGCTCGCTGTGGTTGCGAGCAAATTATTATTACTATCATAAATGCTCAGTCTAACGGTATCGTCACCCCCTGTATTCCATAAGCCCAGTGCAGAAAATTCGGTATCTGCATCAGCAATGAAAATGATATCACCTTCGCCCGGCAGACCGAGTTTGTCGTTGTTCATCAAAGTGCGTATACCTGAATGCGCACTACCACCAGCACTCTGGTCGTAGGCATTTGGATACGAGCCATTGTTTAAGGTATCGAAGGTACCGCCTAATAACGGCAGGGCTGATACCGGGTCAAATAAATTATAGCTTTCGAAGGTTTCTGTATTGACAACACCGGCGGCAGATTGAAATACTGCTTCGTTGTCATGGATAATCGCTGCATGGGACATTGCTGAAAAAAGTAACCATGCAGAGCCGATGAAAAGTTTTACGGGTACACGAGTATGCATTTTTATTTTCCTGTTGTTAGCTGCCTTTATAAAAAACAAGCAAGAATTAAACCGTTATTTGTAACTACTTGAAAATAACGAAATTTGTAATTTTTGTGTTATTGTGGAATAAGTCAAACTGTAAACTTATATGACGCTTCGTTATTCCAGATAGTTTGCTTGAATATTTAAATTACAAGAACTTGTCAGGATAGAGTGAGTCATGAGTTTAGGTGTCTTGGCTATCTACTAATACTTATCACCCGGAGTCATTTAATGTCGGTGCGTCATGGTTTCATTTTTCTTTCATTTTTGATTTCATTATTTTTGTTTGCACTGGCGACTGTCTGGCCATCTTTTTATCTGGGTTTTATTGTTGTCGCTCCGGTGATTATGCTTGGTATTTATCACATGTGGCAAAAAAAACACACCATCCTGCGTCTTTATCCGGTGGTCGGTGCTTTTCGTTATCTGTTTGAGTCGATTCGTCCGGAGATACAACAATATTTTGTAGAATCCGATATCAATGGCCGCCCGATTAATCGTGAATTTCGAGCTCTGGTCTATCAACGTGCAAAAAATGTTCGTGATACCCGGCCTTTTGGTACCCAGTTTGATGTTTATCGTGCCGGTTATGAGTGGATGGATCATTCCATGAAACCGGCACCAATTGAAACGAAACACCCGCGGGTAAAATTCGCCGGTCCGGCGTGCAGCAAACCGTATTTTGCATCACCGTTAAACATTTCTGCCATGAGTTACGGTGCCTTGAGCAAGCACGCTATACTGGCATTAAACAAGGGTGCGAAAATCGGTAACTTTGCACACAATACCGGTGAGGGCGGCCTGAGTCCTTATCATCTTGAGCATGGAGGTGATATTGTCTGGCAGATAGGTACCGGTTATTTTGGCTGCCGTGATAACAAGGGGCAGTTTGACCGGCAAAAGTTTGCCCGGAAAGCGCAGCTTGATGTGGTAAAGATGATTGAAATTAAATTATCACAAGGAGCTAAACCCGGCCATGGTGGCATCTTGCCTGCGGCTAAATTAAGTAAGGAAATTGCAGAAATACGACATGTGCCGATGGGCGAGGATGTGGTTTCACCTGCAGCGCATTCTGCTTTTGATACGCCTGAAGGCCTGCTTCAATTTGTTGCTGAGTTGAGAGAATTATCCGGTGGTAAACCGGTCGGTTTTAAACTTTGCGTTGGCAAACGCAGTGATTTTCTCGGCATCTGTAAAGCGATGTTAAAAACAGATATTACACCGGATTTTATAACGGTGGATGGCGGAGAAGGTGGTACCGGGGCAGCACCCATCGAACTGACCAATTCTGTCGGACTGCCATTACGTGATGCCCTTATTTTTGTTAACAGTGCACTCACCGGCATCAATAAACGTGAACAGATACGCATTATCGCCTCAGGAAAAATTTTTAGTGCATTTCATGTGGCCCGCATGATTGCTTTGGGAGCCGATACCGTCAATTCGGCACGTGGCATGATGCTGGCGCTTGGCTGTATACAGTCCAGAAGCTGCAACAGTGATAAATGTCCGACCGGTATAGCGACTCAGGATCCTGCTCGTTACAAAGTACTCGATATTGATGACAAGTCACAACGGGTCGCTAATTTTCAAAATGCGACGATCAAAAATTTAACAGAATTATTAAGTGCCAGTGGCCTTGGTGGTCTTGATGAATTAAAGCCAAAGCACATTAATCGGCGTGTCAACGGTACCCGGATTTCCAATTATGCTGAACTTTATCCCAGTATCGAGTCCTGCTGTTTGCTTTGCTGTGACAATCTGCCGGATGACTGGAAGTCGGACTGGGAGCAGGCTTGTGCCGAGCGCTGGTAGTGTTTTGTAAGCAGGTCCTTATATGATGCCTTACATTAAGCAGCTGACGCTGGGAAAGCTGCTGTTTGTGTTTTTAATAAAAAAATTAACGGATACTCCGTTGACATCGGATTGTGAAAAAGGCTGAAAATAAAAAACATTATTTTTTTTAGCGGGTTTAGCACAGAAAAATAATACGTTTGGGGCGTTGATGTTTGTCTTCAGTGGTAGCTGGATGGTTTTATCTGAAACTGCAAATCTTCCAGTTTCTTTGCCTGGCAATTGTTTCCAGCTGTTCGTCCGGGTCAACAGCAACAGGGTGGGTAACCTGTTCCAGCAGTGACAGGTCATTATGTGAGTCGCTGTAAAAAGTGCTGTTTTCCAGATTGTGCGTAGTATTTTTCAGCCACTGTTGCAGACGGGTTATCTTTCCTTGCTGAAAACACGGGGTGCCGGCAACGTTTCCGGTGTATTCATTATTGACGATTTCCGGTTCTGTGGCGATGAGATCATCAACCTGAAAAGCTTTAGCGATAGGTGCGGTAACAAAGCTGTTGGTGGCAGTGATGATAACAGTAAAGTCGCCATTATTACGGTGTTGCTGAATTTTTTTCTGGCCTTTTTCTGTCATTATCGGTTGAATATACTGCTGCATAAATTCACGGTGTAATTCATCAAGCTTTTGTCGCGGATACAGCGTTAACGGTTTAAGTGAGAAGTTAAGAAATGCCAGAATATCCAGGGTTCCCTGTTTATATTCATCATAAAATTGCTGATTAGCTTCATCATACTGTGTTTTATCAACCAGACCTTTTTTAACCAGGAAGTCGCCCCAGAGATAGTCGCTATCATCGGCAAGCAGGGTGTTATCAAGGTCGAAGAGTGCTAAAGCCATTATACGGTGCCACAAAAGTAAATAGATTGTTTGGTTTTAAGCTATGGATTTTATATTAGAAATTACTAATGTCATACTGATTTCTCAGTAAATAATTATAAATAATCACTGCTGTCCCGTTAACTTTCACAGCAATGCCATCTGATTAATATTGGGTCGCCGATCGGGCACTGGGTCACCTCTGAGTAACGCCATC
>JAJRUQ010000102.1 GCA_024277705.1 Gammaproteobacteria bacterium
ATGGCCTGCTGTAGCTGCGGTGTCATTGTCAGGTTCTGGCTGAGTTTTAGCTGGAGCGTTGGTTTCATCGTGTTTCGGTAGACAGAATCTCTGGTTTCATAAACATTTTTATGGCTATGATCCTGGGGTTACGCTGCATAAAATGTGTGCAACATAATCCAGCCATGTGTAGATTTGTCGTATATCTCTCCATAACATCAAGTTTTTATAAATAGAGTTACATTTAACTCTATTTATAGTCGAAAATCCCGTCCAAGATAGACTTCTTGCACTTCTTTATTAGAAAGAATTTTATCCGGTTGTCCCTGTGCGATTATCTTACCATCACTGAGAATATATGCTCTATCGCATATTCCTAATGTCTCACGTACATTATGGTCTGTAATTAAGACCCCGATATTGCGTTTAATCAAGTGTTTGACGATTTTTTGAATTTCGATGACCGATATCGGGTCAACGCCTGCAAATGGCTCATCAAGCAGTACAAAAGACGGCTGTGATGCCAGTGCGCGCGCTATTTCAACCCGGCGGCGCTCTCCGCCTGACAGGCTTAGACCGATATTATGACGGATATGATCGATCTGCAGGTCATCAATCAGGGCATCAAGATTCTGTTGCCGTTGCTTTGCATCCAGCCCTTTTTTTGCTTCCAGTACCGCAAGAATATTGTCTTCAACGCTTAATTTTCGAAATACTGAGGCTTCCTGAGGTAAGTAGCCGATTCCATATTGTGCACGGGCATGCATGGGCAGTTGGGTAATGTCGATATCGTCCAGATGAATGCTTCCCTTATCGGCCTGAACCAGGCCAACGACCATGTAAAAGCTGGTGGTTTTTCCTGCACCATTGGGACCCAGTAAACCCACAACTTCGCCACTTTTAACATCAAAGGAAACATCGTTAACAACGGTGCGGGATTTATAACTTTTGATCAAATTGTCAGCGCGTAATATAGCCATGGCGCTTATTGTTTGATTTCTTCCTTGTTATGGCTTGTCTGGGTAGTACCCTGAGCTGTTGGTGTCAGCGTGATATTAACACGTTCACTGCTGTCTTCCCTGTCACCGGCGGTCGCAACTTTAGTCAGGGTATTGTAGATTATTCTCTGGCTGCTGATTTGATGTTCGGGGTGGCTTAATTTTGCATTAATGGTCAGTTCCAGCAGGTTAGTGCTGGTGGAATAAACCATCTTTTCACTGTCGGCTTTGATGACTTCACCATTTTCGGTGACATGATTGTAGTGTGCCGGTTTGCCAGTAACGGTAATAAGCTCGACTTCATTGTTGCGCTGCAATACGGTAATTTTGTCACCGGTTAAAATCAGTTTTCCCTGCCTTACTTTTACATTTCCGGTATAGATACTGAGGCCGGTTTCAATATTGGCCTGCATGTGATCTGCATTGATGTAAATTTTTTCGCTACTGGTTTCGGCCCAGGCCTTACCCTGTATTAGCAGCATGAAAAACAGGCTCAGACTGATTATCAAAAATTTATTTGGCATCGGTATCACCGGGTATGTAGAAACCATTAACGTTGGACAGCAGTTCGAGTTTGCTGGTGATGTTATTATAAATTATTCCCTTTGCATTTAGTCTGGAAGTTCCCTGAACAATTTTTACCTGTGTTCTGGTTCTTGCAATTTGTGTTTTTGTATTTATCAGCATTTTTTGAGTATGCATGGTCAGTGCCGGCACAACATTCTGCTGTTGCATGACGACGTTGTCTTTTAATTGTATGGTGTCACTTTTGTTGTTAATAACAGCAGTGTCAGCACTGATAAGCCATTGGTTGTCCGGTTGTAATATATGTAATACGGGCTTTTTGACTTCGGCAACATCTGAATTATTGTAACGTTGCATATATAACCCGGTCATCAGGTAACTAGGTTTTCCCTCTTCATTCATAGCGGTTAGTTCGAATTCATTCATGAAAAGTTCAATATAGTGACTGTTTTTTGACAGCTGTGAGTGTTTATCGTCACCGTAGTCAGTGGTGATAGACCACCACACGATGATGCACATGAAAATAAATAAGCTGAGGCCGATTGTACGATTAATGCCAGGCTTCATATAATGCTTGATTAATTTTTATAAAGATAGGAATGAAGTTTATCGTTTAACAGACCTTTTGCTTCAAGAATAAATTCACAGACATCACGTACGGCACCTTTTCCACCACAGCGATCAGTTATCCAGTGAGCATGCTGTTTTACAAACGGGTGGGCATTTTGTACCGCTATGGCAAAGTCAAGCTGAGACATGATGGGTAAATCGACCACGTCATCACCAACATAGGTGATCTGATCCTTGGTTAAATTAACTTCTTTAAGCAAGGACTTGAAAGCCGGTGTTTTGTCACGATAACCCTGATATAACAGAGTGATACCTAAATCGTGCATACGGTGTTTGACCAGCTCTGATTTTCGTCCGGTAATGACGGCAACTTTTACCCCGCATTCCTGCAGCATGCGCAAGCCATGGCCATCGAGTGAGTTAAAGGCCTTGTATTCTTCGCCACTGTTGTCAAAAAACAGGCTGCCATCGGTCATGACGCCATCAATGTCAAAGATGACCAGTTTAATATTTTTTGCTTTTTCTATAATGTCCATGGAAGATAGTTTTAAGTTTTAAGTTTTAAGTTTTTCTGTTTTCAAATGATGCCGGCGCGCAGTATATCGTGCATATTAAAGGCACCGGTTAATTTATTATTTTTGTCAGTCACCAGTAAACCGTTGATACCGGCTTCATCCATCAGCTTTACGATGCTTGCCGCCAGTTCATCTGCGCTGGTGGTGCGACAGTTTGTGGTCATGACTTCACTGATTTTAGCCTGATGGACATCAATATTTTTGTCCAGTGAACGGCGTAAATCCCCGTCCGTGTACAGACCCAGTACAGTGTTGTTTTCATCGGTGATAGCGGTCATGCCCAGGCCTTTTTTGCTCATTTCAAGCAGCGCCTCCGATACTGTGGCGTTTTCACTGACCCGTGGTATACGTTCACCGGTATGCATAATATCGGATACATGCAGCAATAAGCGTTTGCCCAGGCTGCCGCCGGGGTGTGACAGGGCAAAATCTTCAGCGGTAAAACCTCTTGCCTGTAGCAGTGCAACCGCCAGTGCATCCCCCATGACCAGTGCTACCGTTGTGCTGGAGGTAGGTGCCAGATCGTGCGGGCAGGCTTCCTGGCTGACGCTGACATCAAGATTAATGTTCGCCTGTTGTGCCAGAGTTGAGTTTTCATCCCCGGTCATGCTGATTAAGGGTATAGAAAAACGTTTTAAAATAGGAACAATAGTGGTTATTTCGGCCGTATTGCCAGAGTTGGATAATGCAATAACAACATCATTTTTGGTAATCATGCCGAGGTCACCATGGCTGGCTTCACCCGGATGAACAAAGAATGCAGGGCTGCCGGTGCTGGCGAGGGTGGCGGCAATCTTGCCCCCGATATGGCCCGATTTGCCCATACCGGTAACCACAATACGTCCCTGACAGTTGAGCAGTAATTTGCAGGCCGCAGTAAAATTTTTATCGATACGTGTTTGCAGGGCGGTAATTTCGGCAAGTTCGATGCTGACGACTTGCTGGCCGAGTTTTTCAAAATCGATGGTATCAACCGGGGGCATTGTGAGTTCCGTTATGTACTTGAGCCGCTATAGATATTTTGTTTATCGTTCTATGTAATACTGAAAAATAACAGCATTTGATAGCCAATGAAAGCACTTAATAACAAACTGCCTTCAAAACGGTTGATTCTGCCTTCCTTGCGAAAGCCGTAGCCCATGACAAGCAAGGTTATGGTGAGGAACAAAACCACGGGAATATCACGGTATAAGGCGTCTTCAGGTATCGCTCCCGGGCTGATTAAACCGGGTATGGCCAGTACCCCCAGGGTGTTGAACAGGTTGGAGCCGACAACATTGCCAATGGCGATGTCGTGTTCATTCTTCAGGGCACTGGTGATGGATGCAGCCAGTTCAGGCAGGCTGGTACCTATAGCAATAATGGTTAAACCGATGATTAATTCACTTAAACCAAAAGCCGTGGCGATACCAACCGCTCCCCAGACCAGTACTTTTGAGCTGACAGTTAATAATATCAGTCCGGCGATAAGCCAGAACAGTGCATGAGAAGTGGGCATTTTATCCGGCAATTCTTCTATATATTCTTTGGTAAGCGCCTGTTCGCTGTCATTTTTAAGTCCCTGCCGGGTGATCCACCACATCAGTAAAAACAGCAGGCTGAATAAAATCACACCATCAAATACGGTAAGTGTCATATCCCGCATCAGTGCCAGAGCCAGCAGGGTGGCAAACAGCAGTATTGGCAGTTCTTTTTTGATAATGCGAGAATGTACATTCAGCGGTGTGATCAGGGCGGCCACCCCCAGTACCAGGGTGATATTGGTGATATTGGAGCCCAGTGCATTACCGATGGCCATGGCCGGGCTACCATCATAAGCGGCAAAGCCGGCGACCATCATCTCCGGTGCCGAGGTGCCAAAACCAACGATGGTGAGACCGATTATAAGCGGTGGTACATCAAAGTTACGCGCGGTGGCAGCGGCACCGATAATAAAGCGATCTGCGCTCCAGATGAGTAACATAAAACCGGTAATGATGGCGAAACTGTGGAGTAGCATTGGCATAGCGTGAAGTAAGTATTTAAGAGGCGAAGAATACGCTATGTGCTTACATTCGCCAACAATCCTTTTGACATATTTTTAATAATTAATTAACCGGGCTAAGGGGTAATCACTTGAAACCAGCAATTAATATCGGGGCATACGGCTGGCGGCATCAACACTGGTCGCCTGCCTTCTATCCAGATGATCTGCCGGAAGACTGGCAGCTGATGTTCTACAGTAACGAATTTAATGTCGTGATGGTGCCGGCAACATACTGGGTGGAAGGTGTTGACTGTGAGCAGTGGCTTGGCAGTGTGCATGAAAAATTCCGTTTCTGGGTACAATGCGAGGCTGAAATGTTTAATACCTTGTCGGCAGCGGAAATCACCCGGCAATTAAAAATATTGTCACCGCAACTGGTATCGCTGGTGTTTGACGGGGATGAACGGGTATTGCCACCGGCTGTAAAAAGCCAAATGATAAGCATGGCTGAATCCCTCAATGTGCCGTTACTGGGGATAAATTTAACCGCAGGAGGGGAAGCGGTGTGGCAAAGCGGTGAAACCAGCCGGTCACCGCATTTGAGGCTGGCATGTATTCGCAATGAATTAATTGATCTGCGAGGGGTCAGAGAAGTGTTCGAGCAGTTCGCTTTGCAGCTGGGTGTACCTCATTCTCAGGCTGGAAATATAGCGGAAGCCTGCATTATTGTGCAGCACCCGCAATTGCAGGCAGACAATATACGCCGGGCACGTACTGTTTTAGAGGTCATGGGGTATTAACGATTTTGCCAACGATTTTTTTACAGATGATTTTGAACGCCATTATGATGGCTATAATGGTAGCCATTGCATGTTACAATCGCGCAAAATAATAAGAATACTATTAGGTAACCGGCTTGGATGATATTCTGGTCAAAATTCGGGATTTGCATTTCAGTCGCGGCAGTCGAAAAATCTTTGATGGTTTGTCACTGGATATTCCGCGTCAGGGAATAACGGCTATTATGGGCCCGAGCGGGACCGGTAAAACCACCTTGTTAAAATTAATCGGTGGCCAGCTGAGACCGGATCAGGGTTTTATTGAAGTGGATGGTTTGAATGTACATCAGCTTTCAACTAAAAATCTGTTTGCCCTGCGTAAGCGTATGGGGATGTTATTTCAAAGTGGTGCTTTGTTAACCGATTTAACGGTTTTCGAGAATGTTGCCTACCCTTTGCGTGAACACACCCGGCTAAACGAAGTGATGATTCGCCAGCTGGTATTGCTAAAGCTGAATGCAGTGGGTTTACGCGGCGCGGCGGCGTTAATGCCGTCAGAGTTGTCCGGTGGCATGGCTCGCCGGGTGGCGCTGGCACGGGCGATCTCACTGGACCCGATGATGATTATGTATGACGAGCCCTTCACCGGTCAGGACCCCATTTCCATGGGGGTGTTGGTATCACTTATCAGTGAACTTAACAGCGCTTTGAATATCTGCAGTATTGTGGTTTCACACGATGTGCCGGAAACGCTGTCTATTTCTGATCATGCACATATTATTTCCGATGGGAAAGTTGTTGAAAGTGGTGATTCTGACAGCTTGCAGAACAGTCAGTCAGCATGGACGCACCAGTTTGTTCATGGCGATGCCGATGGTCCGGTGCCTTTTCATTACCCTGCAAAACCCGTTTTACAGGAACTTTTTGAATGATTGATCTGTTGCAGAATCGATAACGGACGCATAGGCAGTGTTTTGATTAGTAAAATTGTCGATAAAATACAGTATCTGGGTGCATCCACCTTGCATAGCTTTGTTCGCCTGGGACGTGGCAGTATTTTTCTGTTACAGGTTATCGCCAGTGGTACGGCTTTGTTTGCCCGCCCCGGTTTGTTGATAAAACAGATATATTCAGTCGGTGTACAAACCCTGATTATTATTGTTGTTGCCGGTTTATTTGTTGGCATGGTGATGTCGTTGCAATCCTATTATGCGCTGGTTGATTTTGGTGCCGAAGACTCGGTTGGTGTGATGGTGGCGCTGTCACTTTTGCGGGAACTGGGGCCGGTGGTTACCGCGTTGTTATTTGCCGGCAGGGCAGGTTCGGCATTAACCGCGGAAATCGGTCTGATGAAAGCCACTGAGCAGTTATCCGGTATGGAGATGATGGCGGTAAACCCGATGCAAAGAGTGATCGCACCGCGCTTTTTTGCCGGGATTATCTCCATGCCCTTACTGGCGACTATTTTCAGTGCAGTGGGTATTGTCGGGGCTTACCTGGTGGCGGTTGAGTTGCTGGGGCTGGATTATGGTTCTTTCTGGTCGCAGCCACAGGAAAAAGTGGACTTATATCTGGATTTATATAACGGTATTATAAAAAGCATGGTTTTTGGTGTGGTTGTGGTCTGGATAGCGGTGTTTGAGGGCTATGACTGTATTCCCACCTCAGAAGGTCTGGGGCAGGCAACCACACGTACGGTGGTACATGGTTCACTGGCGGTTCTTTTTCTTGATTTTGTGTTAACCGCACTGATGTTTACCAGATGATTTTCATTGTCGCCGGATACCGTGAAGTGGCTAATGCTGTAACCACAATAATAACGATTTAATATAACGATTAATTGTCAGTACAGGAATATATGCCTGGGGTAAGTAAAAAGAGGAAGCTAAATGACATCGCGTAAGGTCGAGATACTGGTAGGATTATTTGTTGCTGCTGCTATTGCTGCATTTTTTATGCTGGCAATGAGCGTGAGCAATATGGGCAGTTATGCTAATAAAGAAAGTTATCTGTTAAGTGCACACTTTGATAATGTCGGTGGTCTAAAGGTACGTTCTGCAGTATCTGCCGGTGGCGTCGGTATTGGCCGGGTGACCGATATACAATATAATTCAGAGACTTATGAAGCAATAGTGATTATGGCTATTGATAAAAAATATGACCGGTTTCCAATGGATACCGCTGCCAGTATTCTGACTTCCGGTCTTCTCGGCGAGCAGTATGTCAGCTTTGAACCGGGCGCAGAAGAAGACTATCTGAAAAATGGTGACAGCATAGACTTGACACAGTCTGCTCTGGTTCTGGAGCAGGTCATCGGGCAGTTTTTATTCAGTCAGGCAGATGACAACTAACATAGTGAAGGGAGCAAAATGAATAAAGTAACTAATAACAGCATGCAATTAAGTATTCTATCTGTATTCGGTCTGTTCTGGCTGGGCTGGTCATCGCTTTTAGCCGCAGAGGTCATAGAGTCACCGGTTGCTCTGCTCGAAAGAACGTCAACGCATGTCATCAATATATTAAATGAGGATCGTGAGTTATTACGGGAAGAGCCTGAACGTGTCTACAGAATAGTTGATGAATATATATTACCGTTGCTTGATGAAGTGACCATGGCCAAACTCGCGCTGGGCAAAAACTGGAAAAAAGCAACAAGAGAGCAGAAAATAGTCTTTGTTAATGAGTTTAAACAGCTGTTGATGCGTACCTACAGTAAGTCTCTGCTTGAATTTAAAGGGCAGCAGATTAACTATTTTCCGGTGAAATTACCTGCAGATGCGACCAAAGCCTCAGTCAAGGCGGAAGTTATTCAGGCGGGTGGTCCGCCGATACCGCTTGCCTATCGGGTACGGGTTAAAAACAACAAATGGAAAGTGTACGATATAAAAATTGACGGGGTCAGCCTGGTGACCAGTTATCGTGGTACGTTTACTCAGGAAATTCGCAAAAGTGGTATCGATGGTCTGTTAGAATACATGCACGAAAAGAACAACCCGTCGAACAGTGAATCGTAGGCGACAGCAATATTGTGGCTAATCGTCAGCCTTCTGCCGGTACGGCAATAACCAGCGCCGGCATTGTTCAGCTTGATCCATGCCGGTTCAGTATTGAGGGGACGGTTGATTTTTCTACGGTGCCCGATTTATTGCAGCAGGTACAGGCTTCTTTAAAAGCTTGTACTGAAGCAAAACAACTGGTGTTCGATTTTTCACAAATCAAGGCATGTAATAGTGCGGCACTGGCATTGACGCTTGAAATAGTAAAACTGGGAAGACAGGCAAAACTGAATCTGCGGCTGGAAAACCTACCGGACTCACTGCAGCAAATTGCAAAAGTATACGGTATAGACACTGAGATAAGAGACTTTTTTAAATAAATGAATAAATTAATGATAAATGGCGGCACTACGCTGAATGGTGAAATCCGGATTTCGGGGGCTAAAAATGCGGTATTACCGATACTGGCCGCAACGTTGTTAGCGGATGGTCCTGCAACCATTGAAAATGTGCCGCATTTACATGATGTTACTACCACTGTTGAATTGCTCGGCTGCATGGGGGTGATGGTTTCTATTGATGAAAAGTTAAGTGTCGAAGTGGATAGTTCGACCATTGAAAATTACACCGCACCTTATCACCTGGTGAAAACCATGCGCTCATCTATTCTGGTACTGGGGCCGTTACTGGCGCGTTTCGGTGAAGCCGAAGTATCCCTGCCCGGTGGTTGTGCCATCGGCTCACGGCCGGTGGATCTGCACATCAAAGGTTTGCAGGATATGGGGGCTGAAATAGAAGTCAGCAACGGCTATATTCACGCCAAAGCCAGCCGCCTCAAAGGCACGCGTCTGGTAATGGATATTGTTACCGTCACCGGCACCGAAAATTTAATGATGGCTGCCGCCCTGGCTGAGGGCACCACGGTGATAGAAAATGCTGCGCGTGAGCCTGAAGTGCTGGATCTGGCCAATTTTATTAATGCTATGGGTGGCAAAATTTCCGGTGCCGGTAGTGATACCATCATCATAGAAGGCGTGGAGAAATTAAACGGTACCCGTTACCGTGTGTTGCCCGACCGGATTGAAACCGGCACCTTTCTGGTGGCTGCCGCGATAACCGGCGGTAGCATAAAAGTAAAAGATACCGATCCAAAACTACTCGATGCGGTGATTGACAAGCTTCGTGAAGCCGGTGCCCGCATTGAGGTGGGCGATGACTGGATTTCACTGGATATGGAGGGTAACCGCCCGAAATCGGTTAATGTACGAACCGCACCGTACCCCGCGTTTCCAACGGACATGCAGGCGCAGTTCGCTGCCCTGAACACCATCGCCGAGGGCACTGCCACGGTGGTTGAAACGGTTTTCGAAAACCGTTTTATGCATGTGCAGGAGTTAAAGCGCATGGGTGCAGATATCGAAGTTGAAGGTAATACCGCCATTATTCGTGGAGTAAACGGCTTAACATCGGCACCGGTAATGGCCACCGATTTACGGGCTTCTGCCAGTCTCATTATTGCCGGACTGGTTGCCAGTGGTGAAACGGAAGTGCAGCGTATTTACCATATCGATCGCGGTTATGAAAATATTGAAGAAAAACTGGCATTATTAGGTGCTAAAATCAGACGAACTCATGAATGAGTTCATAATGAAAACTGAAAAGCATCAATCGTTTTTCAATAAACATTATTAACAGGGAATTGTTTTGAATAGAAATATATTAAAGGATAAAAGTTATGCGTTTGCTTTGCGGATGATTAAGCTGGCGCGGTATTTGAATGATACTCATCAAAGAGTCAATCTTCAGCAAGACAGAGCATAAAGACGGGTCAATGAGTTTTTCATTTTTTATTTTTTACTTTTCATTTTTCATTCGGGCACTATGATAACCATCGCACTCTCAAAAGGTAGAATCTACAAAGAAACCCTGCCACTACTCGCTGCCGCCAACATCGTGCCTGCCGACGACCCTGATAAAAGCCGTAAATTGATTCTTGATACCAATCATGAGGATGTCAAACTGGTAATTATTCGTGCTACCGATGTACCCACTTATGTGCAGTTCGGCGCGGCGGATATTGGTGTTGCCGGTAAAGATGTACTGCTGGAACATGGTGGCGAAGGCCTGTATGAACCGCTGGATTTAAAAATTGCTAAATGCAAGCTGATGACTGCCGGACTGGTTGAAGAAAAGCCACGAATCAGTGGTCGTCTGCGGGTAGCAACAAAATTTACCAATGTGGCCAAACGTTATTTTGAATCACGCGGTGAACAGATCGAGCTGATTAAATTATATGGTTCCATGGAACTGGGACCGATTGTCGGTCTGTCAGATTTGATTGTTGATGTGGTCGATACCGGTAATACGCTCAAAGCCAATGGCCTGAAACCGGTGGATCATATTGCCGATATCAGTTCACGGCTGATTGCGAATAAAGCAGCAATGAAAATGAAACATGAAAAAATCAGCGCGATTATCGAACAGATTGGTTCCGCGGTTAAATAAAATTCCAGTTTAAAAAAATATCAGCCCGCTCAGCGGGAGAGAGTTTTCTCTGGCAGTAGAAGAATTTCTGCTGATATTGAAAAACAGATAAATGCATACCCGAAGACAGAATAACGAGTTCCTGTAATGTTAAATATTTCCTCTTTAAATTATACCGATACTGATTTTTATTCACAGCTGGATAAGTTGCTGGCATGGGAAGCGAGTATTGATGGTGAAATTGCCAAAATTGTCATTGATATTCTGGCGGATGTGAAGCAGCGGGGAAATGCGGCTGTTATTGAATATACCAATAAGTTCGACCGCATGACATTACAAAATGCCAGCGAATTCGAGCTCAACAAACAACAGTTGCAACAGTCTCTGGCATCTATTGATGCATCGCAGCGTGAAGCACTGGAAACAGCGGCGGCCCGTATCCGCGCTTATGCCGAACGCCAGAAAATGGAGTCATGGTCATATACCGAAGAGGATGGTACCGTTTTGGGGCAGCAGATATCGGCGATGGACAGAGTCGGTTTATATGTGCCGGGCGGTAAAGCGGCATACCCGTCTTCGGTATTGATGAATGCTATTCCGGCCAAGGTTGCCGGTGTTCCGGAGCTGATCATGGTGGTACCAACACCTGATGGTGAAATTAATGATCTGGTAATGGCCGCTGCTGCCGTTTCCGGCGTTGACCGGGTGTTTACTATTGGTGGTGCGCAGGCGGTGGCTGCGCTTGCCTATGGCACGGAAACCATCCCTAAAGTCGATAAAATTACCGGCCCGGGAAACTCCTTTGTGGCCACCGCAAAACGCATGGTTTTTGGTGTGGTTGGTATTGATATGATTGCCGGGCCTTCTGAAATACTGGTGGTTTGTGACGGTAAAACGGATCCTGACTGGATTGCCATGGATCTTTTTTCACAGGCAGAACATGACGAGGAGGCGCAATCTATCCTGGTTTGTCCGGATGATAATTTTATTGAACAGGTAAAGCAGAGTATTGAACGCCTGTTACAGGAAATGCCACGCAAGGAAATCATTAAAAAATCTTTGCAGGACAGAGCGGTAATCATTTCCGTCGCGAATATGGAGCAGGCTGTAGAAGTGGCTAATCATATTGCACCGGAACATCTCGAGCTGTCAGTGGATGATGCCGAAATCTGGGCAAGAAAAATCCGTCATGCCGGTGCTATTTTTATGGGACGTTATACTGCGGAAGCGCTGGGTGATTATTGTGCCGGTCCGAACCACGTATTACCGACCTCGGGTACCGCCCGTTTTTCTTCACCTTTAGGGGTGTATGATTTCCAGAAACGCAGCAGCCTGATCGGCTGTTCTGAGCAGGGTGCTTCACAGTTAGGTAAGACTGCATCTGTACTGGCGCATGGTGAAGGCCTGACTGCGCATGCGCGTTCGGCAGAGTACAGGATAAAAAAAGATTGATCAGAACAGGCTTAAGTTATCCGCAAAGAACGCAACAGGCGCAAATAAAATTTTTATTAAATTTGAAATCTGTTTTTTTTACAGCGCCCATGTATCACATGGGCGCTTTTTAAAACCAGGTCATTAATTTACGTTCTGTTGCGTCCATTTGCGGATAATTCTAACGCTTCACCTCTCTGTGTTGTGCCATGCTTAATGTTTCACTTCTATGCGACGTGAAAGGGCAACTTCCTGTTTTGGTATGGTGATTTTTAATACACCATGCTCAGACTTGGCTTCAATCTTGTCGGCATCGGCGCTGTCCGGCAGGGTAAACCGGCGATAAAACTGACCGCTTTCCCGTTCTACTCGACGGTAGTTTTCACCTTCGTCAACCGTTTCAGAGCTGCGTTCACCTTTGATGGTTAACACACCTTTCTCCATGGAAATATCGATATCGTCCGGAGCCACGCCAGGGATGTCGGCGAGCAGGGTAAACTCTGTTTCATTTTCGCTAATGTCGACAGAAGGTGCCCAGTTTGCGGTTGATACAGAGCTGTCATTATCACCCGCATGGCTGAATGCAGGGTTGTATAGTTCGCGCTGTAATGTATCCAGTAAGTTCCAGGGGTTGTTGTATTTTACTAAGCTCATAATAATGACCTCCGATTGAGTGATTGTTCATTGTTGTTAAATAATCTGTAGATGCTTTTTTTAATTTCAAGTGTTTTTTGTCATTTTTATTATTTTCCGCTAACAACGTATAATGGCGGCTAATATAAACCGGAAAATAACTGTTGAGAGTACCGTGTCTGACATCTCTGTATTGGAAAAAGGCTATCGCTGGATCCGCCCGTTAATAAAAAAAATATCGGCTTATCATGTTGCTGATGCCAGTGGTTTAATCAAACTGGATGCGATGGAGAATCCCTATCATTTGTCCGCTGAATTGACGGCAGAACTGCAGAAAAAATTAGCCTCTGCAGATTTAAATCGTTACCCGGATCCTTCTGCCAAACGTTTAAGGCAGACATTGCGGGAGGTGATGCAGGTGCCGGAAAGTAAGGAGATTGTGCTGGGTAATGGCTCTGATGAATTAATACAAATGCTGGCGATGGCAGTCGCGGATGCTGACAACAAGGCCTGTTTGATGTCTTTTGACCCCGGTTTTGTGATGTATAAAATGATTGCAGATTTTACAGGTATTGAGTATGTCGGCGTTTCCTTGTGTGAGGATTTTTCACTGGACATGGCTGCAATCAGGCTGGCAGTCCAGCAGCATCAGCCGGCCATTATTTTTATTGCGTACCCGAATAATCCTTCCGCCAATTGTTATAACGAAAATGATATCGAAGAAATTATTTCAATGGCACCCGGTATGGTGGTACTGGATGAGGCTTATCATCCGTTTGCGCAAAGTAGTTTTATGCGTCGGTTGACAGAATACGACAACCTGCTGGTTATGCGTACTGTTTCTAAAATGGGCCTGGCCGGTTTGCGTCTTGGCCTGTTGTGCGGGCACCCGGATATTATTAATGAAATTGATAAAATACGTTTACCTTATAATATTAACGTTTTAACCCAGATGGCAGCTGAACTGATACTGGATAATAGCAGTGAACTGGATCAGCAGGCAGCAATGATTCGTAGTGAAAGAGAACGCCTGATTGAAAAAATGCAAAATATTAAAGGCTTGCAGGTGTTTCCCAGTCAGGCAAATTTTATTTTATTTCGGGTAGTAAATAAAAAAGCGGATGATGTTTTTGAAAGTATAAAACGCTCAGGTGTGCTGATAAAAAATATGCGTGCTGATGCCGGTTTGCTGAAAAATTGTTTGCGGGTAACAGTGGGGACTGCGGACGAAAACAAGGTGTTTATTACGGCACTCTCAGAGGCATTGAATAGTAAGTTTTAAAACAGCCGCACTTCGAGCGTGGTGTTTTTTTACCGGCTCATTAAGGGCCGTTGTCCCAGTATTGCCCTGGTCATAAAGCTCTGGCGCCTGCGTATGCCTTCAATGACAAATTCATCTCCCGGTCGGCCGTCAGCAATCAGGTTGAGAATGTCGCTGGTACTGTAGATGTCCTGCTGATTGATCTGGGTGATGATATCACCACGTTGCAGGCCGGCTTTATCCCCCGGCCCATCTTTATCAACGCTGGTGACCAGAATGCCATGAGCTTCTTCCAGCTCCAGAGAGCGCAGAATTTGCGGGGTTAATTCCTGACCTTCGGCACCTAACCAGCCTCTGACTACATAACCGTTTTCAATGATTTGTTTGGCTACTTTTTGGGCAAGATCTATCGGGATAGCAAAACTTATGCCCTGAAAATTTCCGGTGCTGGAAAAAATATTGGAGTTGATGCCTACGATTTCGCCGTCGGTATTAATCAGGGCGCCGCCGGAGTTTCCGGGGTTGATGGCGGCATCGGTCTGGATAAAGTTTTCGTAGGTGTTTAATGAAACGCGGGTTCTGCCGGTGGCGCTGATGATGCCCTGAGTGACCGTCTGGCCAATGGCAAACGGGTCGCCAATCGCAAGTACGATATCTCCGACTTTGAGTTTGTTGACGTCTGCGATACTGAGCGCGGGCAGGTTATCAATGTCGACTTTGAGAATGGCAAGATCAGTGTCGGGGTCGGAACCGATTAATCGGGCAATGGCCACTTTGCCGTTATTCAGGCGTACTCGAATCTCGTCTTTGTGTTCAATAACATGGTAATTGGTCAGTATGTAACCATCCGGTTTGATGATTACGCCGGAGCCGGCGCTTGTTTCTGCCTGACGCTTGGGTCTGTGAGGTGATTTTTTACCTAGAAAGCGGTCAATAATCTTGTCATTTAGCTGTGCCTCATTGCTGCTCTGTATCCAGTTAATGGTCTGAATACTCACTACCGCAGGGGCGGCTTTCATTACAGCATCAGCAAAACCACGGTGATGATCATGTGCCTGAGCGGGGATGGTTGAGTCTGTTGACGGGGAAGGATCAGCATTTTTGATGTTAATGCTGAGGTCTCCGCGAATCAGTAATACGGTCAGTCCAGCAATGCAGCCAATGAGTAACCAGCTGAGAAAATACATAAAAGAGTGATTTTGCCTTGGCATGAGTTTTTCTATCTCTTTGTTTTTACTTGATTTGTTATATTAAACTTGGCTAAAATGCTAATTTACGCTATCCTATGCGCCGTTTGCAACCGGTGTGCCCCTGTTTTTTGTGTAAAACAGTAAAGTTTCTGCATACCAATACTATGAGTTGTGGTGAATTAACAAATATTAAAAATCATATTTTTGATATTTACCTGTTAATTTGCATTTGAATTTTTATTTATTTGGAGATATCCAATATGTCTACTGATAATGTAGTCGATACAAAACGACGCCGTTTTCTGGTGGCTTCCACTTCGGTGGTTGCTGCAGTTGGCGCCGGTTTTGTAGCCGTTCCATTTTTATCCTCATGGATGCCCAGCGAAAGAGCGAAGAATGCGGGTGCTCCCGTAGAAGTCGATATTAGCAAACTTGAAGAAGGGCGTTTGATGGTTGTTGAGTGGCAGAGTAAACCTGTCTGGATTCTCAAGCGTTCTGCGAAGACGCTTGCTGATCTTCCTACGCTTGATGACAGACTGCGTGATCCGACATCAGAAAATGTCGATCAGCAGCCTTCATATGCGCAAAACGAAGTGCGTTCTATCAAGCCGGAAATTTCGGTGCTGGTAGGTATTTGTACGCACCTGGGCTGTTCACCAACGTTCCGGCCCGAGATCGGTCCTGCCGATCTGGGTGAAGACTGGCTGGGTGGTTATTTCTGCCCGTGTCACAGCTCTCGTTTCGACCTTGCCGGTCGAGTATTTCAGGGGGTGCCGGCACCAACCAATCTGGTTGTGCCACCGCATAAGTATTTAAATGACAATGTTATTCACGTCGGTGTTGATGGGGAGAGTGCATAATGAGTAACCTGCTTGGATGGATAGATGATCGTTTCCCACTGACAAAGATGTGGAATGATCATATGGCAAAATACTACGCGCCTAAAAACTTCAATACCTGGTATATTTTCGGTGTATTGGCGTTAGTGGTGCTGGTAATTCAGATTGTTTCAGGTATCTTCCTGACCATGCATTACAAGCCTGATGCTGCGATGGCGTTTGCCTCGGTAGAGTACATCATGCGTGACGTGCCTTATGGCTGGTTGATACGTTACATACACTCAACCGGTGCCACCGCGTTTTTTGTCGTGGTGTATCTGCATATGGTACGTGGTCTGATGTATGGTTCATACAAAAAGCCGCGTGAATTAATATGGCTGTTTGGTATGTTTATTTACCTGGCACTGATGGCTGAAGCTTTTATGGGTTATTTGTTACCCTGGGGCCAGATGTCTTACTGGGGCGCACAGGTTATTATTTCACTGTTTAGTGCGATTCCTGTGATCGGTGATGATCTTACCCTGTGGATTCGTGGTGACTTCGTTATTGGTGATGCCACTCTTAACCGCTTCTTTGCACTGCATGTTATTGCCCTGCCGTTTGTTCTGGTATTCCTTGTTGTGGCACACATTCTTGCCCTGCATGAAGTGGGTTCTAACAACCCGGACGGTGTTGAAATCAAGAAAACCAAAGATGCGAATGGCATTCCGCTTGACGGCATACCGTTTCACCCGTACTACTCGGTGAAAGATACTGTGGGCATTGTGGTGTTCCTGTTTTTCTTCAGCGTCGTTTTGTTCTATATGCCGGATGGCGGTGGTTACATGCTGGAACATGCTAACTTTATTGCTTCTGATCCGCTGAAAACCCCTGAGCATATTGCGCCGGTCTGGTATTTCACGCCTTTCTACGCGATCCTGCGTGCGGTACCTGACAAGTTGATGGGTGTTGGCGCTATGGGTGGTGCGATTGTGGTGCTGTTCTTCCTGCCGTGGATTGATCGCTGTAAAGTGAAATCTATCCGTTATCGTTCAGTTGTTTTTAAATTGAACCTGATTGTTTTCTGCATCAGCTTTGTTGTACTGGGCTGGTTGGCAATGCAACCGGTAACCGAGACTATTACGTTTATGTCTCGTCTGTTCTCATTCTTATACTTTGCTTTCTTTGCTGTGCTTTATGTCACATCTAAAAATGAAAGTACCACGCCTCTACCAGATAGGGTCACATCATGAAAATAGCTAGTATGAAAAAAATCGTCGTTTTGTTTGTCTCTGCAGTCATGCTGTCACCGGTACTGGTGATGGCGTCTGGCGGTGGACACCTGGAGTCGGCACCCATTGATATTAATGATAAAGATTCATTACGTCGTGGTGCCCAGGCTTTTGGTGATTATTGTTACAGTTGTCACGCTGCTTCGTTCATGCGTTTTAACCGTATCGCAAAAGACCTTGAGATGTCTGAAGATGATGTTCGGGAAATGTTGATTCACACTCGCGGTGCAAAAGGTGCACCAACAAAAATCGGTGATCTGATGAAAGTATCGATGACTGCTGATTATGGAAAAAATGCGTTTGGTACAGCTGTTCCCGATCTGTCGTTAGCGGCGCGTGCTCGCGGTGCTGACTGGGTCTACACTTACTTGCGCAGCTTCTATGTTGATTCGAATCGTTCAACAGGTTTTAACAACACTGTGTTCCCGGATGTTGGCATGCCTAACGTGTTATGGTCGTTGCAGGGTCTGCAGGAGCCTGTCTACAAAAAAGTAATGCATGGTGATGTGGAAATTGAAGAACTGGAAGGGTTTAAGCAGATTCAGGCAGGTAAATTAAGCCCTGAAGAATATGATGCATTCCTTGGTGATCTGACCAACTTTATGGTTTATCTGGCTGAGCCTGTACAGGTGGAGCGCCGTAGCCTGGGCTGGAAAGTATTGTTATTCCTGGTTGTTTTCTTTGGTTTTGCGTATTTTCTGAAAAAAGAGTACTGGAAAGACGTGTATTAAAAACATTATTTAGCGGTATCGGGTGATAGAACAGGAGTTACATTGTTCTATCACCTCGCTATCGTTAATAATATCAATAAGCAATTTCAATAATTTTTTTATTACGGTTTAATTAATCGCTCCTTTCGACTGGAAAACCTATGAATTTATATACCACGGCATTATCAATAGAATGCCATCGCACACGCATCGTTTTAAACGAAAAAGATATTGTTCATGAAGTTGTTCAGGTTGATCCTAAAAAAATGCCTGAAGATTTAATCGATTTAAATCCTTATGGTAGTTTGCCAACACTGGTTGATCGTGATTTAGTGTTATACAACTCACGCGTGATAATGGAATATCTGGAAGAACGTTTTCCGCATCCGCCGTTGATGCCTGTTGGTCCGGTACAACGTGCACAAACCCGTCTGGCACTGTTTCAGGTTGAGCATGACTGGTATCCGCTGGTTGATATCATTGAAACCAAGGGTGAAAAAGCGGTTGCCAAAGCTAAAAAAGATTTAACCGAAAGCATTGCTTCTGTGGCAGAAATTTTTAATGTGATGCCGTTCTTCCTTAGTGAAGAATATACTCTGGTTGATGCCAGTATTGCGCCTATCCTGTGGCGTTTGCGTCATTATGGTATTGAGCTGCCGAAAGAGGCAAGTTCTGTTACTGCCTATGCTGATCGTATCTTTGAACGTGATGGTTTTAAACTGAGCCTTACCGAATCGGAGCGCGAGTTGCGCTTGTAAATGTCAGTTTTAAGTTGTAAGTTACAAATAGTAAGTAAGCCCTGTTTATTTGAAACTCATAACTTTTTCTCATGAAAATGACATCGAGTCGTCCTTATCTTATACGTGCTATTTATCAGTGGATAGCTGATAACGGCCTAACACCGCATTTACTGGTGGATGTAGCTGTTAATGGTGTGCGAGTGCCTGCTGAACATGTCCAGAATGGAAAAATAATTCTTAATGTTGCACCTATGGCGGTGAGCAGTCTGGTGTTGGGTGATGATGATATAACCTTTAATGCGCGTTTTTCCGGCAAGTCGCAGAGTTTATATATTCCAATCGATGCGGTACTGGCGATTTATGCCAGGGAGAACGGTCAGGGCATGATGTTCTCTGATGATGATGGTGCCATTTCTTCCGGTGACGAAAGTAATGGTGATGAACCACCTGAGCCGGACCCGGATAAACCTAAACGTCCTAGTCTTCGCGTGGTCAAATAAAAAACGCCAGTCCCCTTGCTGTTAAACCTTGCTAGCGGGTTTTTAGCCGCCAAAAAGCTGATGATCGACCAGATCACATAAACAGTGAATGACCAGCAGATGGACTTCCTGTATACGGGCTGTTGACTCTGACGGCACACGAATTTCAACATCATTCAATGACAGTTTATTGGCCATTTCGCCACCTGATTTACCATCGAGTGCAATCACTGTCATCTCTTTTTCATGGGCGGCATCAATCGCCTGATTGACATTTTCTGAATTACCACTGGTGCTGATAGCCAGTAAAATATCACCCGGTTGTCCCAGTGCGCCTACCTGCTTGGAAAATATCTGATGGTAACTGTAATCATTGGCAATAGAGGTTAATGTCGAACTGTCAGTGGTGAGTGCAATTGCCGGTAGACCGGGGCGTTCCATCTCAAAGCGATTTAACATTTCTGATGAGAAATGCTGGGCATCGCCGGCGGAGCCCCCGTTGCCGCAGGAAAGAACTTTGCCGCCATTTAAAAAACACTGGGTAATGGCCTGTGCGCCACGACTGACAGGCTCTGCCAGCATTTCTGCAGCCAGTTGCTTTGTGCTGATACTTTCCTGAAAATTTTTATTGATTCGAGAAATTAAATCCATGAGGTCACCGCTTCACAGTTTGGTTAGATTGCTTAAAAGGCGTTGTTGATCCAGTCGAAATGGTATTGCTGCCAGTGCTTATGATTTTTAACGTTACTAGTTTGAGTGTTTTTTGACATAGAAACAACATCAAAACGGGCGTTTTTATATTGCCTGTTCTGTTGCAGGTATAGTTCTGCTGTTTTTCGTAATTTATTTTGTTTTGCCGGTGTAATGCTTTCAAGGCCGCCGCCAAAAATACTGTTTTTACGAAAACGGACTTCTACAAATACCAGTGTTGTCTGGTCCAGCATAATAATATCTATTTCACCGAGCCGGCAACGAAAATTCTGGCTGACAAGTTTAAGTCCCTGTGATTGCAGGTATTCCCGGCAGTATTTTTCTGCATCCTCTCCCTGTTGTAAATGCGTTGCTTTCAATGCTTTAGTTCTGCGCTGTGGCAGCCGGGTTATTGCGCGAGAGTAGCAGTGGTGATATTTCCGGTTCAAAGTAGATGGGTTTGCCGCGTTTGAATTGTGCCCACAGCAGTTTTCGGGTAATACGGTTTTCTTCATTTAACTGAATATTACCGGTTTCGCCGTTGAACATGGCATATTCCCTGTTTTTCAGATAGCCCAGATTGTAAGTCAGATGATAGGCGTCAACCCCAAGTGCAAATAAACGTGTCAGGTTCTGCTGCTGCGGCCAGTTGCTTGAAAAAACTTTTATCAGGGGTGAGTCGGGCTGCAATATCCAGGGTAGATCACAGAAGATAAGGCCGTTCAGGTCACGGTCAAGCTCGGTATTGATTTTGCCGGTATAAGCATGTGAGGTGGAATAGATGGCAAGATCTGCTGCATGATGAAATTTAAATGCGGGCATGATGCTTCTGGCAGAGTGATGTGTTGCTGCCAGAAAAATCATGTCGATATCCTGTCGCCGGCGAGCTTCATTTTCTGTTTTTCTGGCTATGATATTTTCAACTTTTCGTCGGCGAATATCGCTTTGAACAAGGTTAAATAATGCTCTAACAGGACGCTTGTAATCATTGGTGTCGGTGGCATAATTCGCCGTTGTTAATACGCGACCGCCTAAAAATTCAAAATGTTCGGTAAAGGCTTTACTCAGGCGGTTGCCCCAGTCACTGTCAGGATAAAATACGGCAGCCTGTAATTTGTTTTGAGCGATCGCAAGTTCGGCGACCTGTCTGGCTTCATCTTCCGGAGATAAGCCGAACTGGTACAGGTTTTCGGTGTAAGAACGGGGGTTCTCGGCATAATTTAATGTGAGTACAGGAACTTCCAGTACTCGCTGTTGTGCCAGCTGATTAATAATAACCTTGTTGAGTGGTCCTACAACATTGGTGGCACCATGATCCAGTGCCTGCTGGTATAATTCGCGGAAGCTTAATGCAGTATTGCTGCTGTCATAAAAGGAGATAACAGGTCTTATTTTGTTTTTTGAATCGTTGTAATAGGCGCTTAACAGTCCGTTTTTAATGGTGTCGCTGACTTTGCTTAAATTGCCATGCATTGGCAGTATGACAGCAATGTGTTTTTTATCAGTGGCATCGCTCTGGTAGATATCAATCAGTTCGCTTAAAAAAGATTCGTTGACCGGGTGTGCTGGGTAGCGTGTACCCCAGTCCAGCAGGTCATCTTCCAGTGAATTGATGTTTTGTTGGCCGGTGCGCATTACTTTAGCCAGGTCCAGCCAGCCTTTGATGACCGGGTTGCTGCTGTGCTGCTTATTTAACTGTGCGCGAGACATGCTGGACAGTGCCGCCCATATTTTCATGTTGTTTTGCCGGATGGCATTTTTATCCTGCAGATAGGCGGACAACTGTACCCGTCGGTCAATAGAAAAATAGTAACGGCCATATAAAAAATCAAGGTCGGATTTCAGCTCATAATAATAAATCTGCTGCTGGCGGGTAAGCGGTGTGATTTCACTGGTTGTTTGCCTGGCCAGTGTGGTGTTTTTTTCAATGATGGCAAGTTTTGCCGCTAACAGCAAAATGTCGGTATGGTATTGATCACTTATCGGTTCATCCGTTTGCTGCTGTACCCGATCGTTGTTACTGAGCGTGGCAAGTTGCGCTTTGGCAGCATCAATATCATTTGCCTCAATATATAAATAGGCCGCCTGTAAGCGCAAGCGATGTTGTTCAACTGCAGTATCACTGTCATCTGCCAGTAGCAGTAGTTTTTCTGCCTCTTCGGCTAAAGACAGCTGTTTTTCGGTAACCGGTTTTGTTACTGTCGGCGTATCGGTTTCAGCAACGTCTTTTACTTGCCGGGTTTCACAGGCCGCAGTAAAAAGCAGGCAGAGAAATAAAAATAGTTTTAATGTATGAGCTTTCAAGATAGTATCGGATGTTTAATTAGGGTAAATATTAATATTACAGCTTGTTATACTAACTTGTTGTATTAGTATCCATATCAGGGCGTACACGTTACGTTTAGCGAGTCTATCAGTGTCTACCACAGTGTCAATCAAACATAATCAGCCCGCTGCCGGTCAGGCAGAAACAGAGCGCTATAATACGGTGGTTAATGCTGGAACATTGTATCTTGTTGCTACACCGATAGGAAATTTAGATGATATAACGCAGCGCGCCGTTGAGGTATTGCAGCAGGTCGATATTATCGCGGCTGAAGATACACGCCATAGCCAGCGTCTGTTATCACACCTTTCTGTTAACAGTAGAATGCTGGCATATCATGAGCATAATGAAGAAAAAATGACAGAAAAGTTATTTGCCGAGCTTGTGCACGGGAAATCTGTTGCTCTTATCTCCGATGCCGGCACCCCGTTAATAAGTGATCCCGGTTACCGTCTGGTGTCTTATGTGCATGCGGCGGATAATGATACGGTAAAGATTGTACCGGTACCGGGTGTGTGTGCTGCGATTACAGCATTAAGTGCTGCCGGCCTGGCAACAGACGCTTTTACCTTTGAAGGTTTTCCACCCTCGCGGCAAGGGGCAAGGCTGAATTTTTTTGAGCGTTTGGCCGGGCAGCATCGAACCATGATTTTTTATGTTTCATGCCACAAGATTATTAATACATTAAAGGATATGCAGGAAGTTTTTTCCGCGGAGCGGCGGGTTGCCTTTGCCAGAGAATTGACTAAGACTTTTGAAACGATAAAAAGGACAACATTATCGGAGTTGCTGGCCTGGGTGGAAGCGGATGAGAACCAGCGTAAAGGTGAAATCGTATTAATTGTTGAAGGTAAAACTGCTACCGCTACCGATAGTCGGCAGCTGGATTTTTATCTAAGCACTTTGCTGGCAGAGTTACCGGTAAAACAGTGTGTCAAATTAGTAGTGCAATTAACCGGCGAAAATAAAAATGAGGTTTATAAGCGGGCGCTGCAAATAAAAGATAATCCGGAAACAGCAGAGAATTGATTTATGGCACAGCGTTTATATTCTGTTATACGGCTGGTTTTGCTGCTTGTTATTTTACTGCCCGGGTTTTTCCGGTCAGCTGTTGCTGCAAATGACCGAGCCTTTTTCTGGCAGATTGAATCTGCCGCAGATGCTACTGCTACTGTATATTTAATGGGTTCTATCCATTTTGCCGATGACAGTTTTTATCCGTTAAGAAAAGAAATCGAGCAGGCATTCAACCATGCAGACTATCTGGTTGTCGAACTCGATGTTAATCAAAGCGACCATGTTAAATACAATGAAATACTGGTAAAAGACGGCGTATTTAAGGATGGTACAACCATCAGGGATGTTATAACGGATGAGACATGGCGGCAGTTGCGGCAGCGTTTGCATCATCTGAATATTTCCTACGAAAACATTAAGCATTATAAGCCGGGAGTACTGGTGCTGACTTTAAGCGCTTTGCAGGTAATGAAGCTGGGATTTGAGCCGGAGTTTGGTATTGATGCTTATTTTCTGGCGAAGGCAAAGCGGCAGGATGGTAGTGGTGCCACAAAAAACATCATTGAACTGGAAACGCTGGAGCAGCAGTTAAACCTGTTTTTAAACATACCTGATGCTGAGTTATTGCTGAAGGAAAGCCTGTATTCGCTTGATGAGTCGGAGTTATTGATGGCAGATATGGTGCGTTACTGGAAAACGGGTGACGAAAAACAAATGGAAAAAATATTGTTTGCAGATGCTTTGCTTGAATATCCGGCGTTTAGTGCGATCTATGATAAATTATTTTATGACAGAAACCGGCAGATGACCGTTAAAATAAATACTATGCTTAACAGTAAAGGTGTTTATTTTGTGGTTGTTGGCAGTGGTCACCTGATTGGTGAGAAAGGTATTGTTAATGCGCTACGGAAGAAGGGCCATGAGGTGGAGCGTTTGTAGCTGTAGCTGTAAGTGATAAGTTTTAAGTTATAAGTTGAAAAACTTAAAACTTAAAACTTAAAACTTAAAACTTAAAACTTAAAACTTAAAACTTATAACCCAAGTTTTTTCTCAAGGTAATGAATATTAGTGCCGCCGGCCTGAAAATTG
>JAJRUQ010000103.1 GCA_024277705.1 Gammaproteobacteria bacterium
AGTTGTAAAAATACAGTATTATGGTGGCTCATGGTCTGATTTCCTTTTTTGTTTTCAATGGTTTGTGGTGAATTCATTGTATCAAAACAAAGGGGTTATCAGACCTACTTTTTTAGTTCTTAACGGGACAGTAGTGCTTATTATTATAAAGTTGCCTGGGGACGTGTTTCTTGACAAAGAGTTTTGCATCCCGCTAATAACAACGTTTCTGCAATCTACACTATAAATTTTTTAATGTCCAACAATAAAAAAAATTATGATTATTCTGTTAATGTTCATAGTCAAACCATTGGGTTGTTAGCAGCTGACTTGTCTGCATCAAGTGTTTGAGTGGCTAAGCCGGGCCAGAGAACAAGGGTTTTTAATCGTCGGGTAAATGGTTCTCTGACCCTGTTAGTTTTTGATTATGGCTCAGCCTTTTCGACTTGCAGATACTCTGCCCATGGCAAGCAGAGCAGTAAATCCGGAGATTAGCAATATAAGTGCAGGTGGTAATGGAACGATTCGCAGGTCGGCATCATCAACAAAACCAAGGGTGTTGACGATAGTGTCATTCCGGTAATAAACCTGCGCTTCGATGACCGCGGAGTCGGCGAGCAGGCTGCCGCTGATAGATATGAGTTCCCAGGTAGCCGGATCTGCATCAATAGTAATACTACCAGTGGCAAAGGTACCGCCAACAATAGCACCTGAAAGGGCGTCTCGTCCTGAAAATGAAACGCCACCTAAGGTGCCGCCCACGGGTGCATTAAACCAGGCTTCAAAAGTAAAAACAGTGCCAGCAGTGAATGGGCCCTCTATCTGTTGCGCTACCTGTGAAGCGATTAGAGAGGTTGGGTTGATCTGCAGCATCTGGATACCGTTGCGAGGATCCACGCCACTGTTTACTCCTGACAGGGCAGCATTTTCCGCCAGCCACTGGTCAGCGATTGGCGGTAACCACCCGCCCAGTGTGGCCGGTGGCTCAAACCCGGGGTCGGTCAGTAAATTGGCAAAGACATTCGATGTGGTAAAGACAGCAGCGGCAGCGAGCACTACTGCAGACAGTGATTTGCATTTTTTTATTTTCATTTGCTTATCCTCCTATGGATTTTGGCTTGTTTAATACCTCACCTTAAACTTCATGGCAACGTATGCTGACGGTGGCTAGTAAACCCCATCAGGTATTTCCAAACGATCGTGGAAAAAGAATCTGTAACCTTACTTCAGCAAATAGCAGAAATAATCACCCCTTCCATGACCCCGGAAACTGTAATAAACAGTAGCAGTAGGCAAGTGACAGCTTGTTTGAAATGACAGCTGATCAGCTTACCAAAATCGGTGTGGCTAATAAAAATACAACAGTGCTAGTGTACCTCCGATCAAACAGAAATACATACTAAAATAGAAGAATTATTTTTCTGCTCAATAATGGCCGTTAATAGCGTTATAGCAGGCCAGGTGGTTTTTGCTGACAGCGTGATGATTTCTTGTTAGCTCTTAAATATTGTTTTATAGTGTTCTTGGAATATTAATTTTTTATCGCAATGGCGAGTCAATGAAGGAGCAGGGAAAATGAAAAAAATATACTTATTTGTTGTGCTTTGTGTCATGTTGGCTGGCAAGGCACAGGCGGTGGTCATTGATTTTGACTCACTGGCAGATGGTACGCTGGTTACTAATCAGTTTTCAGAAGTGACTTTTTCAGGCACGGGTGCCTTACCGGCTTATGTGCTGGGTTTTAGCGCAATCGGTAACTCCTCACCAAACGTGATGGCTTCCGGCGATGTTTATGGTGATGGCTCCAGAGATACTTATCTGAATTTTACTTTACCGGTATCAAATTTATCGTTCCTTATTGTCGGCGATAACAGTTCGGGTCGTGCAGGATTGCTGGATGTTTATGTAAATGGTCTGTTTGCCAGCACCCTGTCATTCATGGTGGATGGTGATGGCGGAACGGCGGATTTGATGGATTTGACTGGCTTCAATGATATTACCCGTATTGAAATGTACAGCATCACTGATATTGCCGGTATTGGCTATGATGATTTCAGCTTTAAGGTGAATGCTGTCCCCGTTCCTGCAGCGCTCTGGCTGTTTGTGTCTGGTCTGGCTGGATTAATCGGATTCGCCAGGCGCAAAGCATAATATTGATTCATGGCTCATAAAAAACGGCAGTCCTGATGACTGCCGTTTTTTATGATGCCAGTATTATCCGAGTGCTATATTAGTGACATTGTATATAATAAATATCGAATAAAGCTTTAAGATGCTAATGATAATTGTTATCATTAGGGTATTGTAATTTCTATTGAGTTGATTTGATGAGAACTTCTGCTTTTTTAGTGCTTTTTTTGATGTTTTTTACCAGACCATTGTTGGCGGATACCCAGCAATTACTGCAGTTAATTGACTATGTCGGGGTTGATTACGCAGGAGCGGTGATCAGCGGTGAGGTGGTCAATGATGCTGAATATGAAGAAATGCTGGATTTTACTGCGGGCATTGCACAGCAACTGACCGATTTACCTGAGCCTGATGGCTCGGCCGGTAGAATTAAAGCTGAATTAGAAAAACATGCAGAAACCTTGTCTATGTGGGTGCAACAAAAGGCATCGGCAAAGGAAGTCAAACAGCTGACCTCAAAAATGCACCATATCATTATTACGGCATATCAAATTGCGGTGGTGCCACGTAAACAGCCGGATCTTAACAGAGCAGAAATATTATATGCCGAGCAGTGTGCTTCCTGTCATGGTGCTGAGGGTTATGGTGATGGCCCGATGGCTGCCGGTATGGTACCAGCACCGATTAATTTTCATGATGTGAAACGCTACAGACAACGTACGCTGTATGGCTTGCACAGCACTATCACGCAGGGGGTTAATGACACTTCCATGCAGGGCTATGATCAGCTCAGTGATGAAGATCGCTGGTCACTGGCTTTTTATGTTGGCGCTCTGGCGGCCGAGGTATCTGAACTTGATATGTCAGAGATGGATATCGATAACAGTCCATTGTTTAATATCAGTAACCTGACGATTACCACACCGGATCAGGCAGAAGACCTTTATGGTGAAAATGGCGCGAATATTATGGCTTATCTGCGCCACCATCCTGAGGTTTTTTATGACAATGAAACCAACCTGTCTTTTGCCAAACAGCGTCTCGCTGATGTGCTTACCGCTTATAAAAATAATGATCCAAAAAAAGCTTATCAATATGCGGTAGAAGCTTATCTGGAAGGCTTTGAACTGGTGGAGCGGAATATTAACGCATTCGATAAACCCCTGCGGCTTGATATTGAAACGTCAATGACCGGTTTACGTAATAAAATTCGTGCCGGTGACAGTATTGAAAGTATTGAGAAAGAAATAGAGTTCATTAATAACAAGCTGGATATTGCTGATGAATTGCTTAGCAGCAAAAGTTTATCCGGTGGTGCAGCTTTTGCCAGTGCTTTTTTTATTCTATTGCGTGAAGGCCTGGAGGCATTGCTGATCGTGGCGGCGCTGGCGGCATTTCTGGTGCGCACGAAACGTCAGGATGGCTTGCGTTATATTCATATGGGCTGGATCAGCGCCCTGGTTCTTGGCCTGCTAACCTGGTGGGCATCGGTTTCTTTAATTGATATATCCGGAGCCTCAAGAGAAATCACCGAAGGTGTGGCCGCCATTGTTGCCACCGTGGTATTACTGTATGTCGGTTTCTGGATGCATGATAAAACCAGTGCGGCCAAATGGAAAAAATTTATTGATGATAGTATGCATAAAGCACTGACCTCCGGTACTTTATGGACCTTGACCGGGCTCTCGTTTATTGCTGTGTATCGTGAAGCGTTTGAAACGATTTTATTTTATCAGGCGCTTTGGGTGCAAACCGGTGAAGCCGGAAAGAACATGGCATTAAGTGGTTTCCTGACGGCGGTTGCGGTGCTGGCAGTACTCGGCTGGCTTATTATGCGTTACAGTGTGCGCCTGCCGTTGCGCCAGTTCTTTGCGGTTACCGGTGGTTTGATGTTTGTTCTTGCCATTATCTTCGCCGGTAAGGGAATTGCCGCCTTACAGGAGGCAGGGGTCATTATTTCCAGCCCGGTGAGTTTTTTCCGCATCGATTTGCTGGGCATTTACCCTAACTTGCAGGGATTGCTGGTGCAACTCGGCCTGATTATTCTGGCGATTATTTTATGGAATAAAAAATCAGCAAAATCCTAATCAATATGGGTACCCTGAATGGCCGGTTGCGGTTGTGAAATAGAAATATCCGATAAAGCACAGAAAAGTGTGCTGATCCGTCTGCTGATCATCAATGCTTTTATGTTTGTGTTTGAACTCAGCCTGGGCTGGTATGCACAGTCCACCGGTTTGATTGCTGATTCTTTTGATATGCTGACGGATGCCATTGTGTACGCGATTGGTTTATATGCCATTGGCAAAAGCCTGCGACATAAAGCCAAAGTGGCGTTAATAAGTGGCTGGTTTCAGTTTGCCCTGGGTTTGCTGATATTAATAGATGTTTTGCGCCGTACTGTTATGGGTAGTGAGCCAGTCTCTGCCCTGATGATGGCGGTTGGTCTGGTTGCACTGATTGCAAATGTTTATTGTTTACTACTGATTGATAAACATAAAACAGGCGAAGTGCACATGCGTGCCAGCTGGGTATTTTCAAAAAATGATGTGATTGCGAATAGCGGTGTTATTATAGGTGGATTGTTTGTCTGGCTGCTGGATTCGCGTTGGCCGGATTTGCTGATTGGTAGTGTGATTGCGCTGGTTATTTTCAATGGTGCACGACATATTATACTGGATGCGCAAGGTGAATTCGAAAAAATCAATAACAACAATACAGCAGATGACAGTGATTGTGTGCGCAGCAACAGCGGCCATCGCATAGAAAAAGATGAATGCTCATAAGCACCAGCATGATGTCAGTTCACAACGTATTGGTATTGTCTTTTTACTTAATTTTTTCTTTACCATTATCGAATTTGTCGGTGGTGTACTGACCGGTAGTACGGCCATCATGGCAGATGCTGTGCATGACCTTGGTGATACCATATCGATCGGTCTGGCCTGGTTGTTAAACAAACTCAGCAAAAAAAATCCTAATGATGAGTTCACCTATGGTTACTACCGGTTTTCCCTGTTAGGCGCACTGATAAATGGTGTGGTGTTGATTACCGGTTCAGCCTGGGTGCTGAGCGAAGCTGTGCCCAGACTGTTGCATCCGCAAATGCCTCACGCCCAGGGCATGTTCTGGCTGGCTGTTCTGGGAGTTACGGTTAACGGTTATGCCGCATGGAAAATCAGCAAGGGTAAAACGCTTAATGAGCGGGTATTAAACTGGCACTTAATGGAAGATGTGCTGGGCTGGGTGAGTGTCCTGATCGTCAGTATTCTGTTGCTGTTTTTTGACTGGCCGGTACTTGATCCGGTTTTGTCTATTGTGTTCACCTTGTATATTCTGATGAATGTAATAAAAAACTTCCGGCAGACTATTAAACTGTTTTTACAGTCATCGCCGGATAATAAAATGCTGGAGGATATTCGTAATAGATTAACTTCACTGGATCATGTTTGTGCTGTTCATTATTTACATTTGTGGTCGCTGGACGGTGAACGAAATGTGTTAACCGCACATCTGGAAATTGATCAGATGATAACGGCGCTTGAACAAAAAGATATTAAACAGCAGATCAGTGAACGCCTTGCTGATTTTTCACTGGCACATACCACCATAGAATTTGAGTTGCCCGAAGAAATATGCAGAGATGATTGAATAAATCAGAGTTGCCTTAATCCGGGTCTTTATTATCAATACCTTCAATAATCGGGCAGCCATGCTTGCTTCCCCGGCAAAGGTTAAGCAATAACTGCAGTTCATTATGTAAAGTAGACAGTTCGCTTAAGCGTTCTTCTATTTTGTTGAGTTTGTCAGCGGTAAGCTGGCGGACGTGATTTTTGGCATGTTGCGGATTTTCACGCATACTGAGTAAATTTTTTATTTCATCCAGAGTAAAGTTCATTCGTTGTGCACGTTTAATAAATTTCAGCCGGGAAATATCCTTGTCACTGTAACAACGAATGCCGGAGGCATTGCGTGATATGGCAGGCAGTAAACCGTATTTTTCATAATAGCGAAGTGTGTCTGCCGACATGCCGGTACGTTTTGAGATTTCGCCGATTTTATACATTGTCTATGGGTATTAAATTAAACAGTGGTTTAAATGATGAAAAAATATTCATTAAGAAAATACAGGCCGGTCAGAATCAAGATGAACCCGGCTATGTTTTCAAAATGTTTCTGATAGCGTGACATGATTTGCAGTGACTCAATCCAGCCCATGCTCCAGGCCCCTAATATAACAGGTATGCTGCGCCCCAGTGCGAAAGCGAATAACAGGGCAAAACCAAAGCTGGCTGAACCGATTGCGGCACTGGCAGTAAGGGTAACCAGTAAGGCAGGGGTGCAAAAAGGACATACCGCAACAGAAAACGGAATGGCTAGTAAAAAAGCTCCCCAGAGACTGCTGACTTTTTTTGCTTTCATGCCAAACCAGGGCAGGCGAATATTTAACAATCCCGACCACATCAGCCCCATAATGATTAATACCGGGCCCAGTAACAAGCCCCAGTGGCGGCCCATAATTCCCTGTACCCATTCACCACCCAAGGCTGCACTAACCCCCAGAGCAATATGCGTGGCTATCAAACCCGCGACAAAAGCACCAGCCATTAATATGGCGCGTCGTTCTTCGTGTGCTTTGGTGACATAAGCCAGGATAACCGGAACCGAAGCAAATGAAACCGGGTTGAAACTAAAGACAAAACCGGCAAGAAAAGCCAGCCCGATACCTGCCCAGCTGGGCTCGGTTAATACCTGTTTAAATTCAGCAATATTAATTTCAAGTGATGGTACTAACAGATACAGTGCCAGAGAAAGTAATAAAATCGCAGTAAGATACGGGCTGCCGGTGGCTGCACGATTTAATATCGCCAGTGCATTGTCATTCAGTCCTTTGTAAGAAGCGACAGCCATGGGGATAGTAAACAGACTTGCAAACAGAAAACCGGATAATGCAGCAAAGGCCAGTGAACCCAGGGTAACGGACATGCCGGCTATGATAACAATCAATGGCAGGGTGCAGGCGGGCAGGGTCAGGCCTAACTGTATGGAGTATGGCAGTTGCTGATGGCCGGGTAAAAGTTTATAAAATGCCAGGTGTGGCACCGGAATATAGATAAAGCGGGACAGCAGGTAAATAACGGCCATCAGTGACAGAATAATACTCGGGGTCGTTTCACTCCATTGTGGCGGGTCTATCAATGACACGGCAGATACCAGTATGGTGATCAGTAAAACGGTGCGGCTTAACCAGATCGTCAGCAGGCTTTGGCAGCAATCTTTCCTGCCTGCCTGGTTTACCTTGACTGAGTACAGGGTGTGGGTGGCAATGGTGCAGGGCTCAAAAAAAGCCAGCAGTCCCAGGGTTATGGCGCTAAGCAGTAACAGTGTGATCATGGTGTGTGGCCAAACTTAATCGTGAGAGTAATTCACTACGCAATTTTCTGGTTGAAGGTAAACTGGTAAATACCAGCTTGTTATCAATGGCAATGGAAGGTGTTGACAGCACGCCTAATTCCACTGCATGATCCAGCTCTTCCAGAATGTTGACTTCACACCATTGAAAGGGTCTGTGACCTGCTTCACCGTTCAGTTCATCGCTCAGCTCAGCGACCAGTTTACGCAACAGTTCTTTCGCATGACCGCATTTGCTACAGCCGGGAGATGAAAAAATTTCTATCTTTATACTCATAATCAGATGCCTGCATTTGCTTAATTATTTTTTCAATGGCGACAGGATACAACCTGGAGTCAACTCCATGTCAAGCAATAAATGAACTAATTTTACATATTAAAGTCTGTACCCAGGTACGGAATTAAATATGGATTATCTTTTATATAAGATAACACTGCTGCTGTCCCGTTAACTTACATACAATTGCCCTGAGATGTTTCATAGGTCATGGTTTGAGTTACCCGCAGAGTCCGGGACATGGATTACAGTCTGTTGCTAAGACACGCTGTAAACACATCCTTGTGCGCTCGAATGCCACGTCCATGTGGCATACGGTCTCAGCAACAGACTGTAATCCATGTCTCTCATCGTTAACGGTACAGCAGTGATAACACAACAAAGTTTTGGAAGCAGTTATGAAAAATGTTATGACCATCGGCCAACTGGCCCGGGCAGCGGATGTCAATATTGAAACCATTCGTTATTATCAGCGCATTGCTCTGTTGAGTGAACCCGAAAAACCCGTCAAGGGCTATCGACTTTATCCGCATGAGTTTGTTTCTCGCATACGTTTTATCAGGCGTGCGCAGCAGCTGGGTTTTAAACTGCAGGAAGTTGCCGAGCTTTTACAGCTGGGTGATGGCCAGTGTGATGATGTGCGTTCGCGTGCTGAGCAAAAAAGAGCGCAGATTAATCAGCAGATCAATGATCTGAAAAATCTGAGACAAACCCTGGATGCGCTTATTAAAACATGCCATGCAGACAGTGCTAGCGGTCACTGCCCGATCATTGAAACTCTGGCTGATAATAACTGAAAAAACACAGATTAAAGTCTACTTTTCTGTTGGACAGCACTGTTGGTAGCTGGGGATTCCTGCGCGACTTTCGTACCAGACAACACTTGAGTTTACGATGCGGACGGCAAACAGCATTAGCGGAACTTCAATTAAAACGCCAACCACGGTGGCCAGAGCGGCCCCGGATTCAAAGCCGAAAAGGGCGATGGCAGTCGCAACTGCCAGTTCAAAAAAGTTACTGGCACCAATCAGCGCTGAAGGTCCGGCAATACAGTGGGGTGAACGAACTGCACGGTTTAATAAATAGGCCAGTGCTGAGTTGAATAATACCTGTATTAAGATAGGTATTGCCAGCAGTAAAATAATAAGCGGCTGTTTAAGAATCTGTTCACCCTGAAAACCAAAAAGTAAAACCAGTGTGGTTAATAGTGCCAGCAATGACCAGGGGTGAATGATATCAAGTGTATGTTGTAGTTTTTGCGGGCCGTTTTTTGCAGACAGTAACCAGCGCCGCCACAGATTGGCAATAACCAGCGGTACCACAATATAGAGTAAAACCGAAAGTAATAAAGTATCCCAAGGGACATGAATAGAGGAAATGCCCAATAACAGTGCGACGATCGGTGCAAAAGCGAACACCATAATAATGTCATTCAGCGCTACCTGTGACAGGGTAAAATGGGGTTCCCCCCGTGAAAGGTTGCTCCATACAAACACCATGGCGGTGCAGGGTGCGGCTGCCAGTAAAATCAAACCGGCGATGTAGCTGTCGATCTGTTCGGCCGGCAACCAGTCGCGAAATAAATAACCGATAAACAGCCAGCCTAACAAGGCCATTGAAAATGGTTTTACTCCCCAGTTCACAAACAGTGTTACCGAAAGACCCAGCCAGAAGCGGTGTACATTCCTGAGCGCCTTTAAATCAATTTTAATCAGCATTGGAATAATCATTAACCAGAGCAGTATGGCGACCGGAATATTGATTTGTGCTATTTGCATTCTGCCAACAGCCTGAAACAGGGCGGGAAAGAAATGACCAAAGCCGATACCGACAAAAATACACAGAAAAACCCACAGGCTTAAATATCGCTCAAACACATTTAAGTTTTCAGCTGCAGATTTTTTTGCTGTCACTTCACATTGTGTACTCATAAGGAGTTTCCTGTCATTATTGTTGGTTGTGCTGGCATGGTTATTCCCCGGGTATTTTTACCCTTGTTTTATATCGTTACGGCAGGTACGGAATAGCTGCATAATTTCTGCTTCCGTAGCCTTTGCTTTAGCCGGTACATCCAGTGGCCAGTTTTTTTGTTCATAAGCAGCAGACCTGATCCGGTCGATTAATCATGGATTCCAGTATCTTCCGGTCAGATATAAAGGGTTCGGTGTTGCGTATGCCATTGAGAGTGGTTTGTAAAATGTCCAGCGCCCAGGGTTGTATATCCGGATTAATTCGATAGTTCATCCAGGTGCCATTTCGCCGGGCAATTAAAACACCCGCTTCCCTTAGATGAGCCAGGTGCCGGGATATTTTTGGCTGGGAAAGGTGCAGGGCATGAGTTAGTTCGCACACGCATAATTCACCTTCTGCCTGCATCAGCATAAGGCAGCGAAGTCGTGTGCTGTCCGCCAGCATGCGAAAAAAACTGTCTGTTTCATTTAACATGGCTAAAATATACGTCTAAACATATATATGGTCAAGCGTATATACTCTTGTCTCTTGACTCTGTACTCAGGTACAGGGTTTAAGATTGGCTGATCTATTTTAATCGAGGATGTTTTTATGCAGTGGATGACACGTTTGTTTGATAAAACCAGTGCCATTGGTGTACTGCTTGCAACCATGGGTTGTGCCTCCTGCTTTCCTGCTGTTGGTGCTTTAGGGGCGTCACTGGGGCTTGGTTTTCTAGCTCAGTATGAAGGGGTTTTTATCAATACCTTATTGCCGGTATTCGCCTGGATCGGTCTGGCTGCAAATGTATTTTCTTTTTTAACACACGGTTTGATTCATCGTTTACTGGCGGGTATTGCCGGGCCGATTATGGTGTTGCTGACTATGGGGCCGTTATGGACCTACGACTGGAGTACCTATCTGTTATATACCGGTATTGTGGTGATGCTACTGGTATCGCTGTGGGATATTTTTTCACCACCGGGTAATGTTGGTTCATCCTGTGATGTTACCGAATCTCCCGCAGAAACAAGTCCCGAAAATCAATAACAGGAAATAATGATGTCAGATTGTGGTCACTCAACGACAGAACTGTACTCTGAAGAAGCGGCAGGCAATTTAACGGAACAATTACATATAGTGATTGTTGGTACCGGTTCCGCTGCCTTTGCAGCGGCTATTAAGGCAGTAGAGAAGGGTGCCAGGGTCAGTATTATTGAAGGCGGTGACGTTATCGGTGGTACCTGTGTCAACATCGGCTGTGTACCCTCAAAGATTATGATTCGTGCTGCAGCTATTGCGCACAGCCAGTATCAGCATAATTTTTCCGGCTTAGTGTTGAGTCAACCGGTTATTGATCGCAAAGCAATGGTGCAACAGCAGCAGAAAATGGTAGCAGAATTACGTTACGCAAAATATGAAAGCATTCTTCAGTCTAGCCCGGATATTAATCTGTTGCGGGGGATGGCACGTTTTAAGGATGCCAGTACTTTGCTGCTAACCAGAGTTGATGCCAGTGGAAATAGCATTGAACAGGAAATTAAAGCCGACCGTTTTTTACTGGCGGTAGGTGCGCGTGCCGCCATTCCGGAAATTGAAGGTCTTGCCGATACCCCTTACTGGACATCGACAGAAGCCTTGATCGCCGAGAACATCCCCGAGCATCTTGTGGTACTGGGAGGCTCGGTGTTTGCACTGGAGCTGGCGCAGGCGTTTCGACGCCTGGGTGCGGAAGTAACCGTGATGGCGCGCAGTACATTGTTGTCAAAAGAAGATGCCGATCTGGGCCGTGGTTTAAAATCAGCGCTTGAACATGAGGCTTTAACGATTGAGCTTGATACTGTTCCAGAGTCAGTTCATTTTGATGGGCTGAACTTTATGCTAAAGACAAAAAATGCTGAAGTCAGTTGTGATCAGTTACTGGTAGCTACCGGTCGAAAGTCTAATGCAGATACCCTGTCACTGGAAAACGCCGGTGTAGCAACTGCTGATAACGGTACGATTATTATCGATGACCATATGCGTACCAACGTTGATAATATTTATGCTGCGGGTGACTGTAGCGATCAACCACAGTATGTTTATGTGGCAGCAGCTGCCGGAACACGTGCTGCACGAAATATGACCGGTGATGATGTTGCTCTTGATTTATCAGCGATGCCAGCGGTGGTGTTTACCGATCCACAGGTAGCCACGGTAGGTTTAACTGAGCAACAGGCAAAGGCGCAGGGTTTAACAGTGACAAGTAGAATGCTCGATCTTGAAAATGTTCCCCGTGCCTTAGCGAATATGGATACCCGTGGTTTTATCAAACTGATTGCCGAAAAGGACAGTGGCCGTATTGTTGGTTGTCAGGTGCTTGCCGGTGAGTCTGGTGAAGTGATTCAGAGTGCTGCACTCGCGATTAGTAATAAAATGACAATAGATGATCTGGCTAATCAGTTGTTTCCATACTTAACGATGGTTGAAGGTTTAAAGCTGACTGCGCAGACTTTTAGTAAAGATGTAAAGCAATTGTCCTGCTGCGCAGGTTAACTGACCGCCTGGCTTGGCTTGGTCGATGGTAGCGCGTATTCTTTAGTTAACCAGTTTTGCATGTCACGCGAGCATAAAGGCTTGCTGTAGAAAAAACCCTGCAGGATATCAATGTTCAGTAAATTCAGACTGTCGATGGTATGCTGGTTTTCTACACCTTCTGCAACAACCTTGTAATTCAGGTTGTGTCCCAGCTCTACAACTGTTTTAACAATTGCGTGGTCATTGCTGTTATGTATGTCCAGTATGAATGATTTATCTATTTTTAAGGTATCAATCGGCAATGTTTTCAGGTAGTTCAGGGATGAGAAGCCGGTACCAAAATCATCAATAGCGATTTTCAGTCCGGCAGCGGAAAGTTTGTTTAATATTTTTCCGGCACGACTTAAATCATGCATAAGTGCGGTTTCTGTTATTTCTAACTCGACGTTACCGGGGCTTAGATTGCCCTTTTCTAGAATAGTAATGATCTCATCCGGCAGTGAAAAATCCTGCAGGCAGTAGGTTGATAAATTAATATTAATACCGAAGGTGTATCCCTGCTGGTGCCATTGTTTACAGTCAATTACTGCCTGTTTGAGTATCTGTAATGTTAATGTGCGGATTAGTCCCATCTGTTCAGCCATGGGAATAAATTCATCAGGCGAGACGTTTCCAAGTTCATGATGCTGCCAGCGGGCGAGAGCTTCAAGGCTGTTTATTGTTTTCAGATTACTGTTGATCAATGGTTGATAGGCAATATTGATTTTTTTATTATCA
>JAJRUQ010000104.1 GCA_024277705.1 Gammaproteobacteria bacterium
TATTCCAATGAAAATTGCGAGTGCGATCATCGCACAGGGGAAAACCGGTGAAGAAAAAATCTATTCGATCGGTGACAAGATGCAAGGTGGTGTAATGATTAAAGAGATACATCCAGAATATGTCGTGCTGGAACGTAATGGCCGACTCGAAACACTTAAGCTGGAGAAAGTGAGTGATGTTCCCGGATTTAACACGTCACATAAATCCACTAAAAACTTACAGTCGGGTAGAGCTGGCTCACCAGCGGCGGCACTTGTTGATATACGAAAAAACATATTAAAAAATCCGGCCTCATTCGGTGAATATGCTTTACCTGTCGTCGTTAAAGAAAATGGTAAACAGATAGGCTACCGTCTGCGGCCACAGGAAAAAGGCGACATGCTGGCTCAATTGGGGATACAGAGTTCAGACGTGATTACAGAAATTAATGGTGTGAAGCTCGATAAGCCGCAAAATGGAATTAGCGCGTTGCGCAAATTGAGCACGGCTAAAAATTTAAATATAGTGGTTAAACGTAATGGCGTAGAAGTCCCACTTAACATTTCACTACAATAATAATAACTATAGATGTTCAGAAATTATGTTCAGGAAAAGTAGTATGACCATTGCCCATTTTTATACGCGATTGATGGCACAGAAGGTGAGTTCAAGTCACTTGCTTCGAAGTGTTCTGGCGACAGTTGTGCTGTCATTTTTGGTGGTCACACAAGTTGCTGCCGACGAGATTACACTGAATCTAAAAAATGCCGATATCCGCGCTTTAATCAGTACGGTTTCTAAATTTACCGGAAAAAACTTTATTATCGACCCGCGTGTTAAAGCCAAGGTAACGGTAATATCAGCGAATACGTTGACGCCCGATGAAGTGTATGAAGTTTTTCTTTCCGTGTTACAGGTGCATGGTTATGCGGCAGTGCCAACCGGTTCTGTTATCAAAATTGTCCCTGAGGTCAATGCCAAGCAGGGGCCATTACCGCTAGCGACCGGTAAAAGCCATCATGCGGCAGATGAACTGGTAACCAAAATTATCCGCCTCGAGTATGTGCCTGCATCGCAGTTAGTCCCTATATTAAGACCGCTGGTTCCACAGCAGGGGCATCTTGCAGCCTATAACCCGACCAATACACTGATCATTACCGATCATGCCGGTAATATCCAACGGCTAATAAAGATTATTGCCGGCGTTGATCGTCCGGATAGTGATGAGCTGGAAATAATTCCATTAAAACATGCCTCAGCTTCAGAGTTAGTGCGAATTCTGAATTCACTCAATACCACGGGTGGTGGAAAGAATGCCACTACAAAAATCAAACTTGCTGCTGATGATCGTACAAACAGTATTTTAGTGACAGGTGACCGTGCTTCACGTCTTAAAACCCGAACAACAATCGCGTATCTCGATACACCTCTGGAAGATGGTAGTGGTAATACTCATGTAGTCTATTTGAAGTATGCCAAGGCGGAAAATCTGGTCAAAACACTGACCGGCTTAAAAGATCAGAACAAAAAAACGGCCAGGGGTAAAGTTAAAGCGGCACAGGTGAAGACGACATCTGGCAGTGTGATTAGCCAGAATGCAATTATTCAGGGCGATGAAGAGACCAATGCATTAATTATTACCGCTGACCCGAACACAGTAAAAAACTTAAAAGCCGTTATTCGCCAACTTGATATCCGCCGTGCGCAGGTGCTAATCGAAGCAATTATTGCAGAGATCACCACAAGTAATGACAAAGAGGTTGGTGTCGGTCTTGCCGTCGATGGCACCAATAATAGCAACGGTGCACTACCAGCAGGCTTAAGTAATTTTGCCGGTGTTGGTGACTTGCTGACGGCAGTTGCTGCCGGTACTGCACCGACGAGCATACCGGCTGGTCTGTCATTTGGCATAGGCGGTACCGATAGTAACGGTGTGCGCTATGGCGCCCTGTTGCGAGCATTGCAAACCGACACCAATACCAACATCTTATCTACCCCGAATATCGTCACGCTGGATAACGAAGAAGCAGAGTTGATCGTTGGTCAGAATTTGCCCTTTGTAACGGGTAGTTTTACTGGTACGGGAAGCACTAATCCTAATAATCCATTTCAGACAATCGAACGTCAGGATGTTGGCTTAACGCTGAAAGTAACACCGCAGATCAACGAAGGTGACACCATAAAGCTGGAACTGGAGCAGGAAACGTCCAGCGTTATTCCCGGTACTATTGAACAGGGTATTGCAACACGTAAACGTTCTATAAAAACCAGTGTTCTGGTTGACGATGGCGGCTTGCTGATATTAGGTGGATTGATACAGGAAGAGGTGTCTGATACCAAAAGTAAAGTTCCATTGCTTGGTGATATTCCACTTATAGGCTGGTTATTCCGTACGGAAAGTACCAAAAAAACAAAACAGAACCTGATGGTTTTTTTGCGGCCAACCATTTTGCGTGATCATAGAGATGCGGCTTTTGTGACCAACGAGAAATATAATTACCTCCGTGGTATTGAAAGTGACGCATACGATAGAGAAGATGAAAGTTTTGGTTTACTGGATGGTGCAGAACCCAGGTTACCACCGATAGAAGAAGTCGACCGTTCAAAACATACAACTGAAAAAACGCGTGTCGAACTTGATGATTTTGATGACTGGGATGATGACTGATGGCGTCATCAAGTGTTGATGAGGTCGTTACTCTAGTTGACGGTGAGCCTCCGGGCGAGGATTTACCTGTCCCGCTGACGGCACAGATATTACCTTACGCATTTGCCAAGCGGCATGGTGTATTAATCGGTCAGATCGAAGATGCCGCCGTCAACCTGTTGCATTATGCTTCGCCCGACCCTGTTATCCTTGCTGAAGTGAGCCGTATCACGGGCTGTAAAATTTCCCTGAGTTCAACCACAGAA
>JAJRUQ010000005.1 GCA_024277705.1 Gammaproteobacteria bacterium
CTGTATCCATGAAAACAAAGCATTATCTACTCACTGCGGTTATATCATATCTCGTATTATTAATTGCCACCATACCGGCAAAACCTGTCACTGAATTAATCAATGAAAACACCACCATTTATATTAATGGTGTCAGCGGCAACCTGTGGAGCGGCAGTGCTTATTCAATCGACATTGATGGCTATGCCGAACTACACAAGACACAATGGTCTTTTAAACCCTGGAAACTATTAACCGGTAAAGCTGCTGTTGATATCAACACCCGTTACCTTGACAGCAAAATCAGCACCGAAGCAGGCATCTCTCTGTTCGGGCGCATGTACCTCAATGATCTCAATGCCAGCATCAAGGCAAAGCAGCTTGCCGAATTAAGCAATATTCCAATGGTGCAACTTGATGGTCAACTCACAATTAATATAGAAAGTGCACAATGGCAACAGGGTGAATTACCACTGATCACTGGCAACATCAACTGGTCAGGCGCAACCGTTACGGTAATGGAATCAGCCTCACTCGGTGAGGTCGACATCAGCCTGTCAGAATCTGAGCATGAAACACTGCTCGCCAGCATTTCAAATAAAGGTGGCGAGATAAAAATCAGCGGTAAAGCAGAATTAATACCGGAACAGGATTATGCTATCGACCTGACTTTCGCCCCGACAGCAGGCACAAAAAACAGTCTCAGGCAAAGCCTGGCCATGTTTGCAAAAAAACAGAATAATGGTAGTTTCCTGCTGAAGAAAACCGGGTCGCTCAGCCAGATTGGCTTATAAGGAATATCGATGACGAAAAAAATAAACGGTATAAAAGTCACCAGTGAAAACAAATGTTCTTTCTGCACTGGCTCAATCTGCTGCACTTATGTTACTCAACATATCGACACCCCCCGGTCAAAAGAAGACTTCCGCCAGTTATTATGGCAAGTATCACATCACAACGTAAAAATATATAAAGACGAAGATGGCTGGACCCTGCTGGTTGATGGCTCATGCCAGCACCTGCAGATTAACGGAGACTGCGGTATTTATAATGAACGCCCGGAGATTTGCCGGCAACACACCAATGACTACTGCGAATTTGATGCCCCGTCAGAAGACGGTTTCGAGTTATATTTTGAAAACTATTTTGATCTATTAAAATATTGCAAGCAGCGCTTTAAATCCTGGGACAAAAAATAACTGTGTGGCACTGTGCAGCGAAGGTTTCAATGCCGGCTTAATCCGCCCCAGCAGACCGCCTCAATACCCGCCATCAGATTATTTCACTAAACCTGTTCAGCACCGTATATTTTTCACTTTCAACCTGCCCTGCCTGGCTGTCAGGCTGCAAAATACCGTAACAATATTTAATGCCATAATCATGAGCGCTATCCAGTACTTCCAGATTATCATCAATCAACATGGTTTGTGATTTTTCATAAGCCTCAACCGTCTGCAACTTTTCCCAGAAGCCGGCATGTTCTTTAGCCAGGCCAATCTCATGGGCATTGATAATTTTATCAAAATGTACATGCAAACCGGTTTTATCCATTTTTAAATTCAAACTTGCCGGGTGTGCATTGGTCACCAGTACCACCCGTTTATTTTTGCTGTTTAACCACGAAAGAAACTCGACCACATCAGGCCGAATGGCAATTTTCTCAGCAAGATCATGTTTCAATTGTTCGATATCCAATGATAACTCCCGTGTCCAGAAATCCACACAGTACCAGTTCAGGCTACCGCGCACTTCAGAATATCGGTGCATTAACTGTTTATGTGCTTCTGCTTGCGGCAAATCATGTTTTTGCGCGTAACACAAAGGCACATGCTGCAACCAGAAATGGTTATCAAAATGCAGGTCCAGTAAAGTACCATCCATATCCAGTAAAACGGTCTTTATTTCCTGCCAGGGAATAACTCTGCCCATAATTTTTTCAGCTTCCTAGTTTGTCATCATGCAGGTATTATACAATGTAGCCTACCGCAGGAAACAACAGCAACAGGAATTTTCGATTAACACGAAACAATGTTCTTCATGAATCACTCTCTAAACCTGAAAAAACTTTGTCTTGAATGTCTCAGCATTGCCCGTGAAGCCGGTGATGCCATTTTAACGGTTTACAACAGTGCCGACTTCAACGTCGTCGAGAAAGCGGATAAATCACCGCTGACCGATGCCGACCTGGCCTCACACCGGCTGATCATCAAACGCCTGAAAGCACTCACGCCTGATATTCCGGTATTATCTGAGGAATCCACCCGGGTACCGTTTACCGAACGCGGCCGCTGGCAAACCTACTGGCTGGTAGACCCGCTGGACGGCACCAGAGAGTTCGTCAAGCGTAACGGTGAATTTACCGTCAACATTGCACTGATTCATCAACATCAAAGTATTCTTGGTGTGATTAATGTGCCGGTGCTGGATGTTGACTATTATGCATGGCAGGACGGCGGTTGTTTCAAGACTGAAAACAGGGGCAAAGCCCACGCTATTGCCGTAAAAAAACTTGATGGCAAACAGCTTACCGTTGCCGGCAGCCGCTCACACGGCTCAGCAATGATGCAGCAATATATGAAAAAACTGGGTGATGTAAAAAACCTGAGTATGGGCAGTTCATTAAAATTCTGTCTGGTTGCTGAAGGCCGTGCTGATCTGTACCCGCGTCTGGGGCCAACCTCGGAATGGGATAGCGCCGCTGCACACTGCATCGTAACTGAAGCCGGTGGTTACATTACAAAAACCGATATGAGCCCGCTGCTGTACAACACTAAAGACAGCCTGCTAAACCCTTTTTTCTTTGTATTTGGCGATGACAGCCGTGACTGGTCACAGTATCTGGAAAAACAGAAATGAATCTTGCGGCGATATGCCATGAGCGGACAACCCTGGCAACAACCCGGCCATCCTTATAATACCTGACATCGCTATACCACCTGACATCTCTACAAGTAACACCTGTCATCTCTACAAGTAATAACTGTCATCTCTACAAGTAATAACTGTCATCTCGAGCAGCGTGAGAGATCTTAAAACACTTAGCCTAACCCAATCTCAGGATTCCTCGTCATATTGCGGTAAAACGCAGTAATAGCCTATGACAATAACACTAAAGTCCGGCACTAAAACATATCATTATAACATCAATGATTAAGTCGCCGTATTTCCCGCCGATGTGTAATGCGCATGGTTAACACCAGAATACCGGTAGCCATCAGTAACACTGACGCAATAAACACCAGCATTGAGTTAATCACCAGCCCGCCACCAAGACTGACCGTCAAATACATGTATGGCAAGATTTCATAAAGGAATTTAGGAAGCATTTATTCACCCTGTCATTTCAATCCCTTGATTATTTTTATTATTATGCAAAGAAGCTCTGATCCATGATTATTCAATATATAGCATGAAACCCTGCTTTTAAAACAATATTTCCTGTTTTCAGCTTATTGCTAAATAAAAAACCATTATTTACGTTAAAATCATCCGCATTTTTTCATACTTGCGCAGCGCCAGATAAACCACCTTACCAATCCTTCATACCACTTTATAAAAATGAACAATCTGTTATTTTCCCTGCTCCTGTTTTTCTGCTTCAGCCTGACCAGTCAGGCGGTTACCATTGCTGAAAAAGACTGGGGACTAGCAACCGGTTTGCGCATTGCCAAAGTACCCTACCCGGCCGAAAAAGAACAGGTCACCGACTTTATACCGCAGATGTATTATGACGGTGACTATTTCTTTATGAATGGCTTAAACGGTGGCCTCAGGTTATATAACAAACAACAATGGCAGTTCAGCCTGTTCGCGCGCTACCGCTATGTAGACATACCTGAAGAGTTCCAGACTATTGTTCAGACCAATTCACTCGATGCTGGCGTACAGATTAAATATCGTCTTGCCGATAACCTTGAAACCAATATTGAGTTATTGAGTGACAATGACAGCCGCGTATACTCTGCAGTGGATGCACGTTACCGCTGGCAGTCAGGATCATGGCAACTGCTGCCTTACGCCACTTTGCGTTTTAAAAGCGCCCGCTTTAATGACTACTATTATGGTCTTGACGGTTTTATTGATCCCGATAACCCGGCAAACAACATTGATAATAAAATCGGCAACGGCCTGGATTTAACTATTGGCAGCGAAGTTCGTTATCACGTAAGCAATAATTTTTATCTGCTGGGCGCTGCACAACTAACCACACTGGACCGTAACACCCGAAACCCGGCAAGCATCAAAAACGCAACCGTGGGTGAAGTTTATTTTGGCATCGCCATCTTTAACAATAAAACAAAAACAAAATCACCGTCACTAAAAGCAAAACCTTATTTTCGCGTAGCTTATGGATTTGCCACACCTTCCGACCTCAGTGAAATATTGAGCCTTAACTGGGAAGGTGACCCGCAGAACAATCAAATGACATCTCTTTTTTACGGCCACCCCATTGCCGACAGCCTGTTCGGCAATGAAGCCATTGACCTCTACCTGACCACCGGTATCGTTCGTCACCTCAAAGCCGACCCCTACAGCCAGACACTTTACCCGGGCGAAGGCATCAACAGTACAGAATTTTCCGGACTGGACAGCAGCCCCTGTGACGGTGTCAGCGCCTGCACCATTAACTATAACTCACAGCCCAGCAATGAATATGTACTGGGCATTAAAGCTTATTACAATATCAACTGGCCACTACACTGGCGAGTGGGTTTTGCGGAAGGTCTTTCCTATATTAAAGACGTCAGCCATATTGAACAAAGAGAAATGGACACAAAGGGATATACTGCCAGCAGCCTGATAAATTATATTGACCTTACTTTCGACTTCAGTCTGGGTGATGCTTTTGGCGTAACGGCAATCAACGATTTATATTTCGGTATCGGTATACATCACCGTTCATCAGTCTTTGAAATTTCTTCATCCTTCGGCAGGATAAAAGGCGGCAGTAACTATAACTCGATGCATTTGCAGTACCATTTTTAAACGCACACTTTTATCGTTCATTAACTAAAATCTTCCGCAATCAAACGCTGCGTCATAAACAAACGCAACTCACTGTCTTCCGTAATTGTGTGAAACAAATGGTGCGGACTGGTGGAATGTTCAATTATTTCATCAAGATCATCCCGCTGTTGCCGGTAATAATCCAGCAGACGCAGATCAAACCGGTGCAGTGCATTGCTTAACGGGTCCTTGAGCTGTCGTTTTCTGATCAGTTCAATACCATCTTCAAACACATTGCCCAGGCACATGTGCACCGCCGAAAACAGTGTGGCCCAGCCGTTAAACCAGAACATAATATCTTTATCAAAGGTTTCCCCCCCGGTACCCTTGCCATCCAGCATCTGCTGCAGCAAATCACGTTCATTCACCGCTTCGTGCAAGGCCATCATATTGGCACGACCATAAGCGTCGATAGTCGTACTGGTCAGCAACATGGGGGCATCCGGGTATTTTGCCAGAACAAAAGTGGCATCTTTGATCAATGCTGCCGGCTGCTCAGGATTAAGCGGATTGCGTTTTAACCGTGAAGATGGAGCTGAAGATAAAACCTGAACCTGATGTCCACGTCGTCCCAGTTCATTGCTCAAGCGTGCAAACACACCTTTCCGAAACAGGTCCATGGAAAAATTCAGATAACCCTGTTTATGCAACAGACATAATTGTATCTCATCGTTATACTTCGGCGCTGCTTCAACAATATTGGCAATTTTGGTGACCGGGATACGCTCGTTTAACATCCCTTTTTTATCCACGACCACTTCCTGATGAAACTCGTCAAAACTGATCTGCAGCATCACTTTGGCTTTTGCCCAGGTGGGCGAACGCCGGCGAATGGCAGAGGCCATTTTATCCAGTATATTCCCTGTCACTTTTCGGTTATCGGCAAAGTCACCATTGAGTAAAATAGCAAACGTAGTGACATGTTGCATACTGCTAATCGCATCATAAAAATGCGGCAGCTGTTTACTCAAATCGCCGCCGGTAAACAGCACCGATGTCGTCAGCTGATCAATCATCTGATACAACGGCGCCGGATCATCGGTATTTTTCATCAGCGGGCGAAAAATAAACATACAATGGCGGCAGGTTTGCGGACAGCCCATGGCGGGAATAATGCCAAGCTTGCTAAACGGGGATAGTTCTTGCGTATCAGGAAGTTGATCGACCAGCGCCAGGCGCTGCCTGTCCTCGCCTCCCAGCATATCGGCATAACGTTCCTTTTCCTGCCGTGCCAGGTCTTTATAGCCGACAGCAAAACTTTTGTCTAACAGCTGCAACGAATTCCACACAGACTCGACATAAAGAACCAGCTCATCCATATTGCTTTTTTTCTGCTGCAGGCGCATAAACTGTTGCTGCTGCAACTGCGGCTGCCCCTGATAATTCTGCCAGTACAGGCTGTAACGCCGGATAAAGTCAGCACTACTTTTGCTATGCAGTAACATCTGCATTAAAAATGCCTGCGCACCTTTGCCAAAGGCGGCTAAAACCTGTTCCTGATAATCACTATGTATATTTTTCTGCAACCAGTTCCATGCATAAACATAAGTCAGCATAAAACCAAGATTCTCCGCCTCCTCTGATAACAGACCTTCAGTTCTCAACAGCTGCAACATCGCACCGCCGGTCAGGCGATTGATCTCCGCCTTAAAACGCTGGCGCTGGCTGGCCAAATAAGCCTGCTGCACATCAAGTTGCGCTGCAGCACTAATCGATATTTTGCTGGAAGGACGGCCGGACTGAACCGTAACCGGAATGGCGGTTTGGGAATTAGATTGCATACCGCAGGATTTTACCGTTTATAAGCCGCTAACAAAAGAGGGCTGCTGTTAACATAAATCAGGGGGAATATTACTTAGCCGCCACTATTGCGATGACAGATGGGTTAATATCAAATTATCTGCATTTTTAAATTTAAGGGTACCTCTATTAACTGCTTGCAAGATCTGCGCGAGCTGAAGGAAGTCGGATGATTTACAGCGATGTTAAACACATACTGGCGGTTTAATTATGTCACTTGATTTTGACCCGGTACAAACACTTGGATTTTCTGTACTGATACTGTATCTCGGTAACTTTCTGACAACACGTCTGCGTTTTCTTAGTGAGAACAATATTCCAACCCCGGTCGTTGGCGGTTTTCTTTTTGCACTGTTAGCCAGTTTTTTACTGGGCAACTTTAATATACGTTTTGGTTTTGATATGGAGATGAAGGCACCCATGATGCTGGCTTTCTTTTCCTGTGTCGGTCTGGGGGCGGATATGCGCATGCTGTTCAAAGGCGGCAGACATTTATTGTTATTTATTGTTGCCTGCCTGCTTTTCCTGTTACTGCAGGACGGTATCGGACTGATGACGGCTTTAAGCCTGGACATGCACCCGCTGATCGGTCTGCTAAGTGGTTCCATTACCCTGTCCGGTGGACATGCCACCGGTGCAGCTTATGCCCAGCAGTTTATTGAAAACAGTAATATCGCCGGTGCGATGGAAATGGCGATGGCAGTGGCCACCTTAGGCCTGATTCTCGGTGGTGTTATCGGTGGACCGGTGGCCGGCCGTTTGATAAAGAAGCATAATATTCAACTGCCTGTAAAAGCAGAAGATGAACACGGCATCGTACTGCAACATGATGACCGTGGTTATACGCCGATCAATGAAGATACTTTTCTACTGGCATTTTTCTATGTCCTGATCTGCATCATTTTCGGAAAAATGATTTCACTGTGGTTTGCCGAAAACGTGATGATGCTGCCGGATATCTTCTGGTCTATGTTTGTCGGTGTCATTATCCGCAATATTACAATACATAAAAGACTACCCAGCGCCCATCAACCCAGTGTTGACCTCATCGGCAATATCGGCCTGTCTCTTTTTCTGGTCATGGCGCTGATGTCTCTGAACCTGTGGGGAATGGTCAGCATGGCAGTTCCCCTGCTGGCGTTACTGGCAGCACAACTACTGGGAATGATTTTATTTGCCAGTTATATCACCTGGCATATTATGGGCAGAGATTATAATGCCGCCATCATTGCCGGCGGTCACTGCGGTTTTGGTCTGGGCGCAACCCCGACAGCAGTAGCTAACATGAGTGCGCTAACCAGACGCTTCGGCCCGGCACCACAGGCTTTTATCGTAGTACCGCTGATGGGGGCTTTTTTTATTGACCTGTTGAATGCCAGTGTTATCCAGCTTTATCTGATGCTACCGGTTTTCGGACTGAACCACTAGGAACCGGTTACTATGCGCTATTTTATCTATCCACTGCTACTGACACTGTTTGCATTAAGCAGTGCCTGCAGCCGCGGCCCCGATGAAGCTACACTGAACATTGAGATTCAACAACGACTTGAGCAGCAGTTTGCCAACGATCTGTTTCGTACCGTAACAATCGTCCGCAAAGGGACTGCTCCGCGCCTTGACGGTATGGATGGCATTTTTGTTTATTACAACCTCAAACTTGAATTCCTGCGTAAATATAATCTGAATTCCTGGCAAGGCCTGAATGTCGGCACACTTGCCGCCGTGCTGGGTGCGGCAACCACCAGCATCGAAGGCATCAATAGCGCCGGTAACCAGAAAGGTGACCACCTGTTTATCCGCGGACGCCTGGGCTATCAACAGCTTAATAATGAATGGGTTGCCAGTACCTTTACCCCGATAACACTTGATGACACTAAAATCGTTACCGAAACACTGGACACTCACTCCCCTGCCGCAGTGATTGATGGCATCAGGCAATTACTCAAAACCAGGTCAGATACCGTTCGTAGCAACAAAGACAGGGTAACCGTTAACCAATTACAACGAGCACTAGCACGCATTGATCTTGGCCACGCGAAATTGAATGGATTCCATACTTTCGGTACCGGCTGGCCTTCGGGATCATATTACAAGTTTGGTGAGGCCTATGCAGACTATGCCGGAAAGTATGATTTTAAAATCTATAACTATGCTTCTGAAGGCAGCCTGGAAAACGGTCACCGCTTAAATACCGGTCGAATTGATTTTGCTTTACTGCAAAGTGACGTCGCCGAAGTGCTATACAAGGGCTGGTCAGAAGAAGGTCAACCGCCATCACCCAATCTGCGAGCCATCGCCAGTCTGTGGCCCGAAGCCATCCACGTCATCACACTGAAAAACAGTGGTATAAAAACATTATCCGATATACCGGGTAAAAAAATCGCTATCGGCAGCCTGCAATCCGGTACCCGTTTTACCGCTGCACGTATCTGGCAGGCAGCCGGCTTTACACAGTTGAACAATAAAAATACCCGTATGTCCGGCATCAATGACTCCATCAAAGACCTGGAGAACGGTGAGGTCGATGTCATCATTATTGCCGGAGCAATTCCAGATCCTGCTGTACAAAATCTTGCGCAACGACGGCAGGATATCCGCTTCATAGGACTTGAACATTCACTCATCAGCAAGCTGGTTGAACAGAACTTTACCTATTACGGCCTGCCGATACCTGCAAAAACCTATCCCGGACAGTCTGAAGCAGTGGTAACACTAGGCATGTCCGCGCTGTTAACCACCAGCATATACACACCGGATGATGTGGTGACACAGTATTTGCAGTTGATGGTAGACGGATCAGAAGAAATCGCACAGGCATTTTATCGTGCAGGATTTATTTCCTATAAAACTGCCCGATTGGGCATCTCCATGCCTTTACACCCTGCCGCTTTAAAGTTCTATGCAGATTTTTCACCACAAAAATCAATACCCGATGAAAACAACAGCGGACCGACAAATGACTCGACTGACATAGATACTGATGAATAATTGGAAAAAAGGGAGGGAAAAGGGGACGCTACCCTTTTTAGGGTACAAGTGCGTGTTATATTTCCCTAACCGTACATTAACGATAAAACACAGCAAAGGAGTTGCTATAGCCAGACTACCAAAGACAGCAATATCACGCCACATTTCCCAGAGAGGCAAGCAACGTAAAAACGTGTTTTTTGCGGATGAAGACTATCAAGCCTATCCAGGCGAGGCTGGTTGCAACATTATTGATAAAAAGGGTAGCGTCCCTTTTTTACTGTAACAACAAGCAACACTGGCACTTGAGTAAAATGACTCCGACCCCTCGTGAGTGCGCCCCTCACGAAAACGTAGCAATGGTGTAGCAATGGGGATTTAGATAGCGTTACACATGGTTGATAGAACAAGCCAGGTAACTGTTTGAAATACTAAAAAATGGTGGCCGAACCTGGAAAAAATCGTCTGGAACGACTTTTCATAAGCCCTGCTTTTCAGGGCGAACCCGTAGGGTGAGGCGCATGGATGCGCCGAATAATTTAACCTGCTGGTTCAATTCGGCACATATTGCACGGTAGCTGAAATTAAAAAGTGGGATGAGTATGAAAAAAATGGTGGCCGAACCTGGAATTGAACCAGGGACACGCGGATTTTCAATCCGCTGCTCTACCAACTGAGCTATTCGGCCAGATTTTGTGCAATGACTGCTTTAATTGAGAGAAAAGGGATTCTGCTCAAAGGATGCGTATTTAATAGACTCATTGCCTCTGAGTCAAGTTTCTTGTTGATATTTTCAGTCTATTTCTGTTTGCAGAATGCTGCTGACCGGTGCGGCGAGGGCAAGTTGACTGATATCGGCATACCACTGGTACTTCCCTTTATCGGCTATTTCGTCCGCGACGGCGCTTATCTGCACTTCACACGGAGTAATATCCAGATGAAAATGGCTGAAAGTATGGCGAAATACCGTTAAATCACTGGTTTTATCGGCACGTAAACACCCGTACTGCTGCATTGCCTGCTCGACAGACTGATCCATGTTCAGTTCAGGCAAACTCCATAAACCACCCCAGATGCCTGTTGGCGGTCGTTTTTCCATAAGCAGTTCACCGTGTTGATTGCGAATAATTAAAAAACGTTTTTGTCGTACCGGCAGAACTTTTTTCGGCTTGCGCCCCGGTAACTCGGCAACCCGGTGATTTTGATATGCCAGACAGTCCGGTTGTAACGGGCAGCACTCACATAAGGCCGAGGAGCGTTTACACACGGTTGCTCCCAGATCCATGATGGCCTGGGTATAATTTACGACATCAGACGCCGGAGTACAGATTTCAGCAAAGTGCCATAATTGCTTTTCTACCGCCGGTTTTCCCGGCCAGCCATCAATGGCTTTATAGCGTGCCAGTACCCGTTTCACATTACCATCGAGAATTGCGTGACGCTGACCCAGCGCCTGGGCAAGGATGGCACCGGCGGTTGACGGCCCGATGCCCGGTAAGGCGAGCACCGCATCATATTGCTGTGGAAATTCTCCCTGATGGTTTTGTACGATGAGCAGTGCCGCTTTATGCAGGTTTCTGGCACGGCTGTAATAACCCAGCCCTGCCCAGTGCAACAGCACCTCATCCAGCGGTGCGGCTGCCAGCTCGGCAATATCCGTATACCGCTGCAGGAAACGTTCGAAATAAGGAATCACGGTCGCAACCTGGGTTTGCTGCAGCATAATTTCCGAGACCCAGACGCGATAGAGTGAACGATCTTTCTGCCAGGGCAGGTCAAAACGCCCGTGTTGTTTATGCCATCGCAATAAACGGCTAGCAAATGAACTCACTGCAACTCCCTTAAAACAAATCTTTGAGCTTGTTTTTTAACTTGTCTTTATAGGAGTCAGTATTTTTTTTCAATTCCTGCCTGGCTTTTTCTTCAGCACGTTGCTGCTCTTTCTTTGCTTTTTCTTTTAAACGCTGCTCTTCGGCTTTGGCCTTATTTAATAAACGCTGCTTTTCTGCGTTTGCTTTGGCTTCCAGCCTTTTTTTCTCCATCTCGTATCTCGCTTTCGCTTTATTACGAAGAACGTCGGTGGTCGATTTTTTAAGCCGACTGCTATCCAGTTTGTATTCGAGAGCGTCAAACGGCCCGTAAACACGAACATACATCGGATCGTCCAGTATTTTTTCAACGGTGGTTTTGCCACGCGGCAGGGTGATAGACGTCATCATATCCAGTTTGTTGTCGATAATATCGACATACCCGCTGGCACCCACCTGCACACGTTTTGATGACATAATAAAATCATTGGTGCGTGCTTTGCCCTGCGCCAGATTGATCGTACTATAAATTTTGTCAAACACAGTGACCTGGCGCGGCTTATAATTGCTCATAATGGCATCAGTCATATTCAGGCCTTTCGAGCTGACATAATCAGACACCGATGAGCGCATATAATATTCCGGATCAAAACCACGTACTGCAGTTTGTTTCATATCCAGAATAATTTTTCCTTTGCTCGCCCGTTTAAGCTGGTTGATCGATTCGCCTGCTGTTTTGACCGCCATGCTGAAATTGACCCGACCTTCCATGCTAAGGGGTTTCTCTCCCATGACACCCTCAAGAAAAGGATTAATGACGGTTGCAACCTGTATCTGCCGGGCCTTAAGATCGATCGCATAAGCCGGTATCTCCTTACGCACATTGATGATTACCGCTGTTTTCACCTGCCCCTGTAACAATTGCATGGACAACGGTTTAATATCAATAATGCCGTTTTTTGCTTTTGTGCTTAATAAAAACTGTTTGATGTCATAATCCAGCGCCGTCAGGCGGGTAATACTAAAGTCCCCCTGGATATCCAGCTGGCGCATCATGTCCACCGGCAACTCTATTTTTTCGTCACCGGTAGCGGCATCACTGCTGCTGATATCTGTATTTTTCGCCCCCGGTTGTGCGCCCTTGTTGCGGGTGCTCTTATCCTTGACAACATTACTGCGGTTAGCGTTATTATCAGTTTTTGCTGGCGGCGAGGCAACCACCGGTGGCATATAATCGTTGATATTCAAACGGTCAAATGCCAGCTCATAACGTAATTGCTGTTTATTGATATCAAGAATATGAATCCAGCCGGACAGTGTGCTTTCATCCAGCATTAACTGAAAATCATTGGCCTGAAACTTATCATCGCGCAGGCTTATCTTTGTTTTCAGTGCCAGAGAACTTAACGCTTCTGCCTTTGCCATTTCCGGTAATTCAATCCCGACCCGACTGGCCACCTTACGCGCATTAAAGGACTGAACATTCACCTCGCCCTGAATCACAGGTGCCTGTGAAAACTGTGTTACCCGTATATCCATTAAGGTATTGATACCCAGCGCTGATAACTTTACCTTTTTCAGTAATACACGCTGTTCTTCCAGCAACACATTAATATCAGCCCTGATTTCTATTTTTTCTTTTTGCGGAATGAATTCATTCGCATCGGTCAGTACCGTAAAAATAAAATCACGAAAATCAAATTCATTTAATGCTTTGTTAAAAGTTAACTGCGTTGCTAAATTAATTTGTGTATTAATGGCCGGCTCACTGTTTACAATGTGCGCCGCAAAGCTTAGCTGAACCGGCTGCTCAAACCGAATCTCGTTTGTTATCAGGTTTAACCCGGATACCGTGGTTTTTGTCTTACTACTGCGGTCGTCATAAACAATAACCGCATCAATAAATTCAAAGCCTTTAATTTTTAAAGACTGTAATGGCAAACCGGCAGCGGTTGTCGACGTTTCCTGCGGTACGGGAGTGCCGGCTTTATCTGCTTCGGGTGTGACGCTGCCAGGCTTCCCGGCAGTTTCACCGGTCGTGGCAGGCTGAGACAGGCTGGACCAGTTATTGGTTTTATTTTTTGCCACTTCCAGCGAAACATTTAATCCGTGTAACCGGATGGTGTTTATTTCCACTTCCTGTCTTAACAGTGGCAGTACATTAACTTTAATATCCAGCTGTTTGATGGCGGCAAAGTGTTTGGCTTTAAATCCTTTTTCATTGCCCAGGCTGACGTTTTCAATTTTCAGACCAATCCAGGGAAATATTGAAAGTTCTATCTCACTGTCAATGATAAATTCACGACCGGTAGCAGTTTCAACCTGCTCGATAATCAACGGTTTATAATTATTAGCATCAAACGTCAGCACAAAAGCAAATAATGCGATAAGCAATAATGCTAAAAAACCAAAAAAGAATTTTATTAGACGGCGGATTACTTTCATTTTTTATTCTTACCTTTTTCTGCTCATGGATTACAGCCCTATAGTATCAGAACAATAACGAAGGACGCTCGCCCGGGCTAGCCGGTTTTATGCCATTGGCCGGATTTACCACCGGCTTTACTCAGCAGGCATATATTATTCATTGTCATACCCCGATCCATGGCTTTACACATATCGTAAATGGTTAACAGGGTAATCTGCACTGCGGTTAAGGCTTCCATCTCAACCCCGGTTTGCCCGCTGGTTTTAACTTCTGCAATACAGTACACACATTGTTTTTTTGCATCCGGTTTTAACTGAATATCCACATGCGTCAATTGCAAAGGGTGGCAGAGTGGAACCAGGTCGGCGGTTCTTTTTGCCGCCATCACACCGGCAATACGCGCGACACCGAGAACATCTCCTTTTTTATGTTCACCCTGCACAATACGCTGCAAGGTTTCTGCCTGCATCACTATCATGCCTTCGGCAACCGCTATACGTTGCGTGCTGCTTTTATCACCCACATCCACCATGTGTGCTTCACCACGCTGATTAAAATGGTTGAGTTTGTCGTTTGTCATTATATTTACCGTTATATCTGGCTGCTGTATCTGGCTCGCTATTATGCCATTTTACGGGATGATATATTACCGGCTTTACGGTTTCACATTAACATCAAAATAACAAAACCACGTAAAATCGTATAAAATACCTGCATGAGCATTGATGTACATTTTTTTGCCAGTTTGCGTGAGCTTGTCGGTAAGCAGCAGATCTCTCTTGCCTACAGTGAAGGGCTTGATATTTCTGAAATCTGGCAACTGGCCAGTAATGGTATCGCCATGCCTGATAACACACTGTGCGCCATCAATATGGAATATGTCAAAGCCGACGTCCTGGTTCAGGATGGTGATGAAGTGGCATTTTTTCCACCGGTAACCGGCGGCTGATCAACAATGCCGGCAATACTGCTAGATAGCCTTTTCAACCCCTGGGATGAAATTCAACGCCACCAGTCAGCGCACCTGCAATCCGGGCATTATGGTGCCACCGCCAGTTTTGTCGGTACCATGCGTGACTTTAATATTGAAACATCGGTCAGCCACATGGTGCTGGAACATTACCCGGCGATGACCCAGCATTTTCTGGATAATCTCTGCCAGCAAGGTAATGAAAAATTCGCTCTGGACGACTGTTTGATTATCCACCGTTTTGGTGACATCTATCCCGATGAACCCATTGTTCTTACCGTGGCATGGTCAGCTCATCGTGCCCAGGCATTTGATGCCTGCCGCTTTTTAATGGAAGAATTAAAAAAGCGTGCGCCGTTCTGGAAAAAAGAAATCACAGAAAACGGCGAACGCTGGGTCCATAATGACCTATAAAGAAAGTTGGCAGTAATATTTAAAAAAACTAAACCAATATGAACCGCTTTTTATTAATTATTTGCTTTTAACAGCAAACTGCCAACTTAAAACTTTGTTTACTGTATGAGAATAAACAAAGCTGTCTGGCCACGCTGCACATTAAACAATATCTGCTTATCGGTATATTTCACCATTTTCTTCAGGTCAGCCAGTGTTTTTACCGGTGCCCGGTTGACCGAAAGAATCAAGTCCCCTTTCCGCAAGCGCGCATTCCAGGCAACGCTGCCACGAACCACATTGGCAACCACCAGATACTGACCACTGCCTTCATCGCGACTCTCCAGTATGGCACCGGCCAGCCGGGGATTAAGTTTTTCACCGGAAAGTGACTGTTCAACTTCATCGGCAATATAAGCGACCAGCGTTTTCTCTTTACCGTCCCGAATCACGGTGATATCCATTTTCGCGCCAACTCGCATCAAACCCACCATATTCCGCATACCGGATGCACTCTTCACCGCCACACCGTTTATGTCAGAAATAACATCACCTACTTTTAAACCGGCTTTACTGGCCGCAGAGTCATCAACAACCTGTGAAATCACCACGCCCTGGTGCCGATCCAGACCAAACGCTCCGGCCAGTTCCGGTGTCAGATTCTGCATAATGACACCCAGCATCCCTCTTCGCACTTCACCATATTCAATCAGCTGTTCTGCCAGCTGGCGCACCATATTAATCGGTATAGCAAAACCGATGCCGACATTACCCGTGCCGCCAGACGAGAGAATAGCGGTATTGATGCCGATCAGTTCACCACGCAAGTTCACCAGTGCGCCGCCGGAATTGCCCGGATTAATCGACGCATCGGTCTGAATAAAATCTTCATAACCTTCAATCCCCAGACCGGTCCGGCCCAGCGCACTGATGATGCCGGACGTGACGGTCTGCCCGAGACCAAAAGGATTGCCGATGGCAACCGCAAAATCACCGACCCGCAGTTCAGACGAATCTGCAAAAGGAATATGGGTTAATTGAAGCTTGTCATATTCTACTTTTAAAATAGCCACATCCGCTTCCGGATCAGACCCCACTACTTTAGCCTCCAGCTGCTGGCCATCATGCAGGGTGACCGCAATTTCATCGGCACCTTCAACCACATGGTGATTGGTGACAATATAACCGGCATCCGCATCGATAATAACGCCAGAGCCCAGACTTTTGACCTCTTTTCGCTGCGGCATGTTCTCAAAACCTTTAAAAAAGCGCCGGAACAGAGGATCGTTTAACAAGGGATTCGACTGCACATCCACCGAACCACGCGTCGCAATATTCACTACGGCCGGGCGAATTTTTTCTATCATTGGTGCCAGACTCGGCAGCGGCTGACCATCCGCATAAGCCGGCAGAGCAGCAGAAACGGCTGATGTAAAAACCATGGTTAGAAGAACTATCGACAATAATAAAGATCTCACCGGAAACATGCTTTCTCCTCAAAAATATAAATGTTGACACATAGACCTGTGGCTATTTGCATAGTTCACACATATTACATACGTCCTATATTAACGCATTATTACTTGATGTTACTGGATTGAACTGATAAATTCAGCGCGCTTTTTAATAAAACACCCCCCATAGAC